>JANDLU010000018.1 GCA_024330215.1 Candidatus Gaiellasilicea maunaloa
AGGGGAGGCGTGCTCGTCGTGATGGCGGTCGTCGGCACGATCGTCTATGCGGCGAGCGCCGTCCGCTACTGGGCGATCTTCCGGCATCGTCCCAAGTTGCTCCCGACGGCCGTCATCGCGTGCTTCCTGCTGCTGTCCGAGGCGATGATCGGCGTTGCGGTCACGGGGGAGCGCAAGTGGCACGCGAGCTGGTGGGAATGGCACGGCCTGATCGTGCTCGCCTATTTGATCATAGGCTTTGCGGCTCGTCGCGAATGGCGTGACGAGCGCTTCCGGCATCTCTATCTTTCGTCGACGCGCGAGCGCCATCAGGACATCAGCGTCCTCGGCGATCTCGTCGGGTTCACGAGCTTCGCGGAGCGGTCGGCGCCGGTCGACGTCGCTGCAGTGCTCAATGCGTACTGGGGTACCGCGGCGCCGCTGATCACGCGTCGGTTCGGAGGGGAGGTCGAGAAGTTCATCGGCGACGGGATCGTCGCCACCTTCAACAGCCGCGGCGACCAGCCCGACCATGCGCTACGGGCTTCGCGTGCGGCTCTCGCGCTCCAACGGACCTTCGCCGCTCTCGCCGACGAGCGTCCGGATTGGCCGCGCCTGCGCATCGGCGTCAACAGTGGCGAAGCAGTATTTCGCGAGATCGGAGGCGACGGGCACGTCGCCTACGCCTTGGTGGGCGACACCGTCAACACCGGTTCGCGTCTCGAGAGTCTCGCTCCACCCGGCGGGGTGCTGATCGGCGCGAAGACGTACCGGAAGCTGCCGGCCGGCGCGTCGGTCGAGGCGAAGAGCGGATTGCGGGTCAAGGGCAAAGCGGACGTCGTCGACGCCTACGTCTTGCTCGCGCTTTCCTGATCCTCACCCCGGCGGACCCGGCTCGGGCCGGGTCAGCGGCAGCCAAGCCTCTTACTGATCGGCTTGCTCATCGCCGTTACGCGGTCGTCTCTCGGCTCGAGTTCGAGCTGTTCACCCGGTGCGTCGGTGCCGACTCAGCTCCTGCTCGTGCCAATGCTCTTCGTCCTCCCCCTGCGGACGGTGCCGCTGGCCGTCGCGGCGGCTCTCGCACTCGGATCCTGCGTCGGAGCTGACGTTCGGGGTCGAGGCGAAGAGGTCGTCGCCGGTCCGGCTGTGTTCGTCCTCGTTCCGCCGGGCGTCGAGCACACCTTCGCGAATCTCGGCGACGCGGTCGTGCGGATGGTCAACGTCCACGCGCCGCCGGCTTCGACCTCCGACTCGAAGAAACGTAGTGTTGGAACAACACTACGGGCCTGTCCGAAAAGTGGTCGCCAGGCGCCCTGATCCACCTTTCGACAGGCCCCTAAGTCGTCAGGCCGGCTCGATAGCTCGACCGGGTTCCCGGCCGGGTCCTCGACGAGGATCTGCTTGCCGCCGACGCCCGCCAGGACGGCGTTGCGAAACCGGGCACCGGCGTTGCACAGCCGCTCCACGACCTCTTCGATCGCGTCGACCTCGACGACGAGGCGATTCCAGCCGCCCGATTCGGGCTCTCGGCCGTCCGGCATCGATTGCGCCGCCGAGCTGCGTGGCCCGCTCAGCCACAGCGACAGGTCGTCCCGCTTCACGGCCGCGAATGCTGGTCCCATCCGTTGCTCCAGCTCGAAGTCGAGCTGGTCGACGTAGAATGCGACGGCCGCGTCGACGTCGTGCACGAGGTAGCGAATCGTCGCCACGTCAGGCCTCGCGGAACGAGATCTCCTGCGCGCCCTCCCAGAGCGTCACCCGGCCGAGCTCCCTCAGCTGCTCCTGTCCCTGGACGAGCGTCGCGAAGTGGTTCGCCCACAGGTGGCCCGCCTTGCTCGCGAAGCTGCAGTAGCCATAGGGGAAGAGGAGCTCGGTCTCGCTCTGGCCGCCCGGGTAGAGCGCGAGCTCGCCGGGATGGGGATAGCTGGTTGCGTTCTCGGGCCCGATCCCGAGCTCGCGGTCGCCCCAGGGGATCCAGTTCGACTCGCCGCTCCAACGGCAGTGGATGATCCTGTCCTCGAGCGGGAGGATCCCCTTGAACGCGGCGACCGTCTGCGGCGCCAGCTCGTCCTCGAAGCGGGCGAGGAAGCGCATTCCGGCGGCGGTGATCTCGAGCACGGTCTGAATCTAGCGGGGCGGAACCTACCTCGCGCCGGCCGCCCACGCGACGAGGAGATCGCGCTCCTCGTCGGTCATCCCGGTGGCGTTCCCGGGCGGCATGGCGCGGGAGGAGACCTGGCTCCCGATCAGCGACGCGTTGGCCCGGATCCCGTCGAGCGTCTCCAGGCGGACGCCGTTCGGCGCCGAGGGGCCGACGTGGCACTCGGTGCAGCGCTCGGTCACGATCGCCTCGGCCTCGGCGTCGGTGACCTGTCGCGCGACGGCGGGCGTGTCCTCCGGCGCGAGCACTACCGCGAGCGCGACCGCGCCGATCCCGACCGCAGCGGGGATCCACCACGCGCGACGCCCCTGGTGCCAGAGGTTGAAGAAGTGGCGGATTACGGCGACGAGTGCGAAGAGCGCCAGGAGGACGAGCCACGCGTACCCGCTGCCGAAGGTGAAGGCGAAGTGCCCGGCGAGCATCGTGAAGACGACCGGGAGGGTCAGGTAGTTGTTGTGCACCGAGCGCTGCTTGGCTCGCAGGCCCGGTGCGGGGTCGGGCTCGCGGAACTCCTGCTTCGCGCGGACGAGCTCCCAGTGGGCGGGGATGATCGTGAAGAAGACGTTCGCGGCCATGATCGTTCCGAGCATCGCGCCGACCTGGAGATAGGCGGCGCGGGCGGCGAAGAGCTCGCCGGCCGCCCAGGCCGAGGCGATCACGAGTGCCGTCACGAAGCCCGCAACGGCCCGGTCGTCACGGAGCACGCGGCAAGCAGCGTCGTAGAGGAGCCAGGCGAGTACGAGCCCCGCGCCCGAGATCGCCGCGGCCTGCCAGCCGCTCAGATCCGCAACCGCAGGGTCGCTCAGCCGCGTGTCGGGATCCGTCCAGTAGAGAACGACGAGCAGCGCGAAGCCGGAGAGCCACGTCGTATAGGCCTCCCACTTGAACCAGTGCAGGTGCTCCGGCAGCTTCGGCGGCGCGACCCTGTACTTCTGCGAGTGGTAGAAGCCGCCGCCGTGAACGCCCCAATACTCGCCGGCGACGCCCTCCTTCGCCTCCCTCGGCGGCGCAAGGCCGAGGTCGAGCCGGATGAAGTAGAAAGACGCGCCGATCCACGCGATCCCGGCGACGACGTGGAGGAAGCGCAGGACGAGGTCGGCGACGTCTCTCAGGTAGTCCGCGTCCACCGGTTCTGCTCCCATCTGACTCGGGCGATCGCACAGAGCTCCCGCAGCCCAGTCTCGAGCTCCTGCTCCCGGCTCCGGCGGAGCCGCTCGCGGAGCACGGGCAGGAGCTCCTCGCGCGGGCGGCCGGCCACGAAGACGACGAAGGCGAAGCCGAAGCGTCGCTCGTACTCCTCGTTCAGGCGGGCGAGCTCGGCGAGCACATGCGCGTCCCCGCCGTGCTGCTCGGGCGAGCGCTCGCCGATCCGTGGGTGCGCGGCCAGCGCGGCAAACTGGTCCTCGTCGGGCAGCGCGAGCGCGACCTCCTCGGCGACGGCGAGCGGGTCGTCTCGCGCAGCCAGCTCCTCGACGAGCCGCGTCCGCCCCGAGAAGAGCGGCGCCAGCTCGGCGGCGCTCAGCTGCCGCGGTAGCTCGCGCACGAGTAGGGGGAGACGAGGAGCGGTACGTGGAAGTGGCCGTCGCCGAGCTCGACCTCCAGCTCGACGCGCGTGAAGAACGGCGAAGGTGGGTGGAAGACGAGCCGATACGTGCCGGGGTCGAGGTCGTCGCCGAGCCGCGCGCGCCCGTACTCGTCGGTGTGCGCGACCGCTACGAGCCTCGAGCCGCGATAGAGCTCGACCGAGACGTCGGCGGCCGGCTCACCGGCCCCCGTGTCGAGGACATGTGTCGAGATCGAGGTCATGCTCGTCGTCTCATTGGGGGAATCTTCGCGCTTGGACCCGATGGAGGCGCGCGATCTCCCGCTCGTCCGCCCGGACGAGCGCGCCGTCGTCGACGACGAGCTCGCCGCCGACGTACAGCCGGTCGACGCGATGCGGCCCGGAGAAGACGAGTCCGTCGACGGGATCCGCCGCGCCGCCGAGCTCGAGTCCGTCCGTCCGCCAGACCGCGAGGTCGGCGCACTTGCCGGGCGAGAGCTCGCCGATGTCGTTGCGTCCGAGCACCGCCGCTCCGCCGCGTGTGCCCAGCCGGAGCGCGTCGCGTGACGTCAGCGCCGCCGGCCCGCCGATTCCACGCGCTACGAGCAGCGCCTGCTTCACCTCCAGGAAGAGGTCGCTGCGCTCGTTCGAGGCGGAGCCGTCGACGCCGAGGCCGACGCGGACGCCTGCATCGATCAGCCTGCGCACCGGCGCGATCCCGGCACCGAGCCGGAGGTTCGAGCTCGGGCAGTGGGCGACGCCGGTTCCCGCGTCGGCGAAGCGGCCGATCTCGGCGTCGGCGAGGTGGACGCAATGGGCGCACCAGACGTCATCGGCCAGCCAGCCGAGCTGCTCGAGGTACTCGCCGGGCGAGCAGCCGAACCGCTCGCGGCAGAACGCCTCCTCCTCGACGGTCTCGGCCAGGTGCGTGTGCAGCTGCAGCCCGAGCTTGCGCGCGAGCGCTGCCGACTCGGTCATCAACTCGCGTGTCACCGAGAACGGCGAGCAAGGGGCGACCGCGATCTGGACGCGCGCGCCCGGGCCGGGCTCGTGCAGCGCGGCGAGGCGCTTCGTGTCCTCGAGGATCTCATCCAGCGTCTCGACCACGGAGTCCGGTGGCAGGCCGCCGTTGGACTCGCCGAGATCCATGGAGCCGCGGGAGGCGACGATCCGGACACCGAGCTCCCGCGCCGCCTGCAGCTCCGCCTCGATCAGGCCCTGCTCGCCGTGCGGGAAGACGTAGTGGTGGTCGAACACGGTGCCGCACCCCGAGAGCGCGAGCTCGCCGAGACCCGTGCGGGCGGCCGCGTACTCTGCCTCGGCATCGAGCCGCGCCCAGGTCGGATAGAGCTCGACGAGCCACTCGAAGAGCGTTCCCTGCGGTGCACGGGCGCGAGTGAGGGTCTGGTAGAGGTGATGGTGCGTGTTCACGAGCGCGGGCGTCACGACCGCGCCGGCGAGATCGCTGCGCTCGTCCGCCGCCGGCTCCTCGTCCGCGCCGGTCATGGTGACGAAGCCGTCCTCGACGAGGATCCAGCCATCCGGATGCTCGGTGCCCGCGTCGTCCATCGTGACCACGTGCGCGTGCGCGAGCAGGGATTTCATGCCCGAGTACCGTACTCTTCCGAGCCGTGGAGGTCCTCACCCCCCGTTCCCTCGACGAGGCGCTCAGCGTCAAGGCCGAGCGGCCCGACGCGCGTCCGATCGCCGGCGGCACCGATCTCCTCGTCGAGCTGAACTTCGATCGCGCGCGCCCCGAGACGCTCCTCAACCTGAACGAGGTCCCAGAGCTGCGGGGCTGGTCGCGCGAGAACGGGACGCTGCGGCTCGGCTCGGGGCTCACCTACGCCGAGGCGATGCGGGCGCCCTTGGCAGAGCTCGTGCCGGCGCTCGCGGAGGCGTCGCGCACGGTCGGCTCGCCGCAGATCCGAACGCGTGGGACGCTTGGCGGCAACCTGGGAACCGCCTCGCCGGCGGGCGACGCGCTGCCGCCGCTGCTCGTGGAGGGCGCGCAGGTCGAGCTCGGCAGTCTTCGCGGGGTTCGGAGCCTGCCCCTCTCGGAGTTCCTCGTCGGGCCGAAACGGAATGCGCTCGAGCCGGACGAGCTCGTGCTCGCCGTGCGGCTGCTGCCGAGCGCCCAGCCGCAGACCTTCATGAAGGTCGGGCCGCGGAACGCGATGGTGATCGCCGTCTGCTCGCTCGCGCTCGTCGCCGACCGAGAGCGCGGCGAGCTGCGGGCCGCCTACGGTTCTTCGGGCCCGGTCGTCGGGCTCGTGACCGCGCCGCTCGAGGAGCGCGACCACTTCGCCGACACGGTTGCCGCGGCCGCCTCGCCGATCGACGATGTCCGCGGCACGGCGATCTATCGGCGGCATGCGCTGCGGGTTCTGGCGGAACGTGCCATGGAGCGGTGTCTGGCATGAGGATCGGGGCGTGAAGATTCGCCTGACCGTCAACGGAGAGCCGCGAGAGGCCGACGTCTGGGCCGGCGAGAGTCTGCTGACGACGCTGCGCGACACGCTCGAGCTGCCGGGATCGAAGAACGCGTGCGAGCAGGGCGAGTGCGGCTCGTGCTCGGTGCTGCTCGACGGTGCGCTCGTCTGTGCGTGCCTCGTGCTGGCCGCTCAGGCGGACGGCCACGAGGTGACGACGGTCGAGGGGCTCGCCGACCGCGAGGAGCTCCACCGCGTACAGCGTGCGTTCGTTGAGGCTGGAGCCGTCCAGTGCGGCTTCTGCACCCCCGGCCTCGTGGTCGCGACCGCGGCGCTGCTCGAGGCGAATCCCGACCCCTCGGACGACGAGATGCGGGAAGCGCTCTCCGGCAATCTCTGCCGCTGCACCGGGTACGCGAAGATCTTCGACGCGGTTCGCCTGGCAGCCCGCTCGTGAAGGCCGCGGCGAGGAACGACTTGGCCCGAACGGACAGGTGCGCTGACCGTGGCACCGCGTCGTTTTGGGGGCCACCGCTCCTCCTCCCCGCTCTGAGCGTAACGCTCGCGAGGCCTGTCCTTTGCAACGCCGGCGTGCCAAGAGCGTGTCGGTTCTCATGAGCACGATCCCTACCCGGACGCCGAGGCGGACTCCGAGCCGAACGCCCACTCGCAGGCTGGAGCCGGGCCGTGTCGGCGATCCCGCTACTCGTCACGACGGCGTCCCCAAGGTCACCGGCGAGTTCGCCTACTCGAGCGACCTTCACGCCGCCGGGATGCTTTGGGGGAAGACCGTCCGCAGCCCGCACGCCCACGCGCGTGTCGTCGAGATCGACACCTCCGAGGCGCGGCGGCTGCCGGGCGTTCACGCCGTCCTCACCCACGAGGACGTGCCGGGTCAGAAGAACTACGGGCTCGAGTTCGCCGACCAGCCGGTGCTCGCCTCCGACCGCGTGCGCTACTTCGGCGAGGCCGTTGCCCTCGTCGCCGCCGAGGAGCCCGAGCAGGCGCGCCGCGCGGCCGCCGCGGTCCGGGTCGTCTACGAGCCGCTCGAGCCTGTCACCGAGATGGAGCGGGCGCTCGAGCAGGAGCCGCTCCACCCGGACAGACCCACGATGAGCCACGGCTATCGCGACGACCCACGCCCGAACGTCGTCCGCACGATGGTGATCCGGCACGGCGACCCGGAGGCCGAGGGCGAGGTATCGGTCGCGGGCGTCTACGAGATCGGGATCCAGGACCAGGCGTTCCTCGGCCCCGAGTCGGGCCTCGCGGTCCCGGACGGCGAGGGCGGCGTCGACGTCTATGTGGCCACCCAGTGGCTCCACGTCGACCGCGATCAGGTGGCGCCGTGCCTCGGGCTGCCGCCGGAGATGGTCCGGATCCACCTGAGCGGCGTCGGCGGAGCCTTCGGCGGCCGCGAGGATCTCTCGATGCAGATCCACGGCGCCCTCCTCGCACTCCGGACGGGCCGCCCGGTCAAGATCGTCTACAACCGCCAGGAGTCTTTCGTCGGCCACATCCATCGGCATCCGGCTCGGATCTGGTGCGAGCATCGTGCCACACGTGCTGGGAAGCTCGTCAACGTGCGGATACGGATCCTGCTCGACGGCGGTGCCTATGCCTCGAGCTCAACCGCCGTCACCTCGAACGCCGCCTCGTTCGCGCTCGGACCCTATGCGGTCGAGAACGCGCTGATCGAGTCGACGTGCGTCTACACCAACAACCCGCCCTGCGGGGCGATGCGCGGCTTCGGCGCCGTCCAGACCTGTTTCGCCGGAGAGGCCCAGCTCGACAAGCTCGCGACGAAGCTCGGGATCGATCCCGTCGAGCTGCGGCTGTTGAACGCGCTCGCACCGGGAGACCGCCTCCCGACCGGTCAGCAGATCGAGGGCTCGCTGCCGGTCGCAGAGGTGATCCGATGCGCCGCCGCGCTCCCGCTGCCCCAAGCCGAGAGCCTTCCCCGCGAGGCGATTCGTCTCCCCGGCGGCGCCGGCAACACGACGCGCGGCGAGGGGGTGCAGCGCGGGATCGGCTTCGCCGTCGGCTTCAAGAACATCTGCTATTCCGAGGGCTTCGACGACTCGACCGCCGCTCGCGTGATCCTGCGCGCCGACGGGTCAGCCGAGATCAACTGCGCCGCAGCCGAGGTCGGCCAGGGCGTCAGCGACGTGATCCTCCAGGTCGCCCGTACCGAGCTCGGCACCGACGATGTCGTACTCGCACCGCCCGAGACGGCGAGTGTCGCCTCGGCCGGGTCCGCGTCCGCCTCGCGGATGACCTGGATGGCCGCAGGCGCGGTTCAGCTCGCGTGTCGCGCCGCGCTCGAGGAGCGGAAGCGGGCCGGGGGAGACGAGGTCGACGTCGAGCGGATCTATCGCCACGCACGGACGACCCCGCTCGATCCCGAGACCGGCCAGATCACGGGCGACCGCGCTCACGTCGCCTTCGCGGTCGCGGCGATGCGAGTCGTCGTCGAGGTCGACGTCGAGCTCGGGCTGACGCGCGTCGTCTGGATCGGGACGGCGCAGGACGTGGGCAAGGCAGTCAACCCGCTCGCGGTCGCTGGTCAGATCGAAGGGGGCACCGCTCAGGGGCTCGGTCTCGCTCTGATGGAGGAGATCCAGACGCGCGACGGCCTGATCACGAACGCGAGCTTCACCGACTACCTGATCCCGACGACGCTCGACATGCCACCGGTCGAGAGCGTGCTCGTCGAGGATCCCGAGCCCGGTGCCCCCTATGGGGCGAAGGGCGTCGGCGAGCCGCCGACGGTCGTCTCCACGGCCGCGATCGTCTCCGCTCTTCGCGACGCCACCGGCCGCGAGCTCGCCCGGGTCCCCGTGCGCCCGGACGACATCGTCGGTCTCTGACCAAGGCGACGCTCGAGCGCTCGTCACCAGAATGAGGCCTTGAGCCGTCGGGGCCGCTGTGCCGCACAGCGCACCCGCCGGCGAACCGTCATCCTGAATGAGCTCTCAAGCCGTCGGAGCGGATGCCGATCATCGGGAGGGATGAATCCGCCGCTCCTGAACGAATCGACGCTCCCCCAGCTGCGCGGCCTGCTCGAGATGCTCCGGCTTCAGCGTGTGGAGCAGGAGCCGTCCGTCATGTTCGAGCGAATCGCTGCGATCCTCGGCGAGAGCCTCGGCTTCCACGCCGTCGTCGTCAATCTCTACCGGCCTCGATGGAACGATTTCCAGGTCGTGGCCGCTCACGGCAGCGACGAGGCGCGGGCGCTCCTGCTCGGGACGACGACGACGCACGAGGCGTGGTCGCCGCTGCTCGACGACCGGTTCCTGCGGGGCGGCGTCTTCTTCATCCCCCACGGCGAGCTCGACTGGAGCGCGTTCGGCACCGTGTACCTGCCCGAGCCGACGGCGATCGAGGCGCCGGATCCATGGCATCCGGAAGACGCGCTGATCGCTCCGATGCGGGGTGCGGACGGCTCGCTGCTCGGGATCCTCTCGCTGGACGACCCCGAATCGGGCGCCGTGCCCGGTCCCGGCGAGCTCGAGGTGCTCGCGACGGTGGCCGCGCACGTCGCGCTCTCGATCGACGCCGCGCAGGCGGCGGCCGTGGCTGCACGCGACCGGGCCTCGCTCGCCAACCTGCTCGAGGTCTCCTCGCGCCTGAACGGGCTCGAGACCGTCGAGTCCGTGCTCGGCGCGGTCACTCGCGGGATCCAGCAGGCGCTGGGCTTCGAGAAGGTGGTCGCCGCGATCGCGGACGGGGCGGGAGGATTCGTGCCCGGCGGAGCGGCCGGCTGGAGCCTGGACGACCACGCCCTGGGGTTCGAGCTCACGGCGGCCGAGATCGAGGCGATCCTCGATCCCGACTTCGAGATCGAAGGCTGCTACCTGCTCCCGCGCGAGGTTGCGTCCCCGCGGGTGCGCGTGCATTCGAGCTACGCCTCCGTCCGGAACGGTCGCGGGCCGCGAGCGTGGAATCGGCATTGGCTGATCGTGCCCCTCGTCGATCGCTCCGGCGGTCTCATCGGCTTCGTCTGGGCGGACGATCCCGAGGACTCGCTCCTGCCCTCGCGCGAGCGGCTTCAGGCCCTGCGGACGTTCGCCAATCAAGCGAGCGCGGCCTTGCGCGCAGCCGCGGACCTGGAGACGCTCACGCGTCGGAACGGCGAGCTCGCGGCCCTGCACCGCACGACCCTCGGCCTGCTCGACCGGCTCGACCTCGACAGTGTGCTCGAGTCGATCGTCGACAGCGCCCGTTCGCTCCTGCACACGATGCACGGCTACCTCTATCTCCTCGACGACCAGGGTGGGACGCTACAGCTCCAGGTACGACTCGGGATGTTCGAGCGGATGCCCACCAGCGTCGTCGCCCGCGGCGAGGGAGTTGCCGGCCGGGTCTGGGAGACGGGCGTCTCGCTCGCGGTAGCGGACTACGCCCGCTGGAGCGGCCGCCTTCCGCAGTTCGAGGGGGCCGGCTTCCACGCCGTGCTGGGCGTCCCGCTCCGCACCGGCGGCGAGGTGAAGGGCGTGCTCGGCCTTGCCTACGACGACCGCGACCGTTCCTTCGGGAGCTCGGAGGTCGCTCTGCTCGAGCGGTTCGCGCAGCTCGCTTCGCTCGCGCTCGAGAACGCGCATCTCTACTCCGAGGTGCAGCGGAGCGAGGAGATGTACCGACGGGTGCTGGAGAACTCGCACGATCTGATCTCGCTGCTCGACCTCGAAGGGCGGCTCACCTACGCGAACGCCGCTCACGAGCGCGTTCTCGGCTACCGCGTCGACGAGCTCGTCGGGATGCACGCCGCGGACCTCGCCGATCCGGACGATCCCCCGCTGGCGCTCCGCGGCAGGACGCCGTCGTTGCCGATCCGGCGCATCCGGCGCAAGGACGGCTCGTGGGCGCTGCTCGAGGGCTCGAGCGTGCTCCTGCGCAACCCGGCCGGCGAGCCCGAGTTGACCCTCGTCTTCGCCCGCGACGTCAGCGAGCGAGAGCGCGTCGCCGAGCAGCTACGGCAGGCGCAGAAGCTGGAATCGATCGGGCTCCTCGCGGGCGGGATCGCTCACGACTTCAACAATCTCCTGACGGCGATCGGCGGCTATGCCGAGCTCGGCGCGCTCGAGCTCGAGGCCGGCGAGATCGAGACCGTGCGCGAGAGCATCGAGCAGATCCAGCGCGCCTCGGGCCGGGCCGCGGAGTTGACGTCGCAGTTGCTCGCGTTCAGCCGCAAGCAGGTGCTCCACCCGCGCGAGCTCGACCTGAACGAGGTGATCTCGGACATGTCCTCGATGGTCGCGCGCCTGCTCGGAGACGACATCGTGCTCTCCTCGGCGCTGGACCTCGAGCTCGGCCCGGTGATCGCCGATCCGACGCAGATCGAGCAGGTGCTGCTGAACCTGGCGATCAACGCCCGCGACGCCATGCCCGACGGCGGCAGCCTCTCGATCCGCACGTCCAGCCTCGAGATCGGCGGGCTGGAGCCGGCATCCGGCCGCGAGCTCCGCGACCTCCAGCCGGGCTCCTACGTGACGCTGACCGTACGGGACACCGGGGTCGGGATGGACGTGCAGCTCGCGGAGAGGATCTTCGAGCCGTTCTTCACGACGAAGTCGGTCGGCGAGGGAACCGGGCTCGGCCTGGCCACGGTGCACGGGATCGTCAGCCAGAGCGGCGGCTCGATCTGGGTCGAGTCGGAGCCCGGCAGCGGCACCTGCTTCACCGTGTGCCTGCCCCGTGCTGCGTAGACGATCGAAGGACAGGCCCCTAACTCTTATAGAGCGACAGCCCGGCCCCGAAGCCGAGCAGGACGACGCCGG
Organism: Candidatus Gaiellasilicea maunaloa; assembly: GCA_024330215.1. Lineage (GTDB taxonomy): Bacteria > Actinomycetota > Thermoleophilia > Gaiellales > Gaiellaceae > Gaiellasilicea > Gaiellasilicea maunaloa. The sequence continues at coordinate 11,896 of JANDLU010000018.1, forward strand.
CGGCACGCGGCCAGGTCAGCTCGACCTGGTCGACCCCGAACAGGCCGAAGCGGTCGATCACGACGCCCATCGCGAGCTGACCCGCGATCAGGGTGCCGATCGTCGCAGTCGCGCCGATCCGCGGCGCGGAGACCGTGATCGAGAAGACGACGAGCGCCCCCATGCCACCGCCGCCGAGCCAGTACCACCACGGCGAGCGGAACGCGCCTCCGATCCCGCCGAAGCCTTGGCGCAGCGTGAGCAGCACGAGCAGAGCGAGCAGCGTCGAGAAGGCGAGGTTCGCGACGAGCGCCTCGAACGAGCCGATCCGCTCCCCGAAGCGGCCCATCACGGCAACCTGGATCGAGCCGGCGACACCCGCCACGAGCGCGAGCGCCACCACCGCAGCTGTTGCTCCCGACACGGGCGCAAGCTATACGCTCCCCGCGGTCCCGAGCGAAAGGAGCGGAGATGGTGCGGGCAACGATCCTCTACGAGCGCGAGCCGGAGGCGGAGCGCTACGCGCGCCACGTTGAGGAGTTCGTCGACAAGGTCGAGTGCCGTGCGTTCCGGCACGGCAAGGCATTCGGCGCCCCGTTCGGCGAGCCCGCGTTCGCGTACTACGCCGAGTTCGAATGGGACGACATGGACGCGTTCAAGGCAGCCGCGCGCACCGAGGAGTTCGCCGCGAGCGGCCAGGACGCGGCGGGGATGGGCATCCCGTTCACCGTCACGTTCGCCGACATCTCGTAGTGGCGGAGCCGAAGCAGCCGCAGCCGCTGACGCCCGAGGAGCTCGGCTTCGAGACGATCGTCTACGAGAAGTCCGGATCGCGCGCGACTGTGACGCTGAACCGGCCGGAGGTGTTGAACGCCTTCGACTTCCAGATGCTGCGCGAGCTCGCCCGCGCCTTCGAGGACTCCTCCTGGGACGACGAGATTCGTGTCGTCGTCGTCACCGGTACGGGCCGCGCGTTCTGCGTCGGCGCCGACCTCCGCACGTGGGGCGAGGACCTGCTCGGCAACTCACGCGCGTACTGGAAGTGGTTCGGCGCCTTCAAGGACATGCACGACCGGCTGCGCGAGATCGGCAAGCCGACGATCGCGCGCGTCAACGGAATCGCGGTCGGCGGCGGCAACGAGCTCCAGATGGGCTGCGACCTGACCGTGATGGTCGAGGACGCCTTCATCCGCCACGTCGGGCTCGAGCACGGCTCCGTTCCGGCCGGCGGCGCGACCCAGTGGCTCCCGGTCATGGTCGGGGATCGTCGCGCGCGCGAGATCATCCTCCTCTGCGAGGAGATCCCCGCTCTGCAGGCCGCGGAGTGGGGGTTGATCAACAGGGCCGTCCCCGCCGCCGAGCTCGACGCCGTCGTCGACGACTGGGTCGAGAAGCTCGCCCGCAAGCTGCCCGAGACGACCCGTTACGCGAAGCAGCAGCTCAACTGGTGGCGCGACGTCTCCTGGCACGAGACCGTCGGGCATGCGCGCGACTGGCTCGCGATGTCGATGCTCGGCGACGAGGCGCAGGGAGCCGTCCGCGCCTTCCTCGACCGCCAGAAGTAACCCGGGGTCGGCCCGATCTGGACGCGCGATCGCGACTTCCGCACGTTCTCGCACATCTATAGTTCGCGATCCGTTCGAGTAGGGTCGCCGGTGTGACCGAAGTCCTCACTGAGCGGGACGACGCCGTCCTCACGATCACGCTCAACCGGCCCGAGGTCTTCAACGCCTTCAACGGCGCCCTGCACGCGGCGCTCCTCGCCGCCCTCGGCGAGGCTGCCGACTCCGCCGTTCGCGCGGTCGTGATCACGGGTGCCGGCCGCGGCTTCTGCGCCGGGCAGGACCTGAAGGAGTTCCAGGAGGTCTCCGGCTCGATCCGCGAGCGGCTCGAGCAGACCTACCACCCGAACATCCGCGCGATTCGGGCGCTCGAGAAGCCGGTACTCGCCGCCGTCAACGGCCCGTGCGCCGGGGCGGGACTCTCGCTCGCCGCGGCCTGCGACGTGCGGATCGCCTCGAACTCTGCCACCTTCGTCCCCGGCTTCGTCGGGATCGGCCTCGTTCCCGACTCCGGCGGCTCGTTCTTCCTCCACCGGCTGCTCGGGTTCGCGCGCGCGTTCGAGTGGATGAGCTCGAACCGGAAGCTGACCGCCGCCGACGCGCACGCGTGGGGCCTCGTCTCGGAGGTCGTCCCCGCCGACGGGCTGGCCGCGCGCGCCGCCGAGCTCGGCGCCACCTGGGCGGAGGCGCCGACCCGCGCGATCGGGATGACGAAGCGGCTCTTCGACCACGCCCACGACGCCTCGCTCGACGAGCAACTCGAGCTCGAGGCGGAGCTTCAGGGCGCAGCGACCGAGACCGCAGACTTCGCCGAGGGCGTGACCGCCTTCCTCGAGAAGCGCCGGCCCCGTTTCACCGGCGCCTGATCCAGATCGCCCGGCAGGAGTCCCTGCTCCGTTACGCTGCCTTTGCGCGCGGGGGCGCATCCGGTCCGCGGAAAGGTCTACCACCTCGAGAGAGATCCGACATGACGTCCTTCGTCGCACCCGTAGAGGCGGACGCCGGGAGCCACAGGAGGATCGTCGTGAGCTTGAACGTCTATCGCAGGGACGCGAAGGCACTCGTGCGCGCGTTTCGCGTTGGTGACCCCATTGCCGTCGCGAGGGCTGAAAGAGCGATGGGGAGCCGTGTCCGCGCGCGTTTTGTGCTCGCGGACGCCCAGCACGTCGTCGCCCTCGAATCCGGCTTTCGCTCGTGGCGGGACCTGCGCCAGCGGTTTCTCACGGAGCTCGACCACTCAGCTGCGGTTGCGGCCGCGACCGCTCGCTCCCGCTTTCGGGTGCGCGCTCGCCGGCGCGGCTATCTCGTGCGTCTGGACGACGCAGGCGCGGCCGTCGCAGCGTCGGGCAAGCCCCCTGGGTGGCTCGAGGTCGCTCGCGAGGTAGTCGAGATGCACTCGCTGAACATCAACCGCGCCGGTGTCATCTTCGTCGGTGTCCGCTACGACCGAGACGTGGTCGAGCTCGCGTCGCGGCTGGCGGACACGGCGGCGCACGTATACGAGGCGCTGCTCGAGCTGCGCCACGACTCGTAGTTGGCTCCGGCGGTGGCGAGACCGCCGGAGCCGAGCGAAGCCTAGCTCGGCTCGCGGTTCTATTGGGTCGGTCTCGCGCCGGTCAGATAGGCCACTGCGGAGTGGCTAACACCCCCGCCCGCCTCGACGAGCGGCCGGAGCCGGCTCGTCAGCTGCTCGCGTTCTGCGAGCGAGAGCGCCTCGTTCATGGCCTCCGCGAGCGACGGGATCATGGGATTGCCCGCGATCGAGACGAACAGATCCCAGCTCACCGCCGGAGGCCGCACGAGCTGTGCGTTCAGATCGACCTCGATCGGGAGGAAGCCCGCGTCCCGCGCGAGCTCCAGCAGGTCGCGCTCGTCGAAGTCGAGCATCGGATCGGTGTCCGGCTGGAGCGCGGCGTAGACGGCGTGCACCTTGGCGGTCACCTCCTGGAGGTCGTCGAGCGCGTAGCCCCAGAACGTCTCCTCGACCCGATAGCGGGCGCCGAAGCGGTTGATCGGCTCGAAGAGCGAGATGCGCCCTCCGGGCCGCAGCACCCGGTGAAACTCGTCCAGCGCTTCGCGCTTGCGCTCCACGTAGATCAGCACCGACCGGGTCGTGACGGCGTCGAACGAGCTCTCCTCGAAGGCCGAGAGATCGTCGGCCGACGCATGCACGAACGCGCAGCGATCGAGAACGCCGAGCGAGGCGGCGAGCCCTCGGGCGTGCTCGAGCAGGTCGTCCGAGATGTCGCTGAAGACCACTTCGCGGGCGCCGCGCTCGATCGCACCGAATGCGATCAGCCCGTCGCCCGCGCCCACATCGAGCAGCCGCGCGCCGTCCTCGAGCCGCGCTCCGTCGAGCACCCGATCGCGTATGACGCTGAGTCCAGCCGCCTGGTCGGGCTGCGGCGGCCCAGCGCCGAAGCGTCGCTCCAGCAGCCACTTGGCCCACCGATCCACCGTCGGTCAGCCGGCGAGCGCGGCGAGGATCTCGTCGTGCTCGGGGAAGCGGCCGGCCTGCTGCTTCGAGAAGACGAGCTTTCCGTCGGAGAGCACGTCGTACTGGCTGTGCGCGCCTTCGACGATCGAGGCGGCGAAACCGTTGTCGTTCAGCTCGGCCGCGAGACTCGCGGCCCGGACGTCATAGCTGCTTCAGACGGGACAGTAGTGGATCTCGACGGCCACTCACCCAGCCTACCCATCGAGTCGCGGCCTGTGCCGCTCGACGATCGCGCCGAGCTCGAGGCCGCGAGGGAGCGTCCCGTAGACACCGCCTGCTCCGGGGAGCCTCGAGGCGCAGAAGGCGTCCGCAACCGCCGGATCGCCGTGCCGGACGAGCAGCGAGCCCTGCAAGGTGAGTGCGAGCCGCTCGACGAGCCGGCGCGCTCGCAGCTCGACCTCGTCCCGATCGGCCAGCTCGTCTTTCAGCTCCGCCACGGCACGATCGAGACGGGCATCGGCGCCTGCCGCGAGCTCGACCTCGGCGAGGAAGGCGGCGACCGACTCCGGCTCGCGCCCGACCGCGCGGAGGACGTCGAGCGCATTCACGTTGCCGGCGCCCTCCCAGATCGAGTTCAGCGGGCTCTCGCGGAAGAGCCGCGGCAACTGGGACTCCTCGACGTAGCCGTTCCCGCCCAGACACTCGAGCGCCTCGGCGACGAGCGGCGGCGTCCGCTTGCAGACCCAGAACTTGGCGACCGCGGTTGCGAGCCGGCGGAACGCATGGTCGCCCTCGTCGAAGGCGCGCGCGAGCCGGAGCGCCGTCGCTGTGGCCGCCTCCGACTCGACGCAGAGGTCGGCGAGCACGTTCTCCATCAGCGGCTGCTCGACGAGCAGACGGCCGAACGCGGCCCGGTGCGCTGCGTGGTGAGTGGCCTCGGCGACCGCCCGGCGCATCAGGGCGGTCGAGCCGAGCACGCAGTCGAGCCGCGTATGCACGACCATCTCGATGATCGTCCGGATTCCGCGGCCTTCCTCGCCGACGAGCCGGCCCTCGGCGCCGTCGAGCCGGATCTCCGCGGATGCGTTCGAGCGGTTGCCGAGCTTGTCCTTCAGCCGCTCGATCCGGAAGCCGGGCTGCGGCCGCTCGACGAGGAAGCAGGAAAGGCCGGCGGGCGCCTGGGCGAGCACCAGGAAGACGTCGCACATCGGCGCCGAGCAGAACCACTTGTGCCCGTCGAGTTCCCAGGACTCTCCGCTCCGCCGCGCGGTCGTCTCGTTGGCGCGGACATCCGACCCGCCCTGCCGCTCGGTCATCGCCATCCCGCAGAGCGCCCCATCCGCGTAGCTGAGCGAGGTCAACCGCGGCTCCCACTCCGCCGCGAGCGCCGGTTCCGCACGCAGCGCCGGCACGGCGGCGTAGGTCATCGAGAGCGGGCAGCCGACACCGGCCTCCACCTGGCCGAGCAGGATAAAGCCGGCGGCGCGGGCGACATGCGCGCCGCCGGCGTTCTCTCGCCAGGGCAGGGCGTGGAGACCCCACTCGACGCCGACGCCGAGCAGCCGGTGCCAGGCCGGGTGGAACTCGACCTCGTCGATCCGCTCGCCGTAGCGGTCGTGCGTGCGCAGCTGCGGCGGGTGCTCGTTCGCGAGGCGACCCCAATCGAGCGGCTCGCCGCCGAGCGCCTGTCCGAGCGCATCGACGCGCTCCTCGAAGGCGCCGCCGTTCTCGCGCCGCAGCGCCTCGACAAGCGGCCGGTCCTGCGCGAACAGGTTGTAGTCGACGAGCGGCGGCGGCTGGTTAGCCGTCGAGGTGCGTGTAATCGCCATCGGCCCATTGTCGCCGATCCTGCGCCGTTGTAGGGTCGGCGATCCGACGCTAACCCTCGCCGTCAGGAGCGTGCCGTGCTACAGGAATTCAAGGACTTCGTCCTCCGGGGCAACATCGTCGAGCTCGCGGTCGCATTCGTGATGGGACTCGCGTTCGCCGCCGTCGTCAACTCCCTCGTCGAGAACCTCGTGATGCCGATCGTCGCCATGATCTTCGGCGAGCCGGACTTCCGCGGCCTCACCTTTACGATCAACGACTCGGTCTTCCGGTACGGCTCGTTCATCACCGACGCGATCCAGTTCGTCGCGATCGCCGCGGCCGTCTTCGTCTTCATCGTCAAGCCGATGCACGCCGTGATGCGGCGGCTGACGCATCCGGCGGAGGAGGAGGGCATGCCCGACGAGGAGCGCCGCCACCAGGAGTTGCTCGCCGCGCTGCGCGCGGGCCGCTAGATCGTCTTGAATTGCTCGAACGGCTGGCGGCAGCTCTCGCAGTAGCGGACCGAGCGGCACGGGGTGGGGCCGAAGATGTTGTCGAGCCGCGTCTTGCTCGAGCCGCAGTAGGGGCAACGGAACGCCTTCGATTGGAGCTGGACGAGCGTCGTCGGGCCGTCGGAGCGCGGGGCGGGCGGAGCGAAGCCGGCGACGCGGAGCTTCTCGCGGCCTTCGATACTGATCCGGTCGGTCGACCAGGAGTCGTCCAGGATGACGTCGACGCGCGGCTCGGCGCCGAGTCCCTCGATCGCCGCCTCCATCTGGCCCTTCATCGCCTCGAGCGCCGGGCAGCCCATGAACGTGGGGGTGAACTCGACGCGAACGCGCTCGCCTTCGATCTCGACGCTCTTGACGACGCCGAGGTCGACGAGCGAGATCACCGGGATCTCGGGGTCGGGGATCTCGGCGAGCGCCTCCCAGACGGCGGCCTCGGTTACCACTGGGCTCCCGTGGGCGCGGATCGGCGCACCATCGTCATCTCGTTCCAGAGCGCTTCGAACTCAGTCCCGGGAGTCGAGCGCTCGACGGGCTCGACCTCCTCCCGGCCCACTCGCTCGGCGAGCCGCGGCCGGAGATCCGGTGCCAGTACGCCGAGCGCGAGCGGCCACCGCACCTCGAAAGCGGCTCGGAAGCGCGGTTCGTCGCGGAGTCGCAGTTCCCACATCTCCGCGTGGAGGCGGTGATAGGTCTCCTCGCGGTCGATCTTGGCCGCGATTCCCGCGAGCTCGGCGTCGGGGCTCGCCTTCAGCGCCTCGATTCGTACTGCGTCTGCGGCCTCGTAAAGGAAGTGGCGGGCGATCGTGCCCGCCCAGTCGCCGACGAGCCCCGCCTGGACGAGCGGCGCGCAGCAGTACTCCTCGGGCCGCCGGTCGAAGGCGAGCACGTCGGCATCAGTGCCGAGGTCGCGCGCGGCGAGCTCGTAGAGGGCGCGCGCATGGCCGATCTCGTTCTGCGCGATCGACGAGAAGGCGACGTCCTCCTCGAGAAACGGGGCGATCCCGGTCCACTCCGAGTCGCGCCAGCCGAGGATCAGCTCGTCGTCAGCCAGTTCGAGCAGGAGGTCGGTGCGCGGACGGGTCACGGAGCGAGCTTGTGTTGGAACAACACAAGCCTCTCGCGAACGCGACGGTTCGGCTCACCGCCTCGAATCGAGGAGGCGGACCGATCCTTGTGTTGTTTCAACACAAAGTCCACCGCTAGCCGCCGTCCGTGCCCGGGGAAGTCGCAGAGCCGGCGCGTTCCCGCGCGATCGCAAGGCGCGCCTTGATCGAGTAGCCGTCGACGCGGCGGTACTTGAGGTCGAACTCGTCCGGAAACTCGTCGATCTCCACGATCTGCTCGCGCGGCACGACCCAGAGCGCGACCGACTCCTGCCTCCGGGCGTAGAACTCGCGCGCGTAGGCGTCGGCGAACGCCTGGTCGGGCGCGTGGAACGAGCCGCCGTGGACGAACGGTTGGCCCTTCCGCTCCTGCCTGAAGACCTCGTAGATCAAGCAGCCTCCGGCAGCATCACGCGCGACACCCAGTCCACGTCGGCGCGCGAGAGCCGCCGGAACGCCAGCCGCTCCTGCGAGGCTGGGCCGTGGCCGGTGACGACCGCCGTCAGCTTCTCCCAGTCGGGCTCGGTGTACTCCCAGAGACCCCCCTCGTTCTTGCGCAGGTTCGGGTCGGGGAGCTCGAGGCCGAGCTCGAGGATCTGCGGCACGTAGCCGTCCAGGAACTGCTGGCGCGCCTCCTCGTTCCCCTGGCTCTTGATCCGCCAGTGCAGCATCGGATCCTCGTCGGCGGGAATCGGCGTGCCGTGGAAGTGCATCAGCGGCTCCCACCAGCGTGTCACCGCCTCCTGCACGAGCTCGAACTGCTCCGGTGTGCCCGTGACCATCGCGAGCACGGTGTCGCGGCCGTGGAGGATGTGGAACGACTCCTCCCAGCAGACCTTCTTCATCACGCGCGCATACGGCGCGTACGAGCACTTGAGAAGCGCCTTCTGGCTGATGATCGCGGCCGCGTCGACGAGCCAGGCGATCACGCCGACGTCGCCCCAGCTCCTCGTCGGATAGTGGAAGACGTTGTGGAACTTCGACTTGCCCGAGATCAGGTCGTCGAGGCACTGGGCGCGCGGCTTGCCGAGATCCTCGACCACGCGGTAGATCAGCTGGCAGTGGCCGACCTCGTCCTGGATCTTCGCCGTCAGCGCGAGCTTCCGCTGCAGCGTCGGGGCGCGGAGGATCCAGTCGCGCTCGGGGAGGACGCCCATCAGCTCCGAGTTGCCGTGCATCTCGATGAACTTGATCAGCCGCTTGCGGTACTCCTCGGGCAGCCAGTCGTCGGTCTCGACCTGCCCTCCGGCCTGGACGAACTCGAGGAACTCGGCGGTGCGCGCGTCGGACATCAGGCCTCCCTACCTACCGGTCGTTAGCATGAGTGTATCGCCACACGCCCGCCAACCGCGCGAGGCCCCACTCCCAGAGGCAGGGAGCTGACCCGCCAGGCCGCCCGGCTCTTCGCCGAGAAGGGCTTCCACGGCACCTCGATGGGGGAGCTCGCGCAGGCGATGGGCGTCCAGAAGGGATCGCTCTACTCCCTGACCGTGTCGAAGCAGGAGCTCCTCTACGAGGCGATGCGCGAGGGCGCCGTCGCCTTCCACGCGGGGCTCGACGCGATCCCGGACGAGCTGTTGGCCGGAGAGAAGATCAGGCTCGCCCTGCGTTCCCACCTGCGCGTCGTCGTCGAGCAACTCGACGTCGCTACCGTCTTCATCCGCGAGTGGCGCTACCTCGAGGGCGAGCGGCGGGACGAGATCCTGGCCGAGCGGCGACGGTACGAGGAGCGGCTGCGTGCGCTCTTCCGCGAGGGACGCGACCGAGGCGAGCTCCGCTCCGACCTCGACGAGACGGCTGCGGCGCTGCTCGCGCTCTCGGCGGCGAACTGGGCCTACACATGGCTCGTTCCCGGTCGTGACACGGACGACCTCGCCGACCGCTTGACTGCGATCCTCGTCGACGGGATCCGCGGCTACGCGAGCCGGTGACAACGCCTAATCGGACCGTGCTGATCGTCAATCCGTACGCGACCCGCGTCACGGACGAGCTGGTGGAGGCGGTCGAGCGGGTGCTCGAGCCGGTCGAGACGCTGCGCACCGAGTACGCCGGCCACGCGACCGCGCTGGCGCTCGAGGCGGCCGCCGATGCGGTGATCGTCTTCTCCGGCGACGGCGGCTTCAACGAGGTCCTGAACGGCGTCCGCGGAGGTACCGTCGTCGGCTTCCTGCCCGGCGGCGGCACGAGCGTGCTGCCGCGCGCGCTCGGCTTGCCGCGCGATCCGCTCGCGGCCGCTCGACGCATCGTAGGCGGCCGGACGCGCCGGATCTCGCTCGGACGCGCCAACGGCCGCCGCTTCGCGTTCAGCGCGGGCGTCGGACTCGACGCGGAGCTGATCCGGCTGATGGACGCGCGAGGACGGGACGAGCACGGCCGCCGGCCGGGCGATCTCGTCTTCGCGTGGACGGCGATCTCCACGCTCGCCCGCCACCGCGGCCGCTTCGAGCCGCTGCTCGAGATCGCCGGCCACGGCACGGCGGCGTTCGCGCTGGTCGGCAACGGCGATCCGTACACCTTCGCCGGTCCGATCCCGCTCCGGCTGACGCCGCAGGCGAGCTTCGAGGGCGGGCTCGACGTCGTCGCGCCGCGGGACGTCAGGGCTCGCACGTGGCCCCGGTTTGCTGCTTACGCCCTGCGCGGACGCGGCCAGGAAGCGGCCCCTGACATCGTCTACGGCCACGATCTCGACCGGATCGAGATCCACTGTCGCGAGCCGCTGCCGCTGCAGGTGGACGGCGAGGATCTGGGAAACGCGATCGAGGTCGTTCTCGAGGCGGAGCGCGCCGCGGTCGACGTGCTCGTTTGAGCCGTGAGGGGCCGACCGCCGGCAGCCCCGGGGCACCCAGCGAGCCCGGCCACGATCTAGACTCGGCCGGAATGGCGAGCACGATTCCTGCGGAGCGCGGTCTCCGGCGTGTGATCGGGGACGACGCGAGCATCCCGGACGGTGAGGTGGACGGGCTCGACGACGAAGGCCTGCTCGAGCTCTACCGCTCGCTCGTCCTGCTTCGCACGTACGACGAGCGCTCGGTCATCTATCACCGGCAGGGCCGGATCGGGACGTATGCGATCTACTGGGGCCACGAGGCGATGCAGGCCGGCTCGTTCCACGCGCTCGCCGACGACGACTGGATCTTCCCGAGCTACCGCGAGTCGGCGATCGGGCTCCTGCGGGGGATGCCACCCGCGACGATCCTCTCCTGGTGGCGCGGCCATCCGGCCGGCTGGTGGAATCCGGCCGACTACAACGTCGCCTCGATCTGCGTCCCGATCGCGACGCATGTGCCGCACGCAGCCGGGCTTGCGTGGGGCAAGCGGCTGCGAGGCGAGGATGCCTGTGCGATCGCCTATTTCGGCGACGGTGCCACCTCCGAGGGCGCGTTCCACGAGGGCGCGAACTTCGCGGCGGTGATGCGCGCGCCGGCGATCCTGTTCTGCTCGAACAACGGCTGGGCGATCTCGACGCCCGTCTCGGCCCAGACGCGCGCGCAGACGCTTGCGGACAAGGCGATCGGCTACGGGATCCCGAGCGCGCGGGTGGACGGAGGCGACGTACTGGCCGTCTACGAGGCGACGCGGGCTGCCGTGGCGCGAGCACGCGCCGGCGAAGGGCCGACCTTCATCGAGGCGGTCACCTATCGAGCCGCGCCGCACGCGACGGCAGACGATCCGAGCGCCTACATCGATCCGGAGCGGGTCGAGGAGGCGCGGGCAAACGAGTGCCTCGGCCGTTACGAGCGCTATCTTCGCCGACACGGCCTGCTCGACGCCGAGCTCGAGCAGCAGCTCAAGGCCGAGGCGGCCGATGTCATGCGCGCCGGGATCGCGGCGGCCGAGGCGGAGCCGAAGCCGGACCTGGGCCTCCTCTTCGAGCACGCCCTCGTCGACCCGCCCGCTTCGTTTCAGACCGACCTCGCCGAGTTGAGGCGAATCCTTGGCTGAGCGATTTCTCGTCGAAGCCGTGAACGACGCGCTCCACGTCGAGATGGAGCGCGACGCCGACGTGCTGTTGCTCGGGGAGGACGTCGGCCGCGCCGGCGGCGTCTTCCGTGCGACCGCCGGCCTCCGTGACCGCTTCGGCGCCGATCGTTGCGTTGACACGCCGCTTGCAGAGGCGGGCATCTTGGGCTCGGCGGTCGGGCTCTGCATGGCCGGCTTCCGTCCGGTCTGCGAGATGCAGTACGACGCCTTCTCCTACCCGTGCCTCGACCAGCTGATCACGCATGTCGGCCGCTACCGGTGGCGCACCGGGGGCACGATGACCTTTCCACTCACGATCCGGATGCCCTACGGCGGTGGCGTCCGCGCGCCCGAGCTCCACGACGACTCGCCGGAGACCTACTACGTGCACACGCCCGGGGTCAAGGTCGCGATCCCCTCGACGCCCGCCGACGCGAAGGGGTTGCTGGCTGCGGCGATTCGCGACCCGGATCCGGTGGTCGTCCTCGAGCCGAAGCTCGTCTACCGGACGGAGCGCGGAGAGGTGCCCGACGGCGAGCACGTCGTCCCGCTCGGGAAGGCGCGGCTCGCCCGTGAGGGCGGCGATCTCACGATCGTGGCGTATGGAGCCATGGTGCCGGTCGCAGAACGGGCAGCAGACGCGCTTGCATCTAAAGCGGATATCGAGGTACTCGATATCCGCTCGCTGAAGCCTCTCGACGAGGAGGCGCTGCTCGCGTCGGCGTCGAAGACCGGTCGCGTCGTGCTCGTGCAGGAGGCGGCGCGCACGTGCGGCTACGCCGCCGAGCTCGCGGCGATCCTGGCCGAGAAGGCGATCCTCGACCTGCGCGGGCCGGTGCTTCGCGTGACCGGCTACGACGTCCCGTACCCGTACTGGTCGATCGAGGACGCGTACATGCCGTCGGCGGCGAGAGTTGTGGACGCGGCCCGGCGCCTGCTCGCATTCTGAGCGGGCGCCTGCGGCTCTGGCTGGAGCGGGGCGAACGCGGCTTTCGGCTCCGCGACGCGGCGACGGGGGAACCTGTGCGCTGGGAGGATCCGCGAATCCGGGTCGTGCCCGTTGCCGGTGTCTCCTACCGGATCGAAGCGCTCGACGACGCTGACTTCGATCCCGGTCGGCTGCTGGCGCTCGTCCATGAGCCGGACAACGAGCATGATCCGAGCGCGGTCGGAATCTGGAACGAGGCGCAAACCGTGCAGCTCGGGTACGTGCCGGCAGCGATCGCCCCGGAGCTTCGCGGTGACGAGCAGGCCGTCTCGCTCTGGCGCGTCGACGGCGGCCTGCGCGTGCTCATCGTGCCGGCGAGCGCCTGGATCGGGACGCCTCGATAGCCGGGACGATGCGCGCGTGCCCGAGTCGGGCGCGGCGGCAGACGACGGCGACGGCATCGGCGGAATCAGCCTCGAACAGGTGAAAGCACGTCTCGTCGTCCGGGAGGAAGGTCGTGCGGACGTAGCGGATCGGCGTGCCCTCGCGGAAGAGCTCGTCCGCTGCGGCCCGCGCGCGGCGCCCGGCGGCGTCTGCCTCGTCGGGCAGTGATCGCGGCAGGTACGCCTCGACGAGATAGCTCGGCACGCTGACACCTCCGGCGGAGGGTGAGCAGATCGCCCACCCTCCGTCTCTCCGCTCAGAACGGGCAGTTGCCGGGGCTCGGCTGATCGATCCGCCTGACCGCGCCCGCCGGCACGAGCGAGGTCACGTAGACGACCGTCTCGACGGTGCCTTCGTTCCGGACGAGGTGGACGTCGCCGCCCTGGTCGACGAATCCCGACCCCGCCTCGACGAGCTGCGGCGTGCAGTGGGGATCGTCGCCCCTGTAGACGCTCAACGCGCCGGACTTGACGATCAGGAGGCTCGGCCCGGGATGCGAGTGCCAGCCGAACGTCCCTCCGGGTGCGATCCTGTTCTCCAGGACATGCAGGTCCGAGGGGCCGTTCGCCCTGATCTTGGCCGACCAGTGCCCGGTCGTCGCCCGCGCGTCGATCTCGTCGAAGCGCCCGACGGCGAAGACCGTGCTGGTCACGCCCGAGGCGGGTGTCGCGAGCACCGAGCCGGCGTACACGGAGCCGCCGACGGCCGCGACCAGGACCAACAGGTAGAAACGCGTCTTCACTAGCGCACTCTCCTTTCGCCTGCGATGGATCGGGACAACGTCCGCCAGCGCGCCGATCGGCGAAAGGTGGAAACCTCAGGTCTTTGCGGCGAGCAGGTGCGCGAGCTCGGAGCGGGAGCGGACGCCGAGCTTGCTGTAGACGCGCGTCAGCGCGGCTTCGACGGTGCGCTCGGCGACGAAGAGCGCGGCCGCGACCTCGCGGTTCGTGCGGCCCTCGCCGACGAGCGCGGCGATCCGCTGCTCGGCTTCGGTCAGCTCGCCGCGCGAGGGCGCGCGGCCGCCGATCCGCGCCAGCTCGGCGCGGGCCTGCTCCGCCCAGAGTGGGGCGCCGAGCGTCTCGAAGCGCGCGAGCGCGTCTTCGAGCGTCGCGCGGGCAGCGCCGCGGCGCTTCGCCCGCCGCTGCGTCCGGCCGAGGGCGAGCAGCGTGCGTGCGTGCTGGAACGGATCCGTCGTGCGTGCGTGCTCGGCGAGCGCGCGCTCGAAGCTCGTGAACGCGCCCTCGAGGTCGCCCCGCGCAGCGAGCAGGAGGCCGCGGCAGCGCGCGAGGATCGCGAGCGCCCAGGAGCGGTCGAGTTTCCGCGAGCGTTCCTCCCACGTGAGCAGCCTCTGCTCCGCGTCGTCGAGCCTGCCCACGGCGATGAGCGCCTCGAGCGTGTCCGCGAGCTCCAGGCGGTGGCCGGGCTCGAGCAGTTGGACGTCGTCGCGGATCTCCCAGGCGCGCTCGAGGTACTCGAGCGCTGCGGCTGCGTCTCCCAACGAGAGCTCGATGCAGCCGAGCACGCAGCGATGACCCGACTGGGCAATGCGAACGCCGTCCGCCTCCGCGAGGGCGAGCGCACGCTCCGACCGATCTCGAGCATCCCCGATCCGGCCCTGGTGCGCTGCGATCATCGCTGCGGGCAACTCCATGACGGGCTGCAAGCCGCCGCGACCAAAGTGCTCGCGGAGCGTGAGCGAGTCGGCTGCGTGGCGGGCCGCCAGCTCCCAGTTTCCCGCGCGCCACTCGAGGATGCTCAGCAACCACAGCGCTTGTGCCTGCTCAGGATCATCTCGAGCGTTCAGGGCCTCACGCGATTCTTCGAGGAGGATCCGGGCGCGCTCCAGCTCACCCGACCAGACGAGCTGGAAGGCGAAGCTCCATGTCGCGGCGCCGGTCAGCGGCCACTGCGGCAGCGACCTCTCGAGAGCGAGCGCCTCGGCCATCCGCTCGTGCGGAATGCCTCGCCCGTTGCTGAAGTGGAGCAGGCCGAACGCCGCCAGGGCGTTGCTCCGGAGCGCGGCGACGTCGACTCGTGATGCAGCCTGGACGGCCAGCTCGGCGTGGACGAGGCCGCGACTACGGTCTTCCGTTTCCGAGACGGCGTCGGCGAGGCTGAGCTGGATCTCCGCCACGAGCGCGTCGTCGCCTCCGGCCTCGGCGAGCGCCTCGTGATAGAGGGCGACTGCTTCGCGCGGGCCGACGACCACAGACACCGTGCGGGCCAGGCGGCTCAGAACCGCGGCCCGCGCAGCTCCCTGCGGCGCCGTCGTGCACGCCTGCTCGAGCTGGGCGATCGCGAGGCGGCCGTCGCCTTCCTCGCGGTGCCTATCGGCGCAGTCGAGGACGCGCCTGCGCAGGTCTTCGACATCCGCGGGAGGTGTGAGCCGGACGGCCAGCTCGGCCAGCTCGGCGGCGGCAGCGGCCGCTCCTCGTGCGTGCACGTTCTCTGACGCCTCCTCGACGACGGCGGCGATCTCGGGATCCGGCATGGCCGTAGCGAGAGCGAGTTGGCGGGCTCGCTCCTCGGCGGTCGGGACGATGGTCGCGAGCAGCGCGTGCAGCAACCGTCGGCGTCGAGGCGTCTGACGCGTGGCGACTGCCGAGCCGAGCAGCGGATGGGTGAAGCGCAGGCGCTCTCCGTCCAGCTCGAGGATCCGCGCAGCGAGGGTCTCGGCCAGACCGGCATCGACACGGCGACCGACGGCGGATTCCACGAGAGCCACGGTCGGATCGGCGAGCGCCGCGACAGCGCGCGCGACCTCGAGCGCAGCCGCACCGAGGTTGTCGAGGCGCGCGCGCACCAGCCCATCGAGGTCCGGCGTGGTAGGCAGCGCCTCGCCGGGAGCGAGCGCCCCGCCTTTTGCGCTGGAGTGGGCTTGCAAGCTCGAGCGCGAAGAAGGGGTTGCCGCCCGAGGTCTCCCAGATCTTGATCAGCGTCGGTCGGGGGAAGGTCGCTTCGAGCCGCGTGCGCAGCAGCTCGTGGGTGGCACCGACGCTCAGGCCGGCGACTGCGATCGTCTGAAGTCGATCAGACGGCACGGCGCGGCGAAGCCATGACGGTGGCTCGCCGTGAACAGCGAGCAGGGCGGCGACCGGCTCGCGATCGTCCAGCCGGGGAAGCGCGAAACGAAGCGTTGCGAGCGACGCAGCGTCGAGCCACTGCACGTCGTCCACCGCAACGCACAGCGGACTGTCGGCGGCGAGGAGTCGCAGTACGCCGAGGAACGACGCGGCGACCGCGCGCTCGTCCGCCCGGCCCTCGGACTCGCCGAGCAGCAGCGCGACCTCGAGCGCGCGCCGCTGGATCGGCGGCAGCTCCGGAACCACGTACTCGACCACGCCGCCGAGCAGGTCGGTCAGCCCGGCAAACGAGAACCGCGTCTCCGCCTCCGACGGCCGGCTGGAGAGGATCCGATAGCCGCGCTCGCGCGCAGTGTCTAGCCCGGCGAGCCAGAGCGTCGTCTTCCCGATCCCCGCCTCGCCCGGGAGCACGGCGACGCCGGGAAGCTGCTCGGGAGCGTCGAGAAGCCGGACGATCGCTCCGAGCTCCTCTTCCCTACCGACGAGGTGCCGGGCGGTGACGGACAAGCGTCTCAGTATCCTGCGCAGCCGTGGCGTACGAGTTCAAGCTTCCCGACCTCGGCGAGGGGCTCACGGAGGGCGAGATCGCACGCTGGCTCGTGGTCGAAGGGCAGGAGCTCGCCGAGGACGACCCGCTCGTCGAGATCCAGACCGACAAGACGACGGTCGAGATCCCGTCGCCGGCTGCTGGCGTGGTCGCGCGCATTCTCGTGGCCGAGGGCGACGTCGTCCCGGTCGGCACGGTGCTCGTCGTGATCGGCGACGACGTCCCAGTCCCAGCCGACGTCGAGCGAGCGCCCGCGCCCGAAGGGCTTGTGTTGAAACAACACAAGCCCTCTTCGGCTCGCGTCCAGGCGACGCCGCTCGTGCGCCGGTTGGCAGAGGAGCTCGGCGTCGATCTCGGCTCCCTGAGCGGGTCCGGGCCGAACGGCCGCATCGTCGAGGCCGACGTGCGCGGTGCCGGAAAGAGAGAGCTTGTGTTGGAACAACACAAGCTCTTCGAACGTCGCGAGCCCGTGCGCGGGGTGCGCCGCCGGATCGTCGAGCACCTCGCCCGCGCCCACCGCGAGGTCGCGGCGGTCACGTTCGTCGAGGAATGCGACTTCACGAACGTCGAGGTCGAGCAGCTCGTGCCGCTCGCGCTGCGGGCGACCGCCGCCGCGCTGAAGGAGTTTCCCGAGCTCAACGCCCGGCTGGAGGACGACGAGCTCGTCTACCTCGAGCGCTACGACCTCGGCATCGCCGTCCAGACCGACGAGGGGCTCGTCGTGCCGGTGGTGCGCGGCTGCGACACCGCCTCGCTCGACGAGCTCTCGGCGGACGTCGCGCGGCTCGCAGAAGCGGCCCGCGCCGGCAGACTCGAGCCGGAGGAGCTGCGCGGCGGCACGTTCACGATCACGAGCGCCGGCAAGCTCGGCGGCCTGCTCGTGACGCCGCTCGTGAACCACCCCGAGGTCGGGATTCTCGGGCTCCACCGGATCGGCCCGCGCCCCGTCGTCCGCGACGGGGCGGTCGTCGTCCGCCAGGTCGGCAACGTCTCGGTCACGTTCGACCACCGTGTCGTCGACGGGGCGCGAGCGGCGGCGTTCACGCTCGAGGTGATCCGACGGATCGAGGTGGGCGGGCCCGGCGCCTGAGGCCGGGCCCGCCGTCACCCGCTAATCGTCGTCGTCGTGGTCGTCGTTGCGATCGTCGTCGTGATCGCCGCCGCCGCCCTTCCCCTTGCCGCCCTTCACCTGGCCGCGGATCTCTCCGCCCGGGTAGACCGTCGAGTGCACATTCGCGTACGTCGCGCCCGCGCGGATCGCCCGGATGAGCTCGTCGATCTGTCCGGCCGCGATGCCCTGCCCGGCCGGTCCGATCACATCGGCCGCATCGATCGTCCCCTTCACCGTGCCGCCCGGTGAGGGGCAGGCCGGCTTGTCGCCGCCGCCGCAGAGAAACGCGGAGACGCCCCCGTTCGTGTGACGCTGGCCGAGGTGGATGTGGCCGGCAACCGCCGTGCCACCCTCGATGCCCGCGTAGCTGAGCTCGTACTCGATCGTGTCTTGATGATCGATCGTCGCTCGAAACTTGCCCTTCGCCGCCGTCGAGACGGACGGCACCTCGTTGTAGCCGATCAGCTTCGCGCGGACGCCCCCGCCTTTGTCGTTCTTGGCGAGCGCGAACGAGCCGCCTACGAGCGCTGCCAAGAGCGAAGCCCCGACCACTGCTGCAAACAACAGCTTCCGCATCCGTGATCCCCCTTCCGTTACGTGTGACGTACCTCGGTGATTCAGTACGTCGACCTGCCGAGGACGGTTTGCCGTCCGCGGTCCACGTCGAGCCTACGCGAGCGCGAGCTCCGTCGGCTGGGCCTGGTCGTCGAGATGCGGTTCGAGCATCGTCTCGATTCGCGGTGCGCTCGTCCGGCCTTCGATCCGCGCGACGGCGTGCTTGTCCTTGACGAGGACCAGTGTGGGTACGATCTCGACCTTGAAGCGCTCTGCGAGCTCCGGGCTCGCGTCGATGTCCACGCGGCGGATCCGCAGGCGGGAGCGTTCCTTCCGCGCGAGATGGGCGAGCAGGCTCTCCATTCTGCGAGCGGGGCCCGAACGTTCGGACCAGAAGAACACGAGCAGGGGGCGAACGTCCTCGGTCAATTCTCTCTCCTCCTGGCGATGCGACGCACAGCGGGGTCAGGTGTTGTATGTCCAGCAAACGCTCGACCGAAACTCTCGCGCCCCGGCCGGCCGGCTCCCGGCCGCGCACTCTCAGCCACGGGGCAGGAACGCGATCCGCCGCCCATCTAAACTGAGCACGATGGGAGACTGGTACTCGATCGGGATCGCGCTCGGCGTCGGGGTCGCGCTCGGTGCGCTCTTCGCGGGGTTGCTCTCGGCGACGGCGCTCGGCCGGCTTGCCGCCGTCCTGCTCGCCGGAGTCGCGGGAGCGCTTGCGGGGCTCGCGATCGACGACACCGCGGAGATCGTCGCGGGTGCGCTCGCCGGGCTCGCAGGGGGAGCTGCGGCCGTCGTCGTCGTTGCCGGTGCGCTTCGGCGGGGCGGCACCCGCGCGGGACTCGCGCTGATCGTCGCCGGGGCCGCGATCGTGCTCGCCGCGTTGGCCTTCGTCCCCGTCGTCGGCTATCTCGAGGCGGTCGCGCTGCCGGCGCTCGCCGCCAGGCTTCGCCGGACCCAGGCCGATCGGTACGCCGGCCTTCGCTCGCTTGCAAGAGACTAAGGTGGCCCGGCCGACCGGACGAGCCACCAAGCTGATCCTGATCGTGATCGACGGGCTGACGCCGTCGATGTTCGAGCAGGTCGTCGGTGACGGCTCGGCGCCCGCGCTCGCCCTGCTCGCCTCGCACGGCACCTATCGGCGGGCGATCTCGACCTTCCCCTCGCTGACGCCGGTCTGCCTCTCGGCGCTGGCGACCGGCGCCCACCCGGACGTCCACGAGATCCCGCACCTCGTCTGGTATCACCGCGGTGAGGAGCGGCTCGTCGAGTACGGCTCCTCGTTCGGCGCGGTGCGTGCTGCCGGGACGCGGCGCTCGCTCCAGGACACGGTTTACGAGCTGAACGCGAGTCACCTCGGCAAGCGTGCGGTAACGGTGTACGAGGCACTCGAGGACGCCGGGCTCACCGCCGCCGCGGTCAACATCACCTGCTACCGCGGACGGACGCCGCACCTGCCGACGCTGCCGATCCTGACGCGGCCGGCCTACGGGCCGAAGCGCTTCTTCTTCTACAACCTCTTCGAGTCCGACGCGACCGGGGCGCCGCTCTCGGTGCGCAACCGGCCGGCCGGGACGATCGACGCCTACGCCGGTGCGGTCGCCCGCTGGCTCGTGACGCGGGACGGCTTCGACCTCCTCGTCTACTACCTCTCCGACTACGACTACGCCTCCCACGTGCAGGGGCCGGACGCGGCGCACGAGACGCTCGGCCGCTGCGACGAGGCGGTCGCGTCTCTGATCGCTGCAGCGGGCGGCGAGGAGGAGTTCCTCGAGCGCTACGCAGTCGTGCTCTGCGCGGATCACGGACAGACCTCCGTGAGCGAGGTCGCCCGGCTCGCGGACGTCTATCCCGAGCTGCTCGTGACCGCGTCGAACCGCGCCGGGATGATCTACGCCCCCCTCCATTCGATGTGCGAGCTGCGGCCGCTGGCGGAACGCCTCGATGGCCACGCATCGGTCGACGTCGTGCTCTACCGCGAGGACGGCGAGGCGATCGCGCGGCGGGAGGGCGAGGAGCTTCGATTCGCTCGAGAGGGCGACCGATATGCGACGAGCGGCGACGCGAGCATCCTCGACCACCCGAATGGGCTCGAACGGGCCTGGGCGGCGCTCGCGAATCCAAACGCGGGCGAGCTGCTCGTCTCCGCCGCGCCGGGCTGGGAGTTCGCCGACCTCGCCGGCCGCCACCACTCGGGCGGCGGCTCGCACGGCTCGCTCGTCATGGGCGACTCCGAGGTGCCGATGCTGACCGTCGGCCTCGACCTTCGGGAGGACGCCGAGCCGCGTTCGATCACGGATGTGATGCCGCTCGCCCTCGAGCACTTCGGCGTCCCGCTGCCGTCGTACGTCCGACGATGACGAGGGCCGAGCTCGTCGAGACTCTCCGGAGCCGCGGCGTCCGCGACGAGCGCGTGCTCGCTGCGATCGGCCGGGTGCCGCGCGAGCGGTTTGTTCCGACAGGGCTACGCAAGCGCGCCTACGACGACGCAGCGCTCGCGATCGGCCACGGCGCCACGATCTCGCAGCCGCTCATGGTCGCCGCGATCTGTGCGCTGCTCGGGCTCGAGGGCGGCGAGCGCGTGCTCGACGTGGGCACCGGCTCGGGCTATCAGGCCGCCGTCCTCGCCGAGCTCGCCGCCGAGATCGTGACCATCGAGCGGATCCCCGAGCTCGCGGCGAGCGCGCAGGCCGCGCTCGCCGAAGCCGGGTACGACGGCGTCGAAGTGCGGATCGGCGACGGCACGCTCGGAGCGCGAGATCGCGGCCCATTCGATGCGATCGCCGTCGCCGCGGCAGCACCGGAGCCGCCTCCCGCGCTCGTCGAGCAGCTCGCCCCCGGCGGCCGCCTCGTCGTCCCGGTCGGAGGTCGTCGCGGCCAGCGGCTCGCGATCGTCCGGCGCATCGGCGCCGAGCTCCGGACGGAGCGCTCCGTCGCCTGCCGTTTCGTGCCGCTCGTCGGCCGGGGAGGGTTCGCCGAGGAAGAGGAATGGGATATCGCTTTCGATGGGGAATCGTCCCGCTGAAAGGGGCTGCTAGGCTCGCCCGCGTCCTATGGAGCGCTCTATAGACGTCCGTCCTCCGGGCGCGCTCGCCCGCACGCGGGGAGCGCTGGGCCGCCGGCACAACTGGTTCCAGCTCGCGAGGTTCTGCGTCGTCGGCGCGAGCGGCTACGCCGTCAACCTCGCCGTTTTCACGCTGCTCGTCCACGCGCTCGGCCTCCACTATCTGGCCGCTGCGACCTGCTCGTTCCTCGTCGCGGTGACGAACAACTACACCTGGAACCGGCTCTGGACGTTCAGGGGCCAGCGCGGTCACGTCGCCTACCAGGGCCTGCGCTTCCTCGTCGTCTCGACCTGTGCGCTCGCGGCCAACCTGCTGATCCTGCACGTGCTCGTCCAGCTCGGGCTCGGCGAGGTGCTGGCGCAGGCTGTCGCGATCGTGCTCGTGACGCCGCTCAACTTCGTCGGGAACAAGGTCTGGTCGTTCAGAGAACGCTGATCGCCGCACTCGTCGCGGTGCTGCTGCTGGCCGCGCCCGCCCACGCCTCGGCGTCTACCACGCCCGTCTACGACGAGCAGGGACGGCTCGTCGAGACGACCTTCGCGCCCGAGAACGGAGCTGCGCGCCTGACCGAGCAGCAGGCCCTCAACCGCTTCCTCCGCGAGGGCAAGGTGGCCGACTGGCTCGAGCGCTACCCGCCGAAGCCGACCACGGACGCCGACTACGACCCGGCGACCGGGGAATGGGAGCTCAAGGTCTGGTCGGGCGAGGCGGGCCAGATCGCGCTCGGCACGGTCGACGACCGAACCGGATCGGTGCGGGAAGCGTGGACGGGTCCGCAGGTGGCGTGGACGATGGCTCGGGGCGGAGCGGGAGCATTCGGAGGCAAGACGATCAATACGGCCTGGGTTTGGCTCGTCTTCTGCGGTGCCTTCCTGCTCGGGCTCGCCGACCTGCGGCGGCTGCGCTCGATCCGCAATCTCGACCTGCTCGTGCTGCTCTCGTTCACTGTCTCCCTGCGGCTCTTCAACGAGGGCGAGATCTTCTGGAGCGTGCCGCTCGCCTACCCGCCGCTCGTCTACCTGCTGGGGCGCTGTCTCTGGATCGCGCGGGCCGACCGGCCGCCTCGCGCCTCGCGGCCGGTCTGGCCGGTGTGGGTGCTCGCGGCCGCCGCCGTCTTCCTCGCCGGGTTCCGGGTCGGCCTCAACATCGAGGCGCCGCGGAGCACGATCGACGTCGGTTTCGCAGGGGTGATCGGCGGTCAGCGGATCGCGAACGGCCAGGTCCCCTACGGGCACATGCCCGAGCAGGGCGAGCTGAAGGAATGCGGGCCGGCCGACGCGAGCGGCGAGGTGCGCGAGCGGATCCAGACGAACGGGCGCTGCGAGGCCTCGAACGCGCGCGGCGACACCTATGGGCCGGTCTCCTATCTCGCCTACGTGCCCGGGTATCTCGTCTTCGGCTGGACGGGCAAGTGGGACGAGCTCTGGGCGGCGCACGCGACCTCGCTGCTCTTCGACGGGCTCTGCCTCGTCGGGCTCGCGCTCGTTGGGCGCCGGTTCGGCGGCAGCCGCCTCGGAGCGACGCTCGCGTTCGCCTGGGCCGCGTACCCCTTCACCCTCTACGTCTCCAACTCGAACACGAACGACGCGATCATGCCGGCGTTCTTGATCCTCGGCTTCTGGCTCGCTTCCTCGGCGTGGGCGCGCGGGGCTGGGGTCGCGCTCGCGGGCTGGACGAAGTTCGCAGCGCTCCTGCTCGCTCCGCTCTGGCTCGCCTATCCCGACGCGATCGGCTGGCCGCTGCGCCTCCGCCGAGGCGCCTGGAAGTGGGCCGCGGGCTTCGCGGCCGCCACGATCGTCGCGTTCAGCATCCTCCTGCTCGAGCCCGATCCGCTCCAGGCGGCGCGCGTCTTCGGCGAGCGCACCTTCGGCTTCCAGCTCGATCGGGAGTCGCCGTTCTCCCTCTGGGGCTGGGGGCAGTACCACGCCGCCGGGATCCCGAATCTCCACCTGATCCAGCAGGCGCTCGAGGTGCTGCTCGTCGCGGGCGCCCTCGCGCTCGCCTTCGTTCCCCGCCGGCGCTCGCCGCTCCAGCTCGCGGCGCTCACGGCGGCGGTGCTGATCGGCTTCGAGCTCGTCCTGACGCACTGGTTCTACCTCTACATTCCCTGGTTCTTCCCCTTCGTGGCCTTCGCCGTCCTGAGTGCTTCCCGCCGTGAATAGGGTCGTGATTGGCCGGCGAGAACCGAGCAGGCCTACAACCGTGGTCGCGTCGAGCCGGTTCACTGGCCTCGTCGCGGTCGCGGCCGCCCTGCTCTTCCTGGGCGCGTTCGGCGCGCTGCACGGCGGCTGGTACGACGACGAGGAGATCGTCGACATCCCGGTCTACGAGACCTACGGCAACGCGATCGAGAGCGGCAAGCTTCCGTATCGCGACTTCCGGCTCGAGTATCCGCCGGCGGCGCTCCCGGTCTTCGCGCTGCCGGCGCTGGTGAGCCAGCGCGGCGACCAGGCCGAGTTCCGACGGGCCTTCGAGTGGACGATGGCAGCCTGCGGGGTGCTCGCGCTCCTCGCTGCGGGACTCGTACTCGCTGCGCTCGAAGCCTCGCGTGGACGGGTCGTCGCCGCACTGGCCGCGATCGCGCTCTTTCCACTCCTGCTCGGCTCGGTCGTCCTCACCCGCTTCGACCTCTGGCCGATCGCGCTCGTGCTCGCCGCGCTCGCCGCGCTCCTTCACGAACGGCACCGACTCGGCTTCGGAGTGCTCGGAGTCGCCGTTGCCGCCAAGCTCTTTCCGGTGGTGCTCGTGCCGCTCGCCCTCTCGCTCGTCTGGCACCGGCGCGGTCGGCGGGAGGCGCTCGTCTGCCTCGTCGTCCTCGTCGGCGTGGTCGCCCTCGCGTTCTTGCCCTTCGTCGCCCTCGGCCCCGATGGAGTCGGGTACAGCCTCGGCCGCCAGCTCGCCCGGCCGCTCCAGATCGAGAGCCTCGGCGCGGCCTTCCTGCTCACCGGCCACCACCTTTTCGGGCTGCAGCTCGAGATGCGCTCGAGCCACGGCTCGCAGAACCTCGTCGGCGCCGGATCGGTCGTCATCGCTACTCTGCTCACCGCGGCGCAGCTCGGCACGCTCGCCTGGATCTGGCTCCGGCGCCCGCACACCGGCGCGGAGCTCGTTCGCTGGAGCGCCGCCGCGCTCGTCGCCTTCGTCGCGCTCGGCAAGGTCCTCTCGCCGCAGTTCCTGATCTGGTTGGCGCCGCTCGTGCCGCTCGTGGCCGGGCGTCGCGGCCTGCGCGCCGCCGGGCTGCTCACGGTCGCGCTCGTCTTGACGCAACTCTGGTTCCCGGCGCGCTACTGGGACCTGGCGCTCGCGTTCGACGGGCTCTCCTCCGCCTTGGTGCTCGCCCGCGACCTCGCGCTCGTGGCCGTGTTCGTCGTGCTCAGCCGATCCGGACCCGCACCGGCTCGATCGCCGTAGCGCGTCCGGACGCATCGCATTCGACGAGCGCTCCCTCGAGCCGGACGTCGCCGTCCGCGACCTCGAAGCGAACGGGCATCCCGGTGCGCATCCGGTGGATCGCGAGTTCCGCCTTGACGCCGATCACGGAGTCGTGCGGCCCCGTCATCCCGACGTCGGTCATCGCGGCGGTGCCCCCGCGCTGGATCCGCGCGTCCGCGGTTTGCACGTGAGTGTGCGTGCCGAGCACCGCGGTGACCCGCCCGTCGAGCCAGTGGGCGAGCGCGATCTTCTCGCTCGTCGCCTCGGCATGCACGTCCACGATCACGATCTCCGCAGCGCGTTTCGCCTCGTCGACCAGCGGGTCGATCGTCTCGAAGAGATCGTGGGCGACGTTGAGGAAGAGCGAGCCCATCACGTTGAGCACAGCCACCGGCGTCCCGTCGGTCGCGTTCGCGACGGCGAGGCCGCGGCCCGGCGCGGCGGCGGCGAAGTTCGCAGGACGGATCACGCGCTCGGAGCCGCTCAGGTACGGGTTGATCTCGCGCCGGCGCCAGGTGTGGTTGCCGAGTGTGATCACGTCCGCGCCGGCGGCGAGCAGCCGCTCGGCGAGCTTCGGCGTGATCCCGACGCCGTCGGCGACGTTCTCGCCGTTGACGATGCAGAACGAGGCTCCGAGCTCCTCGAGCAGATCCCGCAGCCGCTCCTCGACCGCGCGCCGCCCCGGTGCACCGACGACGTCGCCTACGAAGAGGATCCTCATCTCGCGTTCCCGGAGCGTTGCCGAGTCGGCCAGGGGCGCGAGGTCAGCGGAGCGACAACGTCGAGGCGGGGCGAACCTCGAGCGACACGTTGTTGCCGGCGTCCTGGGTGTACCGCGCCAGGGCCTGACTCTCCACCTTCGAGAGCTCGAGCACGACGCCGATCTTCGAGCGTGAGGCGGCGACGGCCGAGCCGACCGTGAGCGACGGATCCGGACGCAGGTGGATCAACGAGACGACGACCGACGGCGCGGACTGCGGGCGGATGTCGATCCTCGCGCCCTGGACGCGGTTCGAGATCACGTAGTCGCTGATCCCGACGACCGTGCCGTCGACCGGCGCGTAGACGTCGGTTCCGGGAGCGGCGCCGATGTCGACGGCGGAGGTGCCCGGGCCGCGACTGCCGCTGAGCTGGTACCACACGAGCCGTCCGGCGCGCGGGCCGGCGACACGTTGCCAGAGCCGAGAGAGCAGGCCCGCGTTGCCCTGATGGCCAATCGGGTCGAGCGAGAGCGCTGAGCCACCGGCACGGTGATAGCCGATGGCGGTGACCGCGCTCTGGGCGACCGGAAGTTGGAGCCCGAGCGAGTCGGCCGAGGCGACGACCTGCGGCTCTGGGCGCCCGCCCGCGAGGATGTCGGAGGCGATAGGGCCGGAGGCGAGCTGGATCGAGCCCGAGCCGAACGCCGTCAGGAGCAGGGTCAGCAGGAGAACCGCCGAGACGAGTGCGGTCACGACGATGCGTCCTGCGTGTCGTTCCGTGTAGCTGCGGGGGCGGCGGCGGCGTGTACGCAGGCGCGCCGCGTCCCGTTGTCGGGCCGAGGCCATGGGGCACCATAGCCGAGCCTGCCGAAACCTTCCACCGGCAGGGGCTACGATCCGTCCATGGCCGAGTTGCAGCTGCTCTCGGCATGCGGGATCTCGCGGCGTTTCGGCGGCCGGACCGCCCTCGAGCCGTGCGACCTCGATCTGCGGGCGGGTGAGACGGTGGCGCTCGTCGGGCCGAACGGCGCCGGCAAGACGACGCTGCTCTCGATCCTCGCCGGCGCGCTCGATCCGTCGACGGGCTCCGTCGAGCGCCCGGTCGCGATCGGCTGGGCGCCGCAGCGACCGGCGCTCTACGGGAAGCTGACGCCACGCGAGAACCTCGAGCTCTTCGCCGCCCTCGCCGCCGCACCGGCCGCCGCATCGGACCTGCCCGACCGTCCGGCGGCCGAGCTCTCGGTCGGCCAGCGCCAGCGGCTCAATCTCGCTCTCGCCCTCCTCGGCTCTCCGCCCGTCCTCCTGCTCGACGAGCCGACGGCCTCGCTCGATGCCGAGCGGCGAGAGGAGCTGTGGAACCTGCTCGCCGGGGTCGTCGTCGGCGGAGGCGCCGTCTGCTTCGTGACGCAGAACCTCGAGGAGGTCGACCGCGCCGATCGTGTCGGGCTGGTCGAGGACGGATGGTTGAGCTTCGAGTGACTCGCGTTGGGCGGATTCTCCGCAAGGACCTACGGGTGCTCTGGCGCTCGCCGCTCGCTCTCGTCGTCCTGCTCGCCTACCCACTCGTCGTTGCCGCGCTCGTCGGCCTCGTCGCGAGCTACGCGAACGCGAAGCCGCGGGTGGCGCTCGTGGACGAGGACCGGCTGCCGGTCTCGATCGAGATCGGCGATCGCACGTTCCATGTCGGTAGGACGATCGACCGCGTTGCGAACGAGGTCACACTCGTGCGGCTGGATCGCGACGAGGCCGAGCGCCAGCTCGCGTCCGGCCGGATCGTGGCGCTGCTCGTCGTCCCGCGCGGGTTCGTCGCCGACCTGCGCGGCATGGCGAGGAGCCCCCAACTCGAGCTCGAGACGACCCGTGGCGGGCTCTCGATCCGGATCAGCCAGCAGGTCCAGGCGCTCGTCTACCAGCTCAACCGGGAGCTTTCCGACGCCTACGTGGAGGCGAACCTGCGCTACATCGAGCTGCTGCTCGAGGGTGGGGAGGGCGAGTTCCTCGGTCAGAGGCTCGACGTGCTCGGGCTGGCGGGCGCTCGGAATCTGCTCGACGAGCTACCTCCCGGCCCGAGGCTCGACCGGATTCGCGAGTTCGTGCGGACGGCAGAGCTTGCTCTGGGCGAGACCGACGACGCGCTCAGGGCCACGGCGAGCCCGATCGAGCTCGTCGAGTCACGCGACGCGGGGCGGACGTGGGCACTGTCCGCCCAGGTGCAGTCGTACGCACTCGCGCTGACGATCTCCTTCCTCGCGCTCCTCCTCGCAGCCGCCGCTCTCGCGGGCGAGCGGGACGAGGGCGTGCTCGGCCGCCTTCGCCGCGGTCTCGTCGGCCCCGGCGAGCTCGTGGCGGCAAAGGTCGCTCTCGCCGCGGTTGCCGCCGTCGCCGTCGGCGTGGCGATCGCGATCGCGTTCGGCGCGATCATCGAGCTCGGCGACGTCGAAGGAGGCCAGCCGTGGTCGCGGTTGCCGCTGCTCGCGGTCGGGCTTGCGCTCGCCGGAGCAGCGCTCGGTGCGCTCGGCTCCCTGCTCGGTGCGCTCGCTCGCGAGGGACGGACGGCCTCGCTCGTCGCAGTCCTCGCGGTGCTGCCGATCGTCTTCCTCGGCCTCGTCCCGCGCGAGGTCGCTCCTGCGGCGGCCGCGATCAGCACTGCCTTCCCGTTCGCGCACGGACTTCGGTTCTTCACCGCGGCGCTCTTCGAGCTCGATCCCTGGACGGCCCTCCTGCGCGAAGCGGCGTGGCTCGTCGGGCTGACGCTCGCCTACGGCGCCCTGGCCCGGCTCGCGGTCGTCAAACTGCCGGCCTGAGCTTGTGTTGAAACAACACAAGCTTCGATTCTCGGCTCGGAATCAGGCGAATCGAAGAGCTTGTGTTGTTCCAACACAATGTCTGGAGGCGGCGACCCTGACGTACCCTGTTTCTCGATGAGCGCCTTCCCCGCCACGCGCCTGCGCCGGCTGCGGCGCACCGATGCGCTGCGCTCGCTCGCTCGCGAGACGCGGCTCGACCTCGACGACTTCGTGCTGCCGCTCTTCGTCGGGCCGACGAGTGTCGCGAACGACGAGCTTCCGGGCATGGCGCGGCACTCGATCGAGGATGTCGTCGCAGAGGCCGGCGAGCTCGTCTCGCTCGGGGTCAAGACCGTCCTCTTCTTCGGGATCCCGGAGGAGAAGGACGACGAGGGCTCGGGCGCCTGGGCCGACGACGGAATCGTCCAGCGGGCGCTCCGCGCGTTGCGCGCCGAGCAGCCGGAGCTCGTCCTCGTCACGGACGTCTGCCTCTGCGAGTACACGGCGCACGGCCACTGCGGTGTTCTGCGCGACGGTGAAGTCCAGAACGACGAGACACTCGAGCTGCTGACGCGCACCGCCGTCAGCCACGTCGAGGCGGGAGCGGACGCAGTCGCGCCGAGCGACATGATGGACGGCCGCGTCGGCGCGATCCGCGAGGCGCTGCCCGAGACGCCGATCGTCTCCTACGCGGCGAAATACGCCTCGGCGTTCTACGGCCCTTTCCGCGAGGTCGCGGAGTCGGTCCCGCAGCAAGGCGATCGTCGCGGCTACCAGATGGATCCAGCGAACGTCCGCGAGGCGCTGCGCGAGTGCGCGCTCGATCTCGGGGAAGGAGCCGATGTCCTCATGGTCAAGCCCGCATTGCCCTACCTCGACGTAATCCGGACGGTGCGGGAGCGCTTCGACTGCCCGGTCGCGGCCTACCACGTCTCGGGCGAGTACGCGATGGTCAAGGCAGCGGCGGCCAAGGGCTATCTCGACGAGCGGCAGGCAGCGCTCGAGTCGCTGACGGCGATCAAGCGCGCGGGCGCGGACATCGTCTTCTCGTACTGGACGAAGGATCTCGCGCGTTGGCTCTGACGACGAGGTCGGCCCTCTGGAGCAGAGCGACGAAGCTCATCCCAGGCGGCGTCAACTCGCCGGTGCGGGCAATGCGCGCGGTCGGGCTCGACGAGCCGATCTTCATGCGCGGGGGCAAGGGCGCCCTGATCGAGGACGTCGCCGGCAGGCGCTACGTCGACTGGGTGATGTCATGGGGCCCGCTCGTCTTCGGCCACGCCGACCCCGAGACGCTCGCGGCGATCGGCGCCGCCGCGAGACGCGGAACCACCTTCGGCGCCCCGACCGAGGCAGAGGTGGAGCTCGCGGCCGAGATCGTCGACGCCGTTCCGTCCATCGAGCGGGTGCGCCTCGTCTCCTCCGGCACGGAGGCGGCAATGAGCATGATCAGGCTCGCCCGCGCCTTCACGCATCGCGACCGGATCCTCAAGTTCGCGGGCTGCTACCACGGCCATGTCGACGCCCTGCTCGCGGACGCCGGCTCGGGACTCGCGACGCTGGGGATCCCCTCCAGCCCGGGCGTACCGACGGGCGTGACGGCCGACACGATCGTGACCGCCTTCAACGATGTGGGCGCGGCCGCGGCGGCCGTCGAGCGCTACGGCGAGGGGCTCGCGGCGATCGTCGTCGAGCCGGTCGCCGGGAACATGGGCGTCGTCCCGCCGGCGCCGGGATTCCTCGAGGCGTTGCGCGCGCTCTGCGACGCCTCCGGCGCGCTCCTCGTCTTCGACGAGGTGATCACGGGGTTCCGCGTCGCGCGCGGCGGCGCCCAGGAACGCTTCGGCGTCCTGCCCGATCTGACGATCCTCGGCAAGATCGTCGGCGGCGGGCTCCCCGCTGCGGCGTTCGGCGGCCGGGCCGAGATCATGGAGCGCCTGGCGCCGTCCGGCGACGTCTACCAGGCCGGAACCCTCTCGGGAAACCCGCTCGCGACGGCCGCCGGGATCTCGGTGCTCCGCCGCCTCCGCGATCCGGCCGTCTACGAGCGGCTGGAGGTGAAGGGTGCCCGGCTCGCGGCGGGACTCGGTTCGTACGGTCGCGTCCAGCGGGTCGGAGCGATGGCCACCTTCTTCTGTAGCGAGGCCGAGGTGCGCAACTTCGACGATGCGCAGCGAAGCGACACCGAGCGCTACGGCGCCCTCTTCCGCGACCTGCTCGAGCGCGGCGTCTACGTGGCGCCGTCCCAGTTCGAGTGCCTCTTCGTCTCGCTCGCGCACGAGGACGCCGCGATCGATCTGACGATCGATGCGGTCGCAAGCTTCTTCGAAGCTTGCGATAGGTGATGGAGCCGGACTGGGATGTCGTGGCGCGAGAGGCTGTCGTCGAAAGCCCTCTCTGGGCAGATGCCCTGCTCCCTAACCACGAGCGTCAGCTCGTGGCCGTCTTCTCTCCGCTCGCGCCGGATCGATTCGCGCTCGCACTCGAGACGATCTACGAGGGCTACCTCGTCCATTACGGGCGGCCGCGGCTCTTCGCCCCTCCCGGCGAGCACGAGGCCGTCCTGCTCGGCGACTACCTCTATGCGCACGGGCTCGTGCGAGTCGCGGCCGTCGGGGAGATCGACGCGGTAGCGGCGCTCGCCGACCTGATCTCGACGTGCGCCCATCTGCGGGCCGAGGGCACCGCCGGAGACGGCGAGGCATGGGCCAAGACGGCGCACCGCCTGGGCGGCGAAGCGGACGCCGATACCGTCGCCGCGGCACTGTTGGCTCACGCGCAACGGTTCGGCTAAGCTCGCTCCATGATCGCCTGGCTGCTTGCGAACGCCGCGGAAGAGGGGCGTAACGTGATCACCGGGATGCTGATCGTGGGCCTAATCTTCGTCGCCGTGATCGCCCTCGGCGAGACCTCGCAGGCGCTCCGCCGTCGGCGCGGCCGCGGCCACTAGACGCGCTCGCAACAACCGGCTCCGTAGACTCTTTCCGAGATGGCTCCGCCGTCCGATCTCCGCGAGTGGATCCGCCTCCTCGAGCGCGAGGGTGAGCTCGTCCGCATCGCCGCCGAGGTCGATCCGGACCTCGAGATCACGGAGATCGTCGACCGCACGGTCAAGGCGGGCGGGCCGGCGCTCCTCTTCGAGAATCCGAAGGGCGCTCGCCATCCGCTCCTGATCAACCAGTTCGGGACCGAGCGACGGATGTGCCTCGGCTTCGGCGTCGAGCGGCTCGACGATGTCGCGGCGAAGCTCGAGGGAGTGCTCGAGATGCAGCCGCCGGCCGGGCTCGTCGACAAGGTGCGCGGCCTCAAGAAGCTGAAGTCGATCGCCGACTCGCGACCCAAGACGGTCTCCCGCGGCGCCTGTCAGGAGCTCGTGCTCACCGGCGACGAGATCGACCTCGACCGGCTCCCGATCCAGCGCTGCTGGCCCGGCGACCCGGCCCCGTTCATCACCCTCCCCGCCGTGATCACGAAGGATCCGCAGACCGGCGGCCGCAATGTCGGCATGTACCGGATGCAGAAGCTCGACGCCCGCTCGACCTTCATGCATTGGCAGCTCCACAAAGACGGCCGTGCGGACTATCTCGCGAGCGAGGACCGGATCCCCGTCGCTGTGGCGCTCGGGCTCGATCCGATCACCGCCTACTCGGCGAGCGCGCCGCTCCCGAAGCACATCGACGAGTTCATGCTCGCGGGCTTCCTGCGAGGCGAGCCGGTCGAGCTCGTCCGCGGCAAGACCGTCGAGCTCGAGGTGCCTGCGAGCGCCGAGATCGTGCTCGAGGGCTTCATCGAGAAGGGCGAGACCGGGATCGAGGGACCCTTCGGCGACCACACCGGCTTCTACACGCCGCCCGAGGAGTTCCCGATCTTCCGGCTGACCGCGGTGACGATGCGTCGCGACGCGATCTATGCGTCGATCGTCGTCGGCAAGCCGCCGCAGGAGGACCAGTGGCTCGCGAAGGCGACCGAGCGGATCTTCCTGCCGGCCGTGAAGCTGACCGTCCCCGAGATCGTCGATTACGACCTCCCGGTCGCCGGCACCTTCCACAACTGCGTGATCGTCTCGATCCGCAAGGCGTTTCCCGGCCACGGCCGCAAGGTGATGCACGCGATCTGGGGGCTCGGGATGCTCAGCCTCTCGAAGTCGGTCGTGATCGTGGACGCGCATGTGAACGTCCACGACTACGAGGAGGTCTTCTTCCACGTCTGCGCGAACGTCGATCCGAAGCGAGATCTCGTGCTCACCGAAGGCCCGCTCGACCACCTCGACCATGCGCCGACGCTGCAGTTCTTCGGCGGCAAGCTCGGGATCGACGCGACCGCGAAGGGGCCGGCCGAGGGCACCCGCGAATGGCCGGAGGAGATCGAGATGAGCGCCGAGGTGAAGGCGCTCGTCGACCGGCGCTGGGCCGAGTACGGGATCCCTGTGCACAGTCCCGCCGGAGTGGTACAGAATGGCGCTGGCAAGCGCTTGCGGCAGCTGGTACGTCGTTGACACGTGGGCGCGTCCCCCGGTTGAATGAAGCAGGTTGAATCCACAGGAGACGACGTGAGTTCGCAGGGAGAAAAGCCACACGTCCCGCCGCCGAGCCTCTGGCCGATCGGTTTCGCCGTGGGGATCGCCTGCATCCTGATCGGCCTCGTCGTAAGTTGGCCGGTCGCGGCCGTCGGGGCGGCGATCGCGATCGCCTTCGGCTTCCTCTGGATCCGCGACGTCACCGGCTCGGTGCGCGAGCCGGTTCAGGCCGTCGAGCCGGAGACGCGGCGGGTCGCCGATACCGGCGGTGCGCCGAAGGCGCTCGAGGGTCGGGAGGCGATGCCGCCGATGAGCGAGGAGGAGATCGCCGCCTATCCGCGCAGCACCTTCCTCTCGGCCGCCACGCTCGGCCTCGGCGGCGTGATCGGCGGGATCATCACGGTGCCGGTGCTCGGCTTCGCGGTGTTGCCGTCGTTCACGAACCAGAAGGACCAGAGCGTCGAGCTCGGCCCGCTCGAGAACTTCGCCGAGGGCCAGTTCGTGATCGCCACCTACCTCGAGGACTTCGAGATCGGCGAGGTGACCCGCCGCACCGTCTTCGTCCGCAACAACGGCCTGCTCGAGGACCAGCCGAGCTTTACGATCCTCTTCTCCCGCTGCGTTCATCTCGGCTGCCCCGTGCAGCCGAACGGGCTCGTCTACGACGAGCAGAAGAAGACCGTAGGAGAGAAGAGGGTCGACCTGACGCCGAGCCTCGTCACCGGCTTCGGCTGCCCCTGCCACGGCGGCCAGTACGACACCGAGGGCAACCGCACCGCCGGCCCGCCCGTCCGGGCGCTCGACCGCGCCGAGTTCTCGATCCGCGACGGCAAGCTCTGGCTCGGCCAGTTCTACAGCGTCGGCAACGTCGAGTCGACCGGGGCGCGCGCGCGGATCAAGAAGTACGACCACGCCACTCCGGGGGTGCACGTGGACGGGCCCGAGGCCTGGCTCTATCCCGTCGAGGTCCCCGGCTAGTGGCAGTGACTCCCGCCCGCCGCAAGAGCCCGCGCCGCGCCCAGATCGAGGCTGCCGCGCTCTATCCGCTCGACTGGCTCGAGGAGCGCTCTGGGCTCGTCGGCGCGATCAAGTACTTCCTCTTCCGCCGGGTTCCACGCGACACGAGCTGGGCCCAGACGCTCGGGTCGGCCTCGCTGACCGCCTTCCTCGTCCAGGCGATCACCGGCGTGATCCTCGCCTTCTACTACAAGCCCGATCCGGACAAGGCGTACGAGTCGATCCAGATCATCACGAACGACCTGACGCTCGGCTGGCTCGTGCGCGGGATGCACCGCTGGGGCGCGAGCGTCTTCATCATCCTGATGTTCCTCCACATGGCCCGCGTCTTCCTCTACGGCGCCTACAAGTACCCGCGCGAGCTGAACTGGATCGTCGGCGTGCTCCTGCTCACGCTCGGGATGGCCGAGGGCTTCACCGGCTACCTGCTGCCGTGGGACCAAACCGCGTACTGGGCGACCGTCGTCGGGATCAACATCAACGGCACGGCGCCCTTCCTCGGACCGTTCATCGCCCAGTTCCTCCAGGGCGGCGCCGCGATCGGGTCTGACACGCTGAGCAAGTTCTACTCGATCCACATGCTCGTCCTCCCCGGCGCGATCGCCGGGCTGATCGGGCTGCACCTCTACCTCGTGATCCGGCTCGGCGTCACCTCGCCGCCCTGGTCGCCGACCGAGGCCGGCCGCGAACGCGCTCCCGAGCCGCCCTCGACGAACGGTCGTGAAGGACTGATCCGGCCGAGCGGGCGCGGAGGCTCGAATGGCGAGTAGGCGGATCGAGGAGCGCCGCGCGCAGCACACGCGCTACAAGGAGGACGTCGAGCGGACGGGCAAGCCGTTCTTCCCGCACGCGATGTTCCACGACACGGTGATGAGCCTCGTCGTCGTCTCCGTGATCGTCGGGCTCGCGGTCGTCTGGTATCTGGACGCCGACGGTACCGAGGCGGGCGTGCTCGGGCCGCACTACACCGAGGAGGCGGACCCCGGGACGACGAACTTCATTCCCCGGCCCGACTGGTACTTCTACTTCCTCTTTTACCTGCTCCGGATCTTCAAATGGCCGGAGTCGGTCGTGCTCGGGACGGTGGGGATCCCAACGATCGGGCTCGTCCTGCTGCTCGCGCTCCCGTTCCTCGACCTGCGTCGGGAGCGGCGCCTGTTCCGCCGTCCCGTTGCGCTCGTGGCCCTGCTCCTCGTCGTGCTCTCGATGGGCGTGCTGACCTACAAGGGCGCGACGGCGCGCGAGTCGCTCGGGAGCGAGCTGATCGAGGCCGTGCCCCAGTGGTCGGAGAGACAGGGCTTCGCCGGGAAGATGGAGGCCGTCGAGGGCGCAGAGATCTTCGCGCAGGCCGGCTGCGCGCAGTGCCACCTCTATCTCGGCACCGGCTCGCAGAATCTCGGCGCTCCGGAGCTGACGGACATCGGCTCGGGCGAGCGCGGCGCCGAGTACTTCGCGCGCTACGTCCAGAACCCAGCGCAGTTCGGGAACAACGTGATGCCGCCGTATGCCGCGCTCGGTGAGGAGAACCTGCAGAAGCTCGGCGTCTTCCTCGACGCCTCCAAGGGCACAGAGGAGCGGTAAGTGTCTCACCCGGCGCCGTCCTCCGGGCCGCTGACGACCGCAGAGACTTCGCGCTGCGGCGTCCTCAGTCGCGCCCATACAGGCATGTATGGACGCTCCCTGCGTCCTTGCATCGCTTGCTCTACGGTCGCCAGCGGCGCGGCACCGACACCGGGCGAGACACTGTGCGTGTATTCCTCGGCGTGACGGGCGCCTCGGGCGCGCCGTACGCCGCTCGGTTGCTGCGCGCGCTCGCCGAGTCCGGGTGCGAGGTGGGGATTGCGGCGTCGGCGGCCGGGGTGGAGGTGCTTGCGACCGAGCTCTACGGCGATGCCTCGCTGCCGCGGGAACAGGTGCTCGAGCGCTTCGTCGGCGACGCTGACGGTGTCACCGTGTACGCGGTCAACGACTACAAGAGCCCCTACGCCTCCGGCTCCGCGAAGGTCGATGCCTACGTGATCTGCCCGTGCTCGATGTCGACCGTCGGCACGCTCGCGACCGGGGCGATGGCGAACCTGATCCACCGCGCCGCCTCGGTGGCGCTGAAGGAAGGACGGAAGCTCGTACTCGTGCCTCGCGAGACGCCGCTCTCGTTCATCCACCTGAACGGGCTCGCAACGCTGCAACAGGCCGGCGCGACGATCCTCTTCGCGGCGCCGGGTTTCTACCACGGCGCCGAGACGATCGACGATCTCGTCGACTTCGTCGTCGCCCGGATCCTCGACCAGCTCGGTCTCGACAACACGCTGGTGGCGAGGTGGGGCCAATGACGGTCGAGACCGGTTCTCTAACGCCGGATGCAGTCCGGCGCATGTTCGACCGGATCGCGCCGGTGTACGACCTGATGAACCGGGCGATGACGCTCGGGCTCGACCAGCGCTGGCGTCGGCTTGCCGTCCGTCTCTCCGTCCGGCCGGGCGATCGAGTCCTCGACGCCTGCTGCGGAACCGGCGATCTCGCGGTCGCGGCGCAGCGGGCCGGCGCGGACGTCGTCGGCCTGGACTTCTCCACGGCGATGCTCGAGCG
This sequence comes from Candidatus Gaiellasilicea maunaloa, assembly GCA_024330215.1. Classification (GTDB taxonomy): domain Bacteria; phylum Actinomycetota; class Thermoleophilia; order Gaiellales; family Gaiellaceae; genus Gaiellasilicea; species Gaiellasilicea maunaloa. The sequence continues at coordinate 48,035 of JANDLU010000018.1, forward strand.
GGCGCGACGCAAGGCGCCGGAGCTCGAGTGGATCCAGGGCGACCTGCTCGAGCTGCCCTTCGAGGACGCGTCGTTCGACGCAGCCACCGTCGGCTTCGGCGTCCGCAACGTCTCGGACCTCGAGCGCGGGATCGGTGAGCTGCGGCGGGTGTTGCGACCCGGCGGGAGGCTCGCGATTCTCGAGATCACGACCCCGCGCGGGGCGCTGAAGCCGTTCTACAAGCTCTGGTTCGACGTCCTGATTCCGCTCGCGGGACGCGCTTTGCCCGGCGGGAAGGCGTACACCTATCTGCCTGCGAGCGTCCGTCGCTTCCCGGGGCCCGAGGCGCTGGCGATCTTGATCGAGCGGCATGGCTTCACAGGCGTCGAGTTCCGTCGGCTCGCCGGCGGGATCGTGGCGTTGCATACGGGGACGGCGAGTTGAGCGCCCTCGCGGCGAGCTCACGCTCCTACCTGGGCGAGGTCGAGGCGCGGCTCCACGAGGCTGTCGCCGCGTATCCAGGTCTCGTCCGGCTGGTGGGATCGGAGGCGGTGGAGGCGGGTGGCAAGCGGCTGCGGCCGCTCTTGATCCAGCTCGTCAGCGACGACCACGAGCGGGCGCTTCGCTCGAGCGTGGCGGTCGAGCTCGTGCACACCGCTTCCCTGATCCACGACGACCTGATCGACCGCGCGCCACTGCGCCGCGGCAGCCCGACCGCCTGGCACGCGCACGGGGACGGCGCGGCTCGGACGACGGGCGACTATCTCTTCTCGCGCGGTTTCGCGGTGCTCGCAGAGGCGGGGGACCTCGACGGGGTTCGCGTCCTCGCAGACGCCTGTCTCGCGCTCTCACGTGGGGAGGCGCTCCAGAAGAGGCAGCAGCACGATCCCGCGACGACCGTCGAGGCCTATCTCGAGCGGATCGCCCTGAAGACCGGAAAGCTCTTCGAGGCCGCGTGCCTGCTGGGCTCGCGGGACCCGTCGCTCGGCCGCTTCGGGCTGAAGCTCGGGATCGCCTTCCAGATCGCGGACGACATCCTCGACTGCGCCGGCGACTCGACCGAGACCGGCAAGGTCGCGGGTACCGACCTGCGCGAGGGAACGCCGACGTTGCCGCTGCTCCTCGCCGCGCGAGCGGACGAGGTCGTGCGTGTCGCGCTCGCGGGCGGCCCGACTGCGGGCGTGCTCGTTCGGGTCGCGGCGACCGGAGCTTTGGAGCGTTCCCGCGAGCTCGCTCGAGACTACGTTCGGCAAGCGCGCGAGAGTCTGAACGGCGTGCCGCGGCGAGACGAGCTCGAGGCCCTCGCCGAGGCCGTGGTGGATCGGAAAGTATGACCAAGCTGAGCCGGGCGATCCCCGCATTGCCCGCCTTTGACGTCGCGGCGTCGGTCGCGTTCTACCGCGAGCGGCTGGGCTTCGAGGCGATTCATCACGACGGCGGCTTTGCCGTCCTGCGCCGGGACGATGCCGTGATCCATCTCTGGCAGGCCGACGACGAGAGCTGGCGCGACCGCGCGGCGGGCGCGAAGCCGGTCTGCTCCGGCGCGGAGTCCTTCATTGCCGGAACCGCGAGCTGCCGGATCGAGACCGAGGGCGTCGACGAGCTCTATTCGGAGCTGCGCGACCGCGACGTCCTCCACGAGGTCTCGCGCGAGGGCGTCGCCGAGACCGACTTCGGGACGCGTGAGTTCGCCACGCTCGATCTCGACGGCAACCTCATCGCCTTCTACACGTGGGTATCGCGGTGATCAGGCTCGGCCGCATCTCCTACGTGAACATGGCTCCGGTCTTCCACCGGCTCGTCGCGGAGGTGGAGGAGGTCACCGGCGTCCCGACGGAGCTGAACGCGATGCTCCTGGACGGACAGCTCGACATCGCGCCGATCTCCTCGATCGAGTACGCGCGCCAGATCGAAGAGGTGGAGATCGCCGGCGCGGACCATCACCGCGTCCACATGCGCGTGACGTTCTCGTGGTGAGGATGGCTTCCAGAGAAGCCGAAGGCGGTAGGGCGGCCACTCCGCTGGCCGCCGAAGCGCGGAACGGAG
>JANDLU010000171.1 GCA_024330215.1 Candidatus Gaiellasilicea maunaloa
CCGCCCCCACTACCCACCGATCTAGGTCAGAGGAGCCATCGGTCGACGAGTTCATCGAAGCCACGGAGGTGACGAACGTGAACCTGCAAGGTGATCAGTGGTCGGAGCTCTTCCACCCCGACACGATCTACTTCGACGAGCAGCATCTCACCCCCCGGAGCGCAGCGACCGTGAGGTCGAGCTGCTCGTGCACCTCCTCGAGCTCACCAAGGGGACACGGGTGCTGGACGCCCCGTGCGGCTGGGGCCGCCACGCGACCAGGCTCGCCGCGCGCGGATGCCGGGTCGTCGGCCTCGACAACGATCCGCTCGCGCTCGAGCGCGAGCGGACGCGAACGCATCCGGCACGACGCGGACTACGTCGAGGGCGACCTGCGCGAGCTGCCTTTCGAGGACGATCGTTTCGACGCCGTCGTCAACTGGCGCACGTCGTTCGGGTTCTTCGACGAGGCGGGAAATCGCAAGCAGCTCGAGGAGTTCGCGCGCGTGCTGCGCCCCGGCGGGCGGCTCGCGATGGACCTCCACAGCCGAGACGACGTCATCCGCCGGATGCCGGCGCGTGGCCCGCTGATCAGCTTCGCCGAGCGCGACGACGATTTCCTGATCGAGCGAACCGAGATCGACGCTGTCGCCGGACGCTCCAGGACCGAGCGCATCGTCGTGCGTGACGGCCGGGTGCGGCGGTTTTGCTTCTCGCTGGCAACGCCCTCGGCTTCGGTGCTGGGGGTCTGGCTGCGCGCTGCCGGCTTCAGCCAGGTCGAGGCCTACGGTCCGCACGGCGAGCCGCTGCGCTTCGACAGCCGCCGCCTCGTCATGGTGGCCGAGCGCTAGAGCGCCATGCCGGCCGGCCCGGAACCGCATCGAAGCCTGGCCGCGGCCCTTCCGGTGCGTGGTCGCGGCCCCCTCGTCGACCTCGGCTGCGGGCGCGGGCCGACGCTGCAAGCGTTGCGAGACCACCTCGGTCCGGAGGTGCAGCTGACCGGAGTCGAGAAGGAGCTGCCGGTCCTCGACGAGCGCCTCGCGCGGGACGCGAACGTGCGTCCGGTGGCTGCGGACCTTCGGGAGCCGCTGCCCTTTCCGGACGCGAGCTTCGAGGCGGCCTGCTGCCACAACACGCTCGAGTGCCTGCCCGAGAAGCAGGCCTTCCTGCGGGAAGTCGCCCGCGTCCTGCGTCCCGCCGGCTGTCTGCTCCTCAGCCACACCGACTTCGACACGATGGTCTTCAACGCGTCCGACGTCGATCTGACGCGCCGGCTCGTCCACGCCAACGCCGACACCCAGGAGAAGTGGATGGACGCCTCGGACGGGATGATCGGCCGCAAGCTCGTCGCAATCGCGCGACATTCGCCGTTCGAGTGCTCCGAGACCTTCGCGTGGGTCACGGTACACACCGACTTCGAGCAGGACTCCGTCGCCCACACTGCTGTGCGGAGCATCGCGGCCACCGTGAGACGCGACCACCACCACGAGCTCGCATCGAGGTTCGACGACTGGGTCGACGACCTCCGGACGCTCGCCGAGCGGGCGAGTTTCTCTACAGCGTCAACCACTACGCGGTGCTACTGCGAAACCGCCCGAGCTGGCCCTGAAACGGGAGACGGGCCCGCAACTGCCATCGCACGCCGTCGAAGACGTACAACCGGGCTTCCTCGAGCCGAGCCCGGAAGGGCAGCGCTTTGCGCAGGTCGTGCCCGATGCCGGCCGCCATCCCGTCGTCGATGCCGTCGGCAATCGTGAGGTGTGGGATGACCTCGTCGAAACTGCCGCGGTACGGAGGCGACTCGGGCCACTGCTCGGCGATCGTGCTCGTGAGTCGGAGCAGGCTCTCGGCCGGTTCGGGGGCGAGGTAGAGCACCGCGGGAAACCGTCCCATCCGAGCGAACTCCACGTCCAGAGCCGGCAGCCTCGCGCACAGGCCGCAGAGCTGCGCCATTACGGAGTCGGTCAGCTGGTCTTGGTCGAGGAAGGGGTAAAGCGCCGTGATGTGGGCGGGCATCCCCTCCGCAGCCGAGGCGTCATACCGCGCACGCCACGCGGACACGACCGGCTCTGCGGTCGGCACCGGCACCACGACAGCGGATTGGCCGGGCTCGGATGGCACCCGACCATCCTGGCGAACGCGCGGCGCCCGGCGCCACGTGACACGCTACGGGCGTGAATGACGATGCGATTCGCGCGCTCCTGAGCTCGGTGCAGCCGTCCGGCTGGATCGACCGGACCCCGAACACGGTGGCCATCCTGCGTTCCCGGGTGGCTGAGGCCGGCGGCGACCCCGATGCGGTCTCGGAATGGGGTCGGGCGCACAGAGGCCGCGTGGACCGGACGCCGGCCTACTACCGCCAGGGGCTGGGGGCGCGGCCGCGCCAGCGGGAGCGCTTCGGCGAGGAGTACTACGTCGTGCCAACCGAAGCGCTGGAGCCCTAACGGCAATCGTGCGCGGTCGGTTCCTGCATCAGCTCGTGATCTGCGTGGCTGCGGTCGCGGCGGCCGGTTGCGGATCGGATGGCGGCGACCGGGTCGACGCGTCTTCGTTCACGGTCGAGGGCAAGTTCGACGTGGGCGGCCACGAGCTGTTCATCGAGTGCCGGGGCAGCGGCTCGCCGACCGTGGTCTACCTGCACGGGTCGGTCCAGACCGAGGACGAGGGTGGCCGCCGAAACGCTGAGGACATTCCGTCGCTGCTCGAGGATCGCTATCGCTTCTGTGCCTATGACCGGGCCAACGTGGGGCTCAGCGACTCGGTAGGCGGGCCATTGACGGGCGAGGACAGCGCCAGGGATCTGCACGCACTGCTCCGGGCGGCCGATGTGCCGGGCCCGTACGTGCTGCTCGGCGGGTCCCTCGGCGGGGCCATCGCCGACATCTACGCAGCCTCCTACCCCGAGGACGTCGCGGGGATGGTGCTGCTCGACTCGAGCCTGCCGGCCTATCTCGACATGTACAAGCGCCTGTTTCCACCCGGCGCCGGCCCCCAACCGGGTGACTGGAAGCGCGAGGCCGAGAAGCTCGACAAGCTGACGACGTTCCGACAGGCGGGCACATTCCAGCAGCGCCGCGCGAGGATCCCGGCGACCTACATCGGGATCTCCGCGCCGGCCCCGCCCAAGGTCCTAGCCGCCATCCGCGACGCACAGCGGGCGTTCGTCAACCGTTTCTCCCCCGGGCGCCTGATCGTGCTCGACGTTCCCCACTACATGGAGCCGGTCATCCCCGACCGCATCGCAGGCGAGGTCGAACGCGTCATCGCCGCCGGGCGGCGCTGAGCTACTCCCACTCGATCGTGCCCGGCGGCTTGGACGTGATGTCGAGCACGACGCGG
>JANDLU010000172.1 GCA_024330215.1 Candidatus Gaiellasilicea maunaloa
GATCGGACTTCGCCGCCCAGACAACAACGCCTTCCAAGCGGGATAGGCTCTAAGTTCCGATTTTGCAGGGATTATCCTTGGGCACGTTCACCCCTTCCCAAGCGTCTCACGGCACCGTCACGTTGTTCCCGCCCCACCACACCCCATTGGGGCGTCGCCAATTCCGCAAACAGGCAGGCAGTCACGCCGCGCTTCGATCACTGCGGGAGACGAGCAACGTTCAATGACCGACAGCGTGTCGAGCTGGCAGTAGACTTGAACCCTACCTCGAAGTCCATCGGATCGTCCAGCGCTAGCTTGGTTGGCGCGAGCGGTTCGCGCTGCTCGCGCCACCCTCGCCTGGGAGAGCGTGTGTTTGTTCGACCGGCCATGTGACGTCGCCGAGGCGATCATCACCGGCGGCGACGGTGTCACATCTCGACGGGTGCAAGCGGGTTGTCGATCTCGATCTCAACCGAGCGCGAGTCCGGTCTAGGGGAGGATGCGACTGGACTCGGCAGCGAGGTCGATACCGGCGATGACGGCGATGGCGGCGAGCCCGACCGGTACGACGATTCGGCCGACCTGAAGCAATCGCTCGCGCGCACCGGCGCGCCTGACGAGGAGGGCGGCGATGGCGAGGAACGCGGCGGGAACGAGGGCGAATGTCGAGCCGAGCGAGGCGACGATGACAAGGGCGGTGAGCCGGCGATTCCGCCAGGCAACCTCGCGGTCCCAGCGCTCCACGAGCAGGACGACGAGCGCGGCCGCGACACCGGGAAGCAGGACGAACAGCGCGATCGCGAGCAGGACCGGCGAGATGAGCGTGAAGTCGACTCCGTCCTCGTGCACGAACAAGGAGCCTCCGACGAGCGCCGCGAACCCCACCCACAGCGGGAGCCTTAGTCGGACCGGGATCGCTGTGCGAACAGCCGCGTAAAGCACGCCGTTCATCGCCCCCAGCGCGGCCATCGCGAACAGAAGGTTGAAGCTCTGCAGTGAGATGACGCCGATCTCGAAGCCGTCGTCCGAGGTCACGCCGAGCACGAGGCCGCTCGAGGTCAGCCGCAGGAGCAGCATCGCGAGCCGACCGCCGATCCCACCGATAAGGAACCCGGCGATTGCGCCGGCCGCGGCGCCGACGAGCACCCACCAGACGATCGAGGAGACCTCGTCGCGAACGGCGAACTGCCGCAAGCGCGTCCGCTCCGGTGGTGCCACCACTCCAGGAAAGTCGGTCACCCGCGGGGATCGTAGTGCGCCGGGGTAGCGGCTCACAAGACCCCCGGTTGTGCAAATGTTGACCGACGAGCCAACAGATGGGAGAGTCCGCCGATGACCAGAGCAAGAGCCGCACGGCTGCTTGGTGGGTTCCTCGGTCTGACCTACATCGTCCTCGGCCTCGTCGAGTCCACGATCGCGATCCGCGGCAGCGACCCCATCGTCTTCTTCTGGTTCCCCGCTCTGTGCGGTGGGGGCGCCCTCATCCTGACGGGCATCTTCAAGCTCGTCACGCCGCCGCTGCTGTCGATCGGACTCGGCGGGGGCGTTGGCAGGTGGCCTGGCGACCGCCTGGACGATCGTGGGGCCGATCCTTTCGATCGCCTTGATCGTCCTCCGCATCAGCCGCTCACCCGCACCGTCGACGAGCGGCGCCTGAAGCGGCGGCGCCGTCGGCCAGGCCTCTGGCTTCTCAACTTCAGCTATGCACCGCCGCTTGCGGCCCGTTCAGACTCGCGAATTCGAGCCGGAACGGGATCAGAACGGAGCGACCTTTGCGACGGCGTTCGGCGACGCTCGGACGGCGGCGCGTCTTGCCGCCGTGGAGCGAGTCCGGGATGATCGCGGCGTGGAGTCGATTCTCGGGGCGATCGGGAGCACCCCGCTTGTGCGCCTGCGTAGTTGCGCGCCTGCGAACGGCGCCGAGCTCTGGCTGAAGCTCGAGTCCCGCAACCCGACCGGGTCGATGAAAGACCGGATGGCGCTCGCGATGATCGAAGGCGCCGAGCGGGACGGGCTGCTCTCCCCCGGCGACACCGTCGTCGAGTACACGGGCGGGAGCACCGGACCGGCGCTTGCGCTCGTCTGCGGGGCGAAGGGGTACCGGGCTCTGATCGTGATGGCCGACTGCTTCACCGAGGAGCGCTTCCAGCTGATGCGGGCACTCGGCGCGGAACTCGACGTCGTTCCGTCAGTCGAAGGGCGGCCGAAGGTCACCTCACAGGACATTCGGAACATGGTCGCCCGCGCAGCTGAGCTGGCCGCGAAACCGGGGCACTACGCCACCGACCAGTTCAACAACCCATACATCATCCCGGATCACCGCGACCGGCTCGGCCGCGAGATCTGGGAGCAGACCGAGGGTCGGGTGACCGCGTTCTGTCAGGGCATGGGCACGGCCAGCTCGCTCATGGGCGTCTCGGATGCGCTCAAGCCGCACGGGGCGTTCATCCAGGCGCACGAGCCGGCCGCATCGGCCGCGATCAGCGGTGGCGCTCAGGGGCCGTTCCTCATCCAGGGCTGGACAGGGTTCGTGATGCCGCACTGGTATCCCGAGAAGGTCGACCACGTCGAGCCGATCGAGGACGACGAGGCGATCGAGATGACAACCCGGCTCGCACGCGAGGAGGGGATCTTCGCCGGGATCTCCACCGGAGCGAACGTCGTCGGAGCGCACCGCCTCGCTGAGCGGCTCGGCCCCGACGCGGTAATCGTGACCCTCGCCGTCGACACAGGCTTCAAGTACATGAGCGTCAGCCCGTTCCGCGGCGAAGCAACGGCGCAGGGCTGACGGTGTCAGATCGGGGTCCGGCCCCGACGTAGGTGCGTCCGGAGGCCAGTTCTGGCCGTGCGGCTCGAGGATGCTTCGGTCCGCCCTCGCTCACTTTCGGGGCATCGTGAGCTGTTGAGTGTGCGGGTGTTTTGGCTAGGGCATTGTGTCCCCGAGGCGCGGCAAGCCGCTGCTTCAAGCGCTACCTCGCCCGCAGCTGCTGCCGCCTCTTTGAACACGGAGCACGACCAGCGACTTGACAAAACATAGAGGCCGCTAACACAGGAGAGTGTCGCGAGTCAACGGGTGGCGGTCGCGATGCGTGCGGACTTCGGTGCCTGATCCTCCGCGTCCCTGGCAATCTTGGGGACGATCGCGCCTCTCCGGAGCCTTAGCGCGCGATTCACCATCGCCGAGCGCCGAGGCCCCGGCGTTGCCGGGGCCTCGATGGTGTGGTGTGGCTGAGGGTTCAGCGCCGGCTCAGTGCTCGCCGTCCTGCTGGGTGTCGGCGTTGGGGTTGCCGGGCTCGTCGGCCCAGCCGCCGG
>JANDLU010000173.1 GCA_024330215.1 Candidatus Gaiellasilicea maunaloa
CCCCCGTCGTTTGCGTCGGCGCAGGCGGCTTCCAGATGCCGCGTCGGACATCCGCCAGCACGTTGGCCAGCTCCTCTCAGCTGCGGAGCGCGGTCCAGCCGTCCGCGGCCGTCCCGAGCGTGACGTACCGCCGTTCGCCGTAGGCGCGGAACCGCAGCGCGAAGCGCGAAGCGGCGCCCGTCGACGCGCTCGAACTCCAGGACCTGTCCGCTCGGTGTGCGGGCATCCGCTCTCCCTGGGCTGAGGCTACGTGAGACGTCAACTCGCCCCCCGGTGCTTGATCGGCAGCACCCGCGAGTCCGGCCTCGCCGCACGATCGACGCCGCTGACCAGGATCACGAGGTCTTTCACTGGCAGTCAGTCTCTCAGTCTGCATGCGGACGATCGCCGAGCGCGTCGAACCGAAGCCGGGCACGCCTGCCGTTGCCCAGCCGTATCGCTCCGAGCTCGACCGCGTGCGCGTAGACCCAGGAACGCTCTACCCCGAGCCGACGCGCCAGCTCCGCCACATCGACCAGCTCACCGTCTCTCCCATCGGCCGTAAGCAGCTCCGCCACCCCCCGCGCGATCGCCTCAACCCTTTCCGTCTCCATCCACCCACCATCCCCGCCGCCTAGCCTCTGTCCAATCTCGTCGACTAACGGGCGCCGTAAAACCCGGATCATGGCGGGCCTTATGTTGGCAAACCGCCCAGAAATGAAATAAGCTGTGTACCTCGCCGCCCATATTGAGGCGTGCCGCAGTACAGGAAGGCAGTGATGGAGGCAAGTGCGCGAGCGGGCGCATTCGTGAATCAAAGCGACGGGTACGCAGCTTTCGTCCCCGCTGCACTGCCTCCGGATCCACCGGTCGACGTCGATGGCGAGATGCTCGCCGTCCTCTCCGACGCAGACCTCGCCCTCGGCCGGCTCGACGGGGTGATCCAGACGGTCCCGAACCCGAACCTGTTCGTCGCCATGTACGTCCGCCGCGAAGCGGTCCTCAGCTCGCAGATCGAGGGGACTCAGAGCACCCTTGAGGACCTGCTCGCGGTCGAGCTCGAACCGGCTCCGCCGGGCGTCCCCGACGACGTCGAGGAGGTCGTCAACTACGTGCGGGCGATGAACCGAGGTCTCGAACGCCTGGCTTCGCTGCCGCTCTCGCAGCGCCTGATCCGCGAGATCCACGCCGAGCTGATGAGCAGCGGCCGCGGCTCACACCGCATGCCCGGCGAGTTCCGCCAGAACCAGAACTGGATCGGCCCCGAGGGGTCGCCGATCGAGCGAGCCACCTTCGTTCCTCCACCCGTGCCGGAGATGCGCCGGGCACTCGATGACTTCGAGCGCTTCCTCCACGACGAGGAGCTCCCGGTGTTGATCCACGTCGGACTCGCCCACGCGCAGTTCGAGACGATTCACCCGTTCATGGACGGCAACGGTCGCGTCGGACGGCTGCTGATCACGTTCCTTCTCGTCCACCGCGGCGCGCTCCAGCGCCCGCTGCTCTACCTCAGCCACTACCTGAAGCGAAATCGGACCGAGTACTACGACCGGCTCTCGGCGATCCGTCGCCGCGGTGACTGGGAGGGCTGGGTGCGCTTCTTTCTCCAAGGCGTCGCCGAGACGGCGACCGAGGCGACCGCGACCGCCCAGGCGATCCTCGAGTTGCGCGAGCGCGACCGCGAGCTGGCTCATGAGCGAGGTGGCCTCAATGGCGGCAAGCTGCTCGACCTGCTGTTCAATCGGCCGCTCGTCAACGTGAACCTGGTCAAGGACTCGCTCGGGGTGGCGTACGTGACTGCCAACAATCTCGTCGCTCAGTTCGAGGAAGCGGGGATCCTGAGCGAGATCACCGGCGGCCGCCGGCGGCGGGTGTTTCGCTACGACGGATACCTGGCCCTGTTCAGCGACGAGCCGCCCGACGCGATAGGCCCAGGCGACGCGGCTAGCATCGAACCATGACTGCGATCCACAGGCCTGCATTGCTCGCTGTCCTGGTCGCGGCGACCGTTGGGTGTGGTGGCGAGTCAGACGTCGATCCGATGGATCCACGCCCCGCCGCGACTGTGCTGGCGGTGTCCGGGGACTTCGACGCTCTGGTGACCACGAGATCCTCAGAAGAGGCGGTTGCCGTGCTCTTCACTGCACCTTGGAGCGGGCCGGACCGTGTTTTCAAGCCGATTGTCAACGACGTGCTGCGGGAGCGAAGCGGCGAGTTCGACCTTGTGCTCGTCGATGTCGACCGACACCCGCGCGTAGCCGAGAGATTCAAGATCCTGAGCATTCCCACCCTCGCTGTGTTCCGAGACGGCATCCTGGTGGATCGGGCAGTGGGTGCGCTACCAGAGGAAGACGTCAACAGGTTCTTGGATGCCACGCTTCGCGAAAGCCCCCGGCCCGACTGATGTCACGTTTCTTTGCATGGGTCGATGAGTCCGGCGTCCAGCCGAGGACGCAGCACTGCGTCGGCGTCCCTCCCGGGCCAGGCGAGATCGATTCGCGGGTACCGATGCCGATGACACGCGTGGTGCTCACGCTCGAAGGCACGGACGGCTGGTTTCTCGAGCGGTTTGCAGCTGACGGGACGTTTGCGGGAGACACGTGGCATCAGGACGAAGAGGCCGCTCGGCGCCAGGCCGACTTCGAGTATTCGGATCGACTCGGTCACTGGCGACCGGCGCCGGCGGACGTTGACGAGAACGAGATCGTCACTTGCCTTCTCGACGCTGGCCCGCCACTGCGTTCCTAGACCTGGGTTCGGTCAGCTTGTAGAGCCAGACCGGTTCTTCCCGTGCCCGCCCGCTGGCCGTTAGCCTCGCTCGTCATGAGCAGTCGTGCGCAAGGGTTCTGGAGCTACGTCCACGATGACGATGACGGTGACGGCGGTCGCGTCAAGCGCTTAGCCTCGTTGATCAAGGCTGAATACGCGGCGCTGACGGGTGGTGACTCCTTGGAGCTTTTCCTGGACCACGCCGAGATTAGGTGGGGAGACGAGTGGGAGCTTCGCATCGAGGAGGCCCTGCAGGCGACGACCTTCTTCATCCCGGTCGTGACACCGCGCTACTTCCGTAGCGAAGAGTGCCGCAAGAAGCTGCTCGGGTTCGCCGGTCACGCGAAGAGCCTCGGCTTGGAGGAGTTGGTCCTGCCCCTCTACTACATAGAAGTCCCTGACCTCGAGGACAAGGAGAAC
>JANDLU010000174.1 GCA_024330215.1 Candidatus Gaiellasilicea maunaloa
CCCCTCACGAGGAGCCCGACACTAACCCCCATGCCAGAATTCGTGACGCGGGACAACATCACGCTCCCAACGAGCAATCTGCGCCCGATCCTTACCGCTCCGCTCCGACAACTCGCCCTGAGAAAGCCCAGCTCTCAAGCGCGCTTCCCGGATCAGCATCCCGCTCGTCACGCCCTCCTCCTAACGTGTCATGCTCAAATCTTGCTCGTGAGACTAATTTGCTACACTATCCTGATGCCGCGTGTCTCACCGCAGCAGCTGGAACTCGAGTTGCTCCACCCTGAGACACCACCCCCGCCCCTGGTCACCACACGCGTTCATCCTGTGGCAGGTGCCGTCCCCGCGACGATCGGACGCCGGCCCGCAGCGGAGAACCTGCTCGAGACGCCAGGCGCGCTGCTCACACGCTCAGACCTCCGCGAGCTTGGCCTCGAGCGGCGCGCGATCGACGCTGTGTTCCGCAAACTGCCTATCGTCGCGTTGCCCGGCTACTCACGACCGATGATCCACGCTGAGGAATACCTCGAGCTCATCGACGCGCATACCTACCGCGACGACTGCGTGCGTCCGTTGGGACTGAGGGCGCATGGCTAGCGCCTGGGTCGTTCGGAGGCAGCGCGCTGACGGCGGCACAACCTATCGTGTGCTTTTCCGGCTGGGCGGTCGGGAATCGACGCCGAAGCACGGAGGCTCGTTCCGAACGATGCGCGCAGCGACCGCCCGGCGGAACTGGCTCGCCGGCGAGCTCGCCGCCATGCGCACTCCGGATCTCCGATCGCTTGCGGCGCGGCCGGCAGCGCCGACGCTCGCGAAGGTGGCGGAGGCCTGGCGCGAGTCCCGCATCGACGTCGCCGCCGGTACCGCCGCCACTTACCGGGTCAACCTCGGGAGGATCCTCGTGCGTCTCGGTGGTCGCCGCGTCGACGAGATCACGCCGGCCGTCGCAGCCGAGTTCGCCGGCGAACTCGCCGCCGCCGGGCTTGCGCGCGAGTCGATCCGCAAGACGCTTGCGACCTTCGCGATGGTGCTCGATTTCGCCGGCGTCGAGCCGAACCCGGTCCGAGGCAGGCTGGTGAAGCTGCCGTATGAGGCGCGGCGCGAGTTCAACCCTCCGACGGCCGAGCACGTGCTCGCGATCCACCGGCTCCTGCCGCAGCGCTATCGATTGCCGCTGCTCGTGCTCGACTCGACCGGAATGCGGGTCGGAGAGCTCGAGCAGCTCACCTGGGGCGACATCGACGAGCCCCGCGGGCGCTGGCGTGTCTCGCAGGCGGTCGCGAAGACCGGCCGCGCACGTTGGGTCGCCGTACCCGAGCCACTGTTACTGGCTGTCCTCGAGCTCGTTCCTCGGGACGACCGCGTGGGCTCGGCCCATGTCTTCCTGGGGGTCACGGCGGACCGTCTGCGAACAGCCATCGCGCGCGCTTGCACCGCCGCCGGCGTCCCGGCGTTTTCGCCGCACGATCTCCGTCATCGACGGATCTCCCTCTTGCATCTCGGCGGCGTGCCGTGGGCCCGGATCGGCGAGCACGTCGGCCAGCGCAACCTCGCCGTGACCGCGAACACGTACACGCACGTGCTCGTCGACGAGAGCGAGATCGACTACTCGGCGCTGACAGAGTGCTGAACCTGGGCTACCCGCAGCGCGCCGCGATCCATTCGCGGAAGTCCGCCTGACTCAGGTCGCTGCTCGCGACGCCGCGAATGACATCATCGGTCTCAGCCGGATCGCCCGGTGCCGGCACCCAGGTTCGCCCGTTCCGCTCGACGAACTCGACAGTGGCGAGGAACGCGCAGCGTTTGTTGCCGTCAGGGAGCGGATGGTTCTTGACGAGATGCCAGCAAAGGACGGCGGCCTTCGTCTCGAAGTCCGGGTACGCCTCGACGCCGCCGAAACCGCCTTGCGGCGCGGCGAGCGCGGACTGGGCGAGTCCGATCCGATCGAAGTTCGCGATCGCCTCTGCGGGAACTCCGAGCACGCTCTCCGCGATGAGGAGGTAGTCGGCGAGCTCGAGGTAGGCGATCAACGAGCGAGGCGCTCGAGGATCTCTCTATTCCGCTCGATGCTTGCGCGCAGGCGCTTGCGGAACTCCACGTCCTGACGGCGAGCCTCGATGTGAGCGGCGATGGCACGGCGGATCTCCTCGTTGATCGAGACTTCGTCAACGCCGGCGACTGCCTCGAGCGCCTCGGCCTGTTCGACCGGCAGCCTCAGCGTGAGCGCCTTGGTGGTCTTGGACTCCTTCATTGGTATCACGATACCGGTATACCACGATTCACGCAAGGGCCAACGTCGAATCGACGAGTTGTCCCGCCCTCATCGGCGCTACACCGCACGGTCCACACAACCCGATTTCGGGGTCATTCGCGTCGAGTGAGCCCAAGTGGTGCATACCCCGGTGATACCGCGGGAGTCAAAAACCCTCGATTCGCAGGGGTGTTCGAATCCCGTATGGGCCTTTCTACTCCTTTCTGAACCGCCGATTTGGCTTGAAACGGTGGCTCAGGCGTGCCGCAGATGTCGCTGGAGCGCATCCGGTGGGCACGGCGTTGGCGATGATGGTGTCACTCAGTGTCGCGGCGATCCTCTACGCCGCTACTCCCTTCTGGCTTGCTGGCTTCGTCGTCATGCTCGGAACCTCGTGGTTGGTCGAACGCTGGGTGATCGGACGGCGACAGAGCGCTTAGGTCGCGCGTTAGGGGACTTCCCGGACGCTGGCACAGCCGAGCCAACCCTTCTCTGCAGAGCTTGTTACTCGAGGGCATTCGGGGTGCCTGTCGGGAAGGGTGTCAGGTCCGGAGTGAATCCGGGTAGCCGCCCGAGCCATCGGCGACGTGCACGCTGACGCAGCCAAGTCTCTTCCCTTGCGCATCACCGACTACGTATGTCCTGCTCTCATCGAAATAGACCTTGAAGTCGAAGGACTCCCCTGGCTGGACGAGTTCACCTTCGTCAGCGGCTTAGCATCCCTCGGACGTGGGACAGCGCGGCACGAGGCGCGGGCACCCGTGTCGTTCGGCAGTGAGAACGTTCGCTGCTTAGGATCGTCGCCCAAGACAGCGCAGCCGCCGACCACAGAAGAAAGGGAGGTGTGCCGTGAGCACGGGATCTCGGAGATGCTCTTCTATGGCTGGCGTG
>JANDLU010000175.1 GCA_024330215.1 Candidatus Gaiellasilicea maunaloa
GAGCTAGGCGGGCTCGAACCGCCGACCTCCTGATTGCGAACCAGGCGCTCTCCCAGCTGAGCTATAGCCCCGCGGACGTGATTGTAGCGAGCAGCCGGTCTCATGTCCCGCCCGCAGGATGGAGCGATTCGAGCCGGTCGATGCGGGCCATCTGAGGGAAGAGGCGCGGCCAGAGGAGCGCCGCCGCGATCGTCAGCACGCCTCCGATCACAACGGCCGGCACGGCGCCGACGAGCGCGGCGGCGGCGCCGGACTCGAAGGCGCCGAGCTCGTTCGACGCGCTGATGAAGACGCCTTCGACGGAGTTGACGCGGCCGCGCAGCGCGTCCGGAGTTGCGAGGGCCGCGATCACGGAGCGGATGTTCATGCTGATCATGTCGACGAAACCGCTCACCGCGAGCGCGGCGAACGAGAGCGGGAACGAGCGCGAGAGCCCGAAGACGATCATGCTCGCACCGAAGAGAGCGACGACGACGAGAAGCTTCCGGCCGGCCGCTCCCCGAAGCGGCCGCCGCGTCAGCATGATCCCGGCGAGCAGGGCTCCCACAGCCGGTGCGCTCCGGAGCACGCCCAGGCCGACCGGCCCCGCATCGAGCACGTCGCGGGCGAACAGGGGGAGGAGCGCGACCGCACCACCGAACAGGACTGCGACGAGATCGAGCGAGATCGCACCGAGCAGAACCGGCGTCCGTCGGACGAACCGCAGCCCGGCGAGTAGCGAGCCGAGCCTGGTGCCGACGACCTCCACCGGCGCCTGCTCGACGGTCCGCGGGCTGATCGGAACGGTGACCGCCGCCGCCACGAGCATCAGCGCTGCGCCGATCGCGTAGACGGTGTCGGGTCGGATCGCGAAGATCAGGCCGCCGATCGCCGGCCCGGTGACGACGGTGGCCTGGAACACGGTCGAGCGGAGCGCGAGTGCGCTCGTCAGCAGGGGGAGCGGGACGAGGCTCGGCCACATCGACCGGATCGCGGGATTCCCGAGTGCGGCCGAGCAGCCGCTCGCGAACGACAGCACGAGAAACGGCCAGAGCGAGCCGGCTCCGGACAGGCTGACGAACAGCAGCAGCCCCGTGATCCCTGCGTCGGCGACGAGCGAGACGAGATAGACGAGCTTCCGCGAGAGTCGATCGGCGATCGCGCCGGCCGGCAGCGCGAAGAGGAGCAGCGGGAGGAACTCGGCCAGGCCGACGAGGCCGAGGTGGAACGGATTTCGCGAGATGTCGTAGACCTGCCAGCCGACGGCGACGAACACCATCTCGCGCCCGAACCCGTACGCGATCGACGAGGTGAGGAGTCGCCGGTAGTCGCGCTGGCCCAGGACCGGTGGAAGCCGCCCTCGCATCGGACGGCGAGGGTATCCCTACGATGCGGCCGTGCGCGCGGTCGTGCTCGACTCGGACGGACAGCCCTCGCTCGGGGCGCTGGACGATCCGGTCGGCGAGTCGATGCGCGTCCTCGCCTGCGGGCTCTGCGGCTCGGACGTCGAGAAGATCGGACGCGGGCCGCGAGGCACGGTGCTCGGGCACGAGGTGGTCGCGCAGCGATTCGACGGGACGCGCGTGGCTCTCTTCCACCATCTGCCTTGCGGCGACTGCGAGCGCTGCACCGCCGGGCACGAGTCGATGTGCGAGTCGTTCCGCGAGGCCACGATCGTGCCGGGCGGGTTCGCGGAGAAGGTCGCCTCGGGCGAGGGCGTCGCGCTTCCCACCGGAGTCGACGACGCGACCGGCGCGTACGTCGAGCCGCTGGCCTGCGTCCTCCGCGGCGCCGCGCGCGTGCCACGCGGACGCGTGCTCGTCGTCGGCCAGGGCTTCGTCGGTCGGCTCTTCGCCGAGGTCCTGCGCCGCCGAGGCGACGAGGTCTTCGCGAGCGACGTCCGGCCCGAGCGCAACGGCCGAGCACCAGACGGGCCGGTCGACGCCCTCGTCCTCTGCGCACCCGCGGCGCCACTCGACGCGGTCATCCCCGGCGGGACGGTGCTCGTCTTCGCGAGCGCCGGCTCGATCGACCTAGACGACGTCTACCGCAATGAGCTCACCCTCGTCGGCTCTCGCTCGGCCACGCCGGCGGCGATGCGCGAGGCCGTCGCGCTCCTCCCCGAGCTCGACCTCCCCGAGCCGACGGTGCTCCCGCTCGAGCGGTTCGCCGACGGGCTCGATCTCTACCGCAGCGGTCGCGTGCTGAAGGTCGTGTTCACACCATGAGAGCGCTGCTCTATCACGGACCCGGCGATCTACGTCTCGAGGATGTACCTCGCCCGGAGCCGAAACCCGGCGAGGTGCTGGTGCAGATCGAGGTCGCGCTCACCGACGGCACCGACCTGAAGACCTTCCGCCGCGGGCATCCGCTCCTCCTCGACTCGCTCCCGAGCCCGTTCGGGCACGAGTTCTGCGGGATCGACGTCGCAACCGGGAGGCGGGTCGTCGCCGCGAACTCGGCCGCAGGCGACGAGCGTGGCGAGCGGCTGGAGCTCTTGAATGGCGCGTACGCGGAGTTCCTGCTCGTGCCCGAGCGGATCGCGAGCGTCAACCTCCTTCCCGTCCCGGCCGGGCTCGCACCCGAGATCGCCGCGATGGTCGAGCCGCTCGCGTGCTGCCTGCGCGGGGTCGC
Organism: Candidatus Gaiellasilicea maunaloa; assembly: GCA_024330215.1. Classification (GTDB taxonomy): domain Bacteria; phylum Actinomycetota; class Thermoleophilia; order Gaiellales; family Gaiellaceae; genus Gaiellasilicea; species Gaiellasilicea maunaloa. Next base: position 2,614 of record JANDLU010000175.1, read on the forward strand.
CCGCGCCGGGATCCGGGCGGGCGATCGGGTCGCGATCGTCGGCGCCGGCCCGATCGGGCTGATGCTCTGCGCGTGCATCGCCGACGCGGGGGGCCGGCCGGAGCTCGTCGGCGGCCGGCCGGAGCGTCGGACGCTCGCGCCACGCTTCGGAGCGGTCCCCGGCGACGGCGAGCGCGCGGACGTCGCGATCGAGGCCGGCGGCACCGAGGAGGCGTGGGAGCGCGCACTCGAGCTCGTCCGCCCGGGCGGCACCGTCGTCTTCTTCGGCGGGCGCGAGCGCGGGAGCGAGCTGCGCGTCGACACCTACCGGCTCCACTACGAGGAGCTGACCCTGCGCGGCGCCTTCCATCACGCGCCTCGCTACGTTCGCGCCGCGCTCGCGTTCCTCGCGACTGGCGCTCGCCCGTTCGAGCAACTGATCACTCATCGCGTCGGGCTGGAAGGTGTCGCGGCGCTGCTCGCCGACCCGCCGTCCGACTTCCTGAAGGCCGCCGTCGTTCCCTAGGGCACGACGTCCAACCC
>JANDLU010000176.1 GCA_024330215.1 Candidatus Gaiellasilicea maunaloa
CTAGAGCCGTCGCCTGAAAACCGTTCCACCGTCGCCGTACGATGGCCTCATGCCTCACGAGCAAGAGCTGACACGCCTCGTCGACGAGCAGAGCGCGCTCCGCCGCGTGGCGACGCTCGTCGCGGCCGGGATCGGCGAGAAGGAGCTCGTCGACGCGCTCACGTCGGAGATCGGAAGCCTCTTCGGGGCGCAGCGCGCGAACACGATGTGCTGGGATGGAGAGACGATCGAGGTGATCGGCGAGTGGAGCTCGGACGGGAAGGGGGTCGCCGCCGGCCGGGTCTTCGTCTACGGCGGCGACACGATCGTCACACGCATCGTCGGCTCGCGCGCGCCTGCCCGGATCGACTCCGCTTCCGACTTCCGAACCGACTTCGCGCGGGAGCGCTGGCGCGAGCTCGGGATCGAGGCCTCGATCGGTGCGCCGATCATCGTCGACCGGGCGGTCTGGGGCGTCGTGACCGCCTCGCGGACGACGAAGGACGATCCGTTCCCGCGAGGGGCGGAGACGAGCCTCGGAGACTTCGCGGCGCTCGTCGCCCAGGCGATCGCGAACGCCGAGGCCCGACGCGAGGCGGCCTCGCTCGCCGAGGAGCAGGCGGCGCTCCGGCGCGTGGCGACGCTCGTTGCCGCCGGACGGCCTCAGGCCGATGTCGTCGAAGCGGTCACGCGAGAGGCGACGCTCCTCTTCGAGGCGGAGACCGTGAGCCTGATGCGGTGGGAGGGCGTTCAGGACGAGGTGTCGGTGGTTGGTGGCTGGAGCGCGGGCGACGAGCCTCCGATCCCACCCGGCTCGCTCTACCACCCGATGCCCGGCAGCCCGACGCTGCGCGTGCTCGAGACCGGCTACCCCACCCGAACGGACGAGATCTCGAGCGAGCTCGGATCCCGCTTCGCGATTTCGGCGCCCGTGATCGTGAACGCGAGTCTCTGGGGCGCGTTGACCGCGCTCAGGCCGGGATCGCCTTTCACCGGCCGGCAGCGAGGTGCGCCTGCGGAGCTTCGCAGATCTCACTGCGCAGTCCGTGGCGAACGCCCTCGCCCAGGATGAGATGCAAGCGTCCCGGGCCCGAATCGTCCGTGCGGCCGACGAAGCGCGCGAACGCCTCGAGCGGAACCTCCACGACGGCGCGCAGCAACGGCTGGTCGCGGTCTCGATCTCGCTCCGCCTCGCGACGGCCCGACTCCCCGACGGAGCCGACGAGGCGCGCTCGCTGCTCACGGCGGCGGCCGAGGAGCTCACGCACGCGATCGACGACCTCCGCGTGCTCGCGCGCGGAATCCATCCGGCGATCCTGACCGAGCGCGGGCTCGGCCCTGCGCTCGAGGTCCTGGCCGACCGGACGCGGCTCCCGGTGACCATTGCCAATGACCTCCCGACGCGGCTTCCGGGGCCCGTCGAGGCGGCGGCCTACTACGTCGTCGCGGAGTCGCTGACCAACATCTCCAAGTACGCCCAAGCCTCGGCCGTCGAGGTGCGGGTCACGCGCTCCGACGGAATCGCCCGCGTCGAGGTGGTGGACGACGGGATCGGCGGCGCAGACCCCTCGCGCGGCTCGGGCCTGCGCGGTCTCGCGGACCGGGTCGAAGCGCTCGACGGCCGCCTCGGGCTCGAGAGCCCGGTCTCGGCGGGAACGCGCGTGTGGGCCGAGATCCCGCTGCGCTGACGGCGCGCCAAGTCCGATGCGCACCGAACCGTTGGCCTGACGTTTACCGGAATTAGAGCAATTTCAAGAATTCGTCCCGGCCCACGCCGGAGGCGTCGACGATTTGCTTGAGAGTGCCTTTGGCGAGGTCGCGGCCGTGCATCGGGACAACCACGCGGTGACGATGCTCGGGATGCCGGAAGACGTGGTGGCTTCCCTTCACACGGTCGAGTTCCCAGCCACAGTGTTCGAGGGCTCGAACTGCCTGGCGCGCTGTGACGGCCGGCAGCCGCGGCGTCACGCGTCGACCGTGACTCGCTCGATCTCGATCGGGGCGGGAATCGGATCGCCGTGGGCCTCGAGGGATTCGAGGTACAGCTCGATCGCCTCGCGGATCATCGCGAGCGCTTCCGCGCGGGTTTCACCCTGGCTCGTGCAGCCGGGAAGCTCCGGCACGGTGACGCTGTAACCACCCTCCACCTCCGGCGTCAGGACGACCTGGTACTCGCGCGACGACATGCGGGAAGTCTACGCCCGAGGCACAGTCGGAGCCGACGAGGCGCGCTCGCTGCTCACCGCCGCGGCGGAGGAGCTGACGCACGCGATCGACGACCTCCGCATGGGTCGAAGCACTCGACGGCCGCCTCGGGCTCGAGAACCCCGCCGCGGCGGGCACGCGTGTCTGGGCCGAGATACCCCTACGGTGACGACCGACGCGGACGCGTCCGTTCCATCATCGAGGGTGAGTGGTGGTGGGCGCACCTGGCAGCTCGACAACAGAGAACGCGCAAATGCGCCACCGACATTGGTTTATCGCACAAGGGGGAGTAGCTTAAATCAGCAGTGATCGCCGATTGGCCGACGCGACGGCACGCCGAGAATCAACGGCAGTGGCCAATCCTCTTGCACGTGAGCGAGCGCGTGGCCGGAATGCCGGAGTTCGACGGGCTGATGCTGTTGGGATCATTTGCTCGCGGCTCCGCTGATGAGGTAAGCGACGTTGATTTCGTCGCCGTCGCCGGGGAGGGACGCTTTGCAGAAGCCTGGGAGCGACGCAAGGACTTGGAGACACCCGGCGCACTCTTTTCGTGGGACTTCCGTGACAATTGCGACGTTGCCGCAGGTTCTCATAAGTGGATAACGCGCGATGTCGTCAAGGTCGAGTGCGGGATAGTGGATGGCGCGCAGGGAGACATGCAGCTGGCAGAGCCGTATGCGGTGATCGTGGGCGACCCTGAGATCGCGAGCCGGTTCCCGCCCCTCGCGCCGATACCCCGCGAGGTACTCGAGGCTTACGCTCAGAAGCTTCGCGACGGAGGTCACGTCCCTGAGGTTGAGACATGTTACGGCGACCTGAGGGACGCGATCCGCAATGCGAGACTACGTCAGGCACGGGGCAGCGAGTGAGCCCGCAGCGCACTGGACTGCCTTTCCACCATCTTTTCGATGGGCGCACCTGGGATTGAA
>JANDLU010000177.1 GCA_024330215.1 Candidatus Gaiellasilicea maunaloa
AGCAGATCCGGGTCCTGCTCGACGATCCAGGCGCGGGCGTCGGCCAGCGAGCCGACCACCGCCAGTCGATAGCCGGCCGGCTGAAGCACTGCCCGCAGGAGGGCCACGTTGCGCGCTTCGTCCTCGACGGCCAGGATGAGCGGTGAGTCCGATCTCATGTCGGCTGCTGCCCCAGCCGGTCGAGCCAGGCGCGCAGGCCGGTGATGGCCTCCTTGCCCTTGGTGAGGACCTCCAGCATGCAGATCGAACGACCGCGCAACTCGCTCGACATTCGTCGCGAGACCGTCGCCGGCCGAGCGCGCGTCCGTGTGGAAGGCGACGACGTCGTCGTAGAGTGACCCGAGCGCTCCCGCATAGACGACGAGAAAGCCGGCCGTCACGGCCGCTCCGCCGCCCACGAATGCACCGGCGAGCCGGCGAGAGCCGCCGAGCGCGAGCAGGAGACCTACCGCCGCAACGAGCGCGGTCAGCACGAGCAGCTTGACGGAGATCGCCGCGGCGAGTACGGCGCCGGCGGCGAGCGCGAGCGGCCACGACTCTCCCCGTGTCGCGGCCGCCAGGAGCCCGAGCCCGCAGAGCGCGAGCGCGACGGAGGGCGTATCGGCCGCGATCCTTGCGGACTCCGCAGCGTAGGCGGGAGCCGTCAGCAGCACCCCTGCGGCGCCGAGTCCGCCGAGCCGCCCGGCGAGCGTCCGCCCGAGCGACCATGCCGCGACGATGCCGAGCACCGCGACGGCGACGAAGAGCGTCCGCGGCGCCTCGACGGATTCGCCGGGAAGCGCCGTCGCGAGCCGGACGAGCGCGTAGAAGCCGGGCGGCTGCGACGCGAAGACGTCCTCGCCGAGCCGCTCGCCGCGCCCGAGCGCATCGGCACTCGCGAGGTACACCCCCTCGTCGTAGTTCGCACCGCTGTCGAGCCCGCGCGAGCAGAGGAGGGCGGCGGCGAGGGCAACTCCACCGAGCTCGGCGGCCCAGCCGAGCCTCCACGTCACGGAGTCGCGGCGACCGGCGTGCTCAGCGCGATCACGTCGCCGCCATCGGCATCGTTCTGCCAGTTCGTCGCGACCCCGACTCGGTAGAGCGCCCCCTCGGGCGGCGAGCCGTCGGTGAACCTGGCCTCGCGCGTCGACCCGAGCGGAAGCATCTGGAGCCGGCAATCGGGCGAGCCCCCGGCCAGGCAGTCGAAGTCGGCGCCGGCGGCGGCGGTGCGGAAGACGCGATAGAAGACCTCGGTCGCGCCGAAGTCGCGATGGCTCCACGTCAGAGTGCGGGCGGCGCCGTCGGCCGCGACGGCCACGTCGATCGAGCCGTCCACCGGCGTCAGGATCGAGCCGATCGAGATCGCATCGGGCGAGTCGCGCGAGAGCGGCCGCGGGATTGCGATCGCGAGCAGCGGCAGCACAACGAAGACCGCTCCGACAGCCGCGAGCACGCGTCGGGAGATCGGCGAGGGCTTCGCCGGCCGCTCCTGAATCCGCCGGACGACGCCCGGCACGAGCAGCGGAATCGCCGCCGCGAGCAGGAAGTAGGCCGGGTACGCAGGCATCAGCAGTCGGAAGAAGCTGCCGCTCTCGACCGTCGACTGCGCGGGCGTCCCCTTGAAGACGAGGAAGGCGGCGAACCAGCCCGCCAGCAGCCCCGCAGCCGGCAGCGAGCGGCGGGCCACGGCAAGCACACCCGCGAACGGCAGCCACTGAAGCACGCGGACGCTCCAGAAGAACTCTCGTAGATTCGCCATGTTGCTGCGGAAGTTCTGCCAATCGAGATCGACGTAGCGGCCGATGTCGACGCTCGCGCCGACCGTCGTGCCCAGGGTCGCCCCGGCCGCAAGCCGCGTCTGCTCGAAGGCGAAGACCGGCAGATCGCCGAGGCCGCGCACCTTCCAGAGGAGGAGGAGCAAGAGCGGCGGCGCAAGGCCGGCGGCGTAGGGAAGCACGAGCCGGAAGTGCCGCGCCAGGAGGACGAGTAGTACCGGCCCGAGGAGGAAGAGCACGTTCGCCGGCTTGATCGCGATCGCGGAGCCCGCGGCGAAACCGGCGAGCGCCGCGTTCGTCCAGTCGAACGACGCTTGTGTTTCTGAAACACAGAGTCTCTCGGCGTCGAGGGAGCGCACCAGGAGCCAAGCCGCCACGAGCAGGCAGACCATCGACGGGAAGTCGGCGAGCACAGTCAGCCCGAGCGCCTGCGGCAGGAACTGCTCGACATAGCGGTCGTGGTAGTCCTCGCGGAAGAAGGGGATCGCAAGATACGGCGCGGCCACCCAGAGCGCCGCCGCCCAGAGCCCGAGCAGCCGCCCGCCGATCCGGGCCGCCAGCGCGTAGACACACGCGAGCGCAATCGGCCCGAGCACGAGCACGTTCAGGCCGATCGTCGCCGGCAGAAAGGAGACGTAGTCGCTCTCCGCGAGCCAGCCGAACGGGAGTAGCAGGACGGGCCAGCCGTAGCCGAGGATCGCCGGCGGCAATCGGCCGTTGCCGAGCAGCCAGGCGTTCGTCGTGTAGTTGATCTGGTCGCCGCCCTGGTAGAAGACGAGCCCGTTGTGGCGGACACTCAGCGCGAAGACGAGGAGCGCGAGCCATTGGATGGCGACGAGCGTCGCGAGAACAGCGAGCGGGCGATCCGCGAGCCGGACGGCGCCACGCGTGAGCGTCGAGCCTGCCCGCGAGACCTCGCTCCACCCGCGCTCGAGCGGCGACTGCGCGGCCGCTGCCTCAGGAGGCCGCATGCGCCGGGGCGTGCTCGCGGTACCAGGCGATCGTCCGCTCGAGCCCCTTGCGGAAGTCAGTCCGCGCGCGGAAGCCGAAGAGCTCGTCGGCACGGGTGACGTCGAGCCGGCGGCGGGGTTGCCCGTTCGGCATCGAGCTGTCCCAAGCGATCTCGCCCTCGAAGCCCATCAGCTCCGCGACGAGCTCGACGAGGTCGCGAATCGCAATCTCGCGCCCGGAGCCGAGGTTGACGGGGTCGGCCCCGTCGTAGCGCTCCGTGGCAAGCACGATCCCCTCGACCGCAT
>JANDLU010000178.1 GCA_024330215.1 Candidatus Gaiellasilicea maunaloa
CTGACTCGCCGTGCAGCGTCAGCGCGAAGGAGCCGCGGCCATCAGCCGCCGCGCCTGCGTCCCAGCGCCCCGATAGGCCAGCGCCGCCAGCCGCGCCACATCACGATCCGCCAGCACGTACAACGCGAAGTTCCCGCGCCGCGAGCACTCCACAACCGAGCGCCATGCAACACCCGCAGATGCCGCGACACTGTCCCCGCCGGCATCCGCACCGCCGCTGCGATCTCGCCCACGTTCTTCGGTCCCCCCAGCCAACGCCTCGACGATCCGCAGCCGGTCGTGGTGGCCCAATGCCCGCAACCGATCCGCGGCCGCGCTGCGCACGAACCCCGGCGCCAGACCGCCCACGCGTTCTTTGCAGCGCCGGGCTGCACGGCCGCGGACGACGAGGCTCCCTGGCTCAGCCGCTGGTCCTCCGACTGCGTCACCGCTGCTTCGGCTCCTTTACGCGCGACTCCTGCGCGTTCGCCGATCCGGTCACCGTGTCGCTCACACCGGCGGCCAGGGCCGACAACGAGCGCAGGTGCCCGGCCACGCTCGCCACGACGTCGTCAAGCAGTTTCGCCGTCGAGTCATCCGTCAGCGAGTAGAAGACGTTCGCGCCGTCCGGGCGGCGCGTGACGACCCCGGAGCGATGCAGCACCTGCAAGTGCTTGGAGACGTTCTGCTGCGTCAACCCGAGCGTGTCCGCGAGCTCCTGCGGCGTCGCCTCGCCCGCCCGGAGTTGCTCGACCAAGCGCAGCCGGACCACCTGCCCCAGCACCCGCAGCCGATCAGCGACCCGCACCAACATGCCCTCCGTGATCAGAACGCGGTCACTCACCACGGATGATGTACACCTCGGCGCGACTGTGCCGTTGTGCTTGAACGAGCGAACGCCGTCGCGGTTGTGCGTGATTCACCGACCCGCCGTCCCGTTCGCGCTTGGTGGCGGCACCGGCTACCGACGAGGCCGCGAGACTTCGGTATCGAACGTTGGAGCAACGGCAGAGTCCGGATGGAATGTCGACGTTGAGGGACACGCTTCGAGAATCTCGGCGGCGCGTGCGCCCGCCGCCGTGAGATGGACTCGACGTTCAACCCAGAGGTGCTCTGCGTCCGCGACGATTCGAGCCTCGCCTTGGTTGAGGAGTCCGATGTGCTCGAGCAGCGTGACTGCACGGCGCGTCCGGCTGCGCGATGGGATCGCCGTGATCGCTTTCAGCTCCTCGATGGTCGGGGGAGGCCCGTCACTCAACTCGTGGTGAAGCCTCATCAGCGCGTCGCGTGCGTCGCGGCCGTCTCGAGCGAGGAGCAGGCGACGAAGACCGGCGGCGGTGGCCACGCAGGCCACCACCGCCGCGAGGACTGACACCAGCAGCAGCGTTGCGATCACATCGCCCCCGGACGCCTCACGCTGTGGTAATGAGGCTGGTCAGGTACATAATCGCGACGCCGGCGAGCAGGCCGCCGATGCTCAGCGGGTAGAGCGCCCGGCCGGCTCGGTCCTTGATCGAGGGCACGAGCTGAACGATCACTTGGATGATCGCGCCGATCCCGACGCCGAGCAGCAGCGTGGCGAGCTCGGCGTTGAACGCCGAGGCGCCGACGAACGCTCCGAGGATGGCCGGTGCCCCGGCGATCAGCCCGAGGCCGATCAACTTGATCAGCGCTGGGCGCCGTCCACCCTTGCTGAGCGGAGCGACGATGGCGAGGCCCTCGGTGGTGTTGTGCAGGGCGAACCCGAACACGAGGAAGGCGCCGAGCGCGAGCTCGCCGATCGCATAGGCGGATCCGATCGCCAGTCCTTCGCCGAGGTTGTGCAGGCCGATGCCGATCGCGACCATCAGCGCCAGGCGCATGCCCGATGCTCCCGCTTGCTCGGCTTTGTCGCGACGATTGCCGATGTAGCGGTCGAGCGCGACGAGCGCGAAGTAGGCGACGGCGGCGCCGAGGAACAGCAGCTCGACGCCACCGAACGCGCCGCCGCTTGACTCGCCTATCTCTGTGCCCTCGAGGTACGCGTCGACGGCAAGGAACCCGAGCAGGCCGATCGTGATCCCCAGGAAGAACCGGATCCAGTGCTCGCGCACGTGGGCGAGGAAGGGCAGGAACAGCATGCCCAGCAGCACGGGGATGACGCCGACGTAGACGCCGAGCAGGATCATCAGCCCGTAGAAGCTCCCGTCGGCCTTCGGGGTCTCGACGGCGGCGGCGATCTCGTGCTCGATCGTCACGCCGGTGGCGCTGACGAGCGTCACGAGGTAGGGGGAGTCCTGTTGCCACGGGTAGTTCAGCGTGAACGTCTGGGCGCGCTTGGGATTGATCTCGTTCCCGGTCGTGGTGTAGTCGACGTAGGCGTCGTTGACGAACGCCTGGGCGATCGACATGGCGTCCGGGCCCGTGTTGCGAACGGTCAGGTCGATCTCGCCGGGGCGCAGCACCGTGCGTTCGATGGCGACCTCCTCGACGGGCGGGCCGAGCCGTTCGGGCAGCGTGTCGCCGCCGACGGTCAGCAACGCGACGAGCGCGGCGATGATCAGTGCGAGCGGGACGAGGCCGAGCAGCCAGCGGTTGCGGCGATTGCGCTGCTGCTCGGGGTCGGCCGGTCCCCAGACGTCAGTCTCGACGCTCATCAGTCCGTCACCTCGAAGAAGCCCATCCAGCCGAGCTCGGCGAACTCGGTCTTGTGGGCGTGGAACATGAACGGGCCGGGGTGTGGGAAGCGCAGCTCGAGGATCGCGCGCTGCGCCTGGACCATGCCGATCGTGTCGGTGAACTCAGTCGGCTGGAGGCTCGTGCCCGTGGGGTAGACGTGGAAGAAGTTGGCGTGGATGTGGAACGAGTTGATCGGGTCGTACTCGAGGATGTTGGCCAGGTAGATGCGGACGAGCTGGTTGCGCTTGACCTGGATCGGCTCGTTGACGTAGTGGAAGCCGATCGTGTTGACCGCGTAGACCTGGTTGCCCTCGGCGTCGAAGTTGGTGTTGAAGCCGTTCATCATCATCA
>JANDLU010000179.1 GCA_024330215.1 Candidatus Gaiellasilicea maunaloa
AAGGCCGACCACGACCGCGCCGTCTGTCGAGAGATGCATGGGTGGAGCGGCTTGCAACCCAAGCCCCGCGGTCTCGCAGAATGACGCCTAGGACTGACCAGGTTGTATGAGGCCGCTCTCGTAGGCGAGGATCACGGCCTGCACGCGGTCGCGCAGGTCGAGCTTCGCGAGGACGCTTGCGACGTGGGACTTGACGGTCGAGGGCTCGACGACGAGCTCCGCGGCGATCTCGGCGTTCGAAAGACCGCGGGCGAGAAGTCGCAGGACCTCCGTCTCCCGCGGGGTCAGCTCGTCGAGCCCCTGCGGCTGTGTCGCGGCGGGACGCCGGGCGAATTCTTCGACGAGGCGGCGGGTGATCGACGGTGAGAGGAGCGAGTCACCGGCAGCCGCCACGCGCACCGCGCGGACCAGCTCGTCCGCCGGCGCGGTCTTGAGCAGGAAGCCCGACGCTCCTGCGCGGATCGCTTCGAAGACGACGCTGTCGAGGTCGAAGGTCGTGAGGACGACGACGCGGGTCTGCCCGACAACGCGTCGTGTCGCCTCGATGCCGTCCAGCACGGGCATCCGCACGTCCATTAGGACGACGTCCGGGCGTCGCGTGCGCACGAGCTCGACCGCTTCCCGGCCGTTCGCCGCTTCGCCGACCACCTCGAGGTCGGGCTCGGCGGACAGGATGAGACGGAAGCCGGTGCGGACGAGCTCCTGGTCGTCCGCCAGCGCGACGCGGATCACGCCGCCCCGTGCGGAAGCCGCACTCGGAGCATCCATCCGCCGCCCTCCCGACGCCCTGTCTCGAGCTCGCCGCCGAAGAGGGCGACGCGCTCGCGCATCCCGACGATGCCGTGCCCGGTGCCGGCGCCCTGATCGTCTCCTGCTCCGTCGTCGAGCACCTCGATCTCGACGGCATGCGGTGCGTATCGCACCGTGACGGCGGCTCGCGCCTTCCCGGCGTGCTTAATCGCGTTCGTGAGCGCCTCCTGGACGATCCGATACGCGGAGAGCTCGAGGCCGGCGGGGAGGCCCGGCAGCGTGCCTTCGACGCGGAGGTCGACCGGCAGTCCCGCCGCGCGAGTCTGCTCGACGAGCGTCTCGAGGTCGTCGAGCCCGGGTTGGGGAGTCAGTTCGCAGTCATCGTCGGCCGTGCGGAGGATGCCGAGCATCCGCCGCATCTCGTCGACCGTCGCGCGTGCCGTGTCCTGGATGCTCCGCAGCGCGTCGCGGACGATTGGCTGATCCCCGTCGAGGACCCGCTCCGCAGCCGTCGCCTGCACGGACATCACGCTCACGTTGTGCGCGATCACGTCGTGGAGCTCGCGCCCGATGCGCGCCCGCTCGACGGTGACGGCCTCGCGCGCCCTCGCGTCGCGCTCGGCGGCGAGCTGGCGCGACAGACGCTCCAGCGCAACGGCACGCAGACGCCACGAGCGGACCAGTCGGCCGACCCCCCATGCGGCCGCGAACCACACGAGGATGGGCAGGAACACGGCGCTTGGATAGTCCTGCCCGAGCCGGACCAGCACACCGACGGCCACGGTCGCGCACAGGAGCACGGCGAGGGCGACTTGCGAGCGGCTCCCGCTCACGTACGTCCCCACGCCGAACGCGAGGACGATGAGCGCCACGAAGGTCTGGAACGCTCCCTCGTCCGGAGCCGAGAGCACGACATTCAGGGCGGCGGCGCAAAAGCTGACGGCGAGGGCAGCGATCGGCTGCCGCCGCACGGCCAGGACCGGCAGCACGGCCGCCGCTGCGACCACGGTCGAGAGCCCCCGAGGTCCGCCCCACCCGTGCGCGGACGGATCGTCGACCAGCCAGATCTGAGCGAGCGCCGACGACAACACAACCGTGACGAGAGCAGCGGGTCCGAGCCACGCTCGAGATGCGAGAGCACTAAACCGGCCGACCATTGCGCAGACGCTACCCCGTGCCCGCGGCGCCGGCATCCGCCGCCGGGTGGATGTGCTGTGCCCCCAGATCCGCCTTTCGGCGGAGGCGATTTCCCTCCGCCGGCCGTAGCGCGAGGCCGTGCGCTGCGAGGACGATGCGGCCGTCACTGACGAGATCGAGGAGGGAGCACGATGCGTAAGACAGAGCGGTTGAGGAGCTGGACGGGAGTGGCCGCAGTCGTCCTGTGGGTCGTCGGGGCGGTCGTCGGGTCGAGCGGTGCCCCGAGCGAGAGCGCCTCCGAGACGGAGTGGCTGGCGCATGTGGAGAACCACGCCACGAGCATCCTGGCCGGCGGCTGGATATGGATGGCAGGTTGGGTCGCATTCCTCTGGTTCGCGATCGTGCTTCGCGAGCGCCTCGCCGCCGCCGAGGGCGGGAGCAGGACCTTCGCCAACGGCGCGTTCGTCGGCGCGGTCCTCGTGGGCGCGTTCATGATGCTCACGCCCGGCGGCGAGATCGCGGCCGCAATCACGGCAGAGGAGCAGGAGATCAGCGCGTCGGCGGTGGCGGCCCTGCGCCTGGTCGGCGAGGCGTTCATCTCGGCCGCCACGCTCGCGGCAACGCTGCTGATGCTCGGAAGCGGCGTCGTCGTCCTGCGGTCCCGCATCTTTCCGAAGGTGTGGGCGTGGCTCAGCTTCGTCCTCGCCGGCTTGCTCCTGATCCCTCCGGTCGGCTGGGCCGCGCTCCTTCTCGGCCTGCCGCTCTGGGTTATCGGCACGTCGGTGTTGGTGCGGCGAGTGGAGGCGACGCTCCCGCCGGCGGATACAGAGGCTGGTGTCGGGGCCCTACAGCACAAGGCCGCGTAGGGATGGTTTCGTCGGCAGGCACGGGTTGCCCACGGTCGCGCCCGTCCCCAGGCACAGGACAGCTTGACGCCGAGGCCGAGGTGGCCGCGACCTAGCTTTCGCAATCGCGTGACAGCGGCGAAGGGATGTGAGCGAAAGGCTCAGCTATCCGGCGGACCG
>JANDLU010000180.1 GCA_024330215.1 Candidatus Gaiellasilicea maunaloa
TCGCGCTGTGTGGCCGATCCGGTCGGAACCGGGCGGAGCCCGGCTCCTCCGTCCTGCGGCGCGTTTGGCGAACCGCCGTGAGCCTGCTGCTCGAGCAGGGCGACCCGCTGCGCCAGGATCGTGCTCTGGTCGCTGAGCCGCGAGATCACGGTCGAGTAGTGGAGGAGGACGGCCAGGATGAACACCGTCGCGACCGCGAAGAGGACGGCGGGCGGGTAGGTCGAGACGCCGACCCAACCCGCGATCGTGTTCAGCCCTCCCCGCCAGGCGGAGAGAACGAGCAGTGCGACCCCGGTGGCGAGCCAGAGCAGCGCGTAGCGCTCCCGGAGCCGGCGGCTGCGGATCAGCTCGAAGACGATCAGGATCAGCAGGATCGAGGCGATCGAGGCCGCGATCGAGACTCGTAGGGGCGTCACGCGTCCCTCGCGGGAACCGCCTTGCGGCGGAAGACGCCGACCATCAGCGCGAGCGTCACCTTGAGCACGTAGTAGGCGGAGCGGAGCGCGGTGATCGAGGAGGAGCCGTGCTCGCGCTCGCGCATCAGCACCGGCACCTCGAGCAGCCGGAGGCGATGCTTGACCACCATCACAGTTGCCTCGACCTCGGGGTAATCGTGCGGGTAGTCGTCGGCGAAGAGGCGGATTCCCTTGGCGTTCAGAGCCTGGAAGCCCGAGGTCGTGTCGGTGACGCGTTGGCGCACGAGGAGCGAGACGATCCCGGCGAAGAAGCGGATTCCGGCGCGGCGGGCGAGCGGCGGCCGGTAGGAGTCGCCGGCAGCGGCGAAGCGGGAGCCGACGACGATGTCCGCGTCGCCGCGCAGCACCGGCTCGATCAGCTTCGGCAGCTCGGACGGATCGTGCTGGCCGTCGCCGTCGAGTCGGACGGCGAGCTCGTAGCCGTGGGCGAGCGCGTACATGAAGCCCGTCTGGACGGCGCCGCCGATCCCGAGGTTGAAGGGCAGCCGGACGACGGTGGCGCCGGCAGCGGCGGCGAGCTCGGACGTGCGATCCGCCGAGCCGTCGTCGATCACGAGCACGTCGAGACCGGGGTCGAAGACCCGGATCTCGCCGACGACCTGGCCGATCGCGCCCTCCTCGTTCCGCGCCGGGACGATCGCTATGCGACGCGAATCAGACACGAGCGGCCGCTGACGCGCCGATGCCGACGAGCTCGAGTAGCTGCTGGGCGCGCCGGACGTAGGTGTGCTCGTCGAGCACTCGCTCGCGGGCCCGCGCCCCCATCGCCTCGGCCTGGACGGGGTCGGCGAGCAGCTCGCGGTAGGCCGAGAGCGCCTCGTCCGCGTTCTCCACGACGAGCAGCTCCTTCCCCGGCTCGAACCAGCGCTCGATCCCAGCGTGCGGATTCGAGACGATCGCGGCCCCGCTCGCGGCGAGCTCGAACGGCCGGCACGTCGAGGAGGCGTCCACGGTTGCGTGCGAGCGGCGCGTGATGTTGAGGTTGATCCGGGCCTGCGAGATCGCCCGCGCGAAGGTGTTGAACGGCACGTCGCCCAGCGTCCGGGCACCGCCGGTGTCGCCCTGGAAGTCGCGGCCTCCGAGCGCGAACTCGAGCTCGGGTGCGGCCCGGCTCGGCTCGCCCACCATCGTCGCCATCCACTCGCGCCGGAACTTGTCCCCGTACCCGTAGAAGAAGACGTCGTGCACCTTCTCCTCGGGGCGCGGGGCGAAGAACTCTGCGTCGGCACCCCAGAAGACGGCCTCGGCCCGGCGCGCACCGAGCTCGAGTAGGCGCGGCAGCCCGCCCTCGGAGTTCGAGACCACGAGGTCGTACTCCGAGGGATCGGCCCCGTGGTAGTAGTTGAAGCCCGTATCCATGCCGCCGAACTCGGGCAGGCTCATCGGCACATCGCCGTCGTAGAAGACGACGGGGATCCCGAACCGCTCGTGGACGTAGGCCGGAATCCCCCGGAAATGCGCCATCGGGACGGTGAAGACGATCACGGCATCGACGTCGCGCTCCCGCTCGAGCACGTTTGTCAGATGCCGCTTCCAGCGCGGGGTGACCCAGCGCCAGATCGTCTCGCGCGTCGCTTTGTCGAGCGCGCTCTCCTCGGGCCAATCCTCGGCGCGGCGGAGGTAGCGGTCGCCCTTCAGCCGGGCAAGCCCGGCGCGAGCGGTGGCGAAGCTCTCGCCCTCGTAGTAGGTCGGGTTCGGTGCCGTCCGCCACCAGGGCGACTCGACCGGCCGACCGCGATACGGCGTCACGATCAGGTCGACTCCGGCCTCATAGAGCCCCTTCCAGAGCTGCCACCAGGCGGGCGTGCAGCCGTAGCGGAAGTCGAGGTCGACCGCGGACGCGACGGCGAGGAGCTTCGGCGCCTTCACAGGCGTGAGTCTAGGGAGCCGGGATGAAGACGCGGTAAGCCTGTCTCCTTCGGCCGCGTCCGGGGTCAAAGCCCGGCCTTGTCCCGACAGGACGGCTCAATCCGGAAACGCGCTGCTAACGGGGTAGCTGGCTGGCCGCTTGGGACGTGTCCGGGCTTTGACCCCGGCCACGTCCCACCCGGACGGTTGGTTGGCGCGCCGCACGCTGAGATAGCCTGCCCGCGGCTCTCGGATGCGCATCTCGTTCCTGATCCCGACCTACAACGAACGGGCCACCATCGGCGAGGTGCTCGAGCGGATCGAGGCGCTCGCGCTCGACCGACAGGTGATCGTCGTCGACGACGGCTCCAC
>JANDLU010000019.1 GCA_024330215.1 Candidatus Gaiellasilicea maunaloa
GGGCTTCGACGGCTCCTCGATCACCGGCTTCAACGCGATCGAGGAGTCCGACATGGTCGCGATTCCCGACCCGGACACGTTCCGGCTGATGCCGGGTCGCGCGGGCGAGTCGATCGTCGGCCGGATGATCTGCGACATCGTCAGGCCCGACGGAACTCCGTACGACGGCGACCCGCGCTTCATGCTCCGCAAGGCGCTCGAGCGGATGCAGGGCATGGGCTTCGACACGTTCAACATCGGCCCCGAGCTCGAGTACTTCCTCTTCAAGGACAACACCGGCACGGAGACCCTCGACGAGGGCGGCTACTTCGCGATGACGGCGCTCGACGCGGCGACCGAGCTCCGGAACGAGACGATCCAGGCGCTCGAGTCTGTCGGGATCCCGATCGAGTACCACCATCACGAGGTGGCGCCGTCGCAGCACGAGATCGACATGCGCTACGCGCCGGCGCTCGAGATGGCCGACGCGACGATCACCTACCGGCTGATCGTGAAGGAGGTCGCGGCCAAGAACGGCGTCTACGCGACCTTCATGCCGAAGCCGCTCTTCGGCGAGAACGGCTCGGGGATGCACACGCACATGTCGCTCTTCACGGACGGGCGGAACGCGTTCTTCGACGGCGACGACGAGTACAACCTCTCTGCGACCGGGAAGGCGTTCATCGCGGGCCTGCTCCGCCACGCGCGCGAGCTGTCCGGTGTCTTCGCGCAGTGGGTCAACTCCTACAAGCGGCTGGTGCCGGGGTACGAGGCCCCGGTCTACGTGGCCTGGTCGCAGCGGAACCGCTCGGCGCTGATTCGAATCCCGCTCTACAAGCCGGGCTCCGAGCAGGCGACCCGGGCGGAGATCCGTTGTCCGGATCCGGCCTGCAACCCGTATCTCACCTTCGCGGCGCTCCTGCACGCGGGCCTCGAAGGGATCGAGCGGGGCTACGAGCTCGACGCGCCGATGGAGACGAATCTCTACCACCTGACGCCGGAGCAGCGGCGCGAGCGGGGGATCGTCTCGCTCCCGGAGACGCTCGGCGAGGCGGTCGACGAGCTCGCCGGCTCGGAGCTGATGCGCCGTGCGCTCGGCGAGCACATCCACGAGCGCTACGTCGAGCTGAAGCGCAAGGAGTGGGACGACTACCGGATCCAGCTCACCCAGTGGGAGCTCGACCGCTACCTGCGGGTGCTCTGAGCGACGCGTCAGCTAGACATAACACCGCTCGACCTGTCACAATCAGGAGCGCAGGTTTGCGGCGCAAGGCGAGCGCCGCGACCTCAACTGACGGCCGATCGCAGGCTCTCTCAGGGGAGCCTGTGATCGTTCATGGGGAAACCATGTTTCCCTCATGAGCCCCCTTCTTCTTCGCCGCCGCGCGTCGAGGTGTGCGGGCTGCGCGGAGATGAACTCCGCTCCGCCCGAGGGACGACTCGGTTGCGTCGGCGTTTGCGCGTCGCTTCGCTCGCTAGCACGGGGGAAACCATGTTTCCCCCGTGAGCCCCCTTCTTCTGCGCGCCCGACGACTGAGGAGTGCGGGGCTGCGCGGGAATGAATTCCGCTTCGCCCGAGGGACGACTCGGTTGCGTCGGCGTTTGCGCGTCGCTTCGCTCGCGCGGCAAAGCAGGGCTTAGAGCACGGGGCCCGTCCTCGCGCTCTAGAGGAACTTGCGGATCGACTCGCGGACGACCGAGAGGCCGATCACGCGCGTCGACTGGTCGATCGCCCCGATCGCCTCGGCCGGAACGAGCCGGCGGCCGCGCATGAAGCCGGAGCGAACGGCGAGCGCGTCGGGCATATCGGGCGCGGTACCGTACATCGGCGACTCGACCCGACCGACCACCCTGCCACGCGCGTCGGCGACGAGGAAACCCTTGACGCTGCGGAGATCGAAGGCGACGGCGCTCATCTGCTCGAAACCTATTCCCCGCCTTTGAAGATTCTCCCACCCACGGCGTAAGAAGTTTGTTAAGGACAGGCGGCCCTACAATCGCCGGGTGGACACGTCGGCCCGTCATCTTCGACTGCTGACGGAGACGATTGCCGCCGTCAACTCGACGCTCGACCTCGAGAAGGTTCTCGCGCTCGTCGCCTCGAAAGTCGCCGAAGCGCTCGGCGCCGACGCCTGCTTCGTCTACCTCTATGACGAGCGCGCGGACGAGCTCGTCCTGCGCGCGACCCACGGGACGCGGGTCGAGGAGATGACGCGGCGCCCGCGCCTGCGCCCCGGGGAGGGGATCACCGGCACCGCCGCCGCCGAGCGTGCCCCGATCGCGATCGCCGCGAGCGCCCACCTCGACCCGCGCTTCAAGCAGTTTCCCAACCTGCCGGAGGACGAGTACGAATCGATCCTCGCCGTCCCCATACTCGCTCGGGAGAAGCTCGCCGGCGCGCTCAATGTCCGCACCCGCGCCCCGCGCGAGCACACCGAGGCTGAGATCGACCTCCTCGTCGCGATCGCCTCCCAGGTCGCGCAGACGATCGAGCACGCGAAGCTCTACGCCGAGGCGCAGCGGCGGGTGCACGAGCTCGAGGCGCTCGCGCGGATCTCCGAGGCGGTTTCCGAATCGCTCTATCTCGAAGAGTCGCTGGAGGCGATCGTCCAGACGACGATGGCGGCGGTCGGAGCCACCGGCGCTGCGCTCGTGCTCGAGGACGGCGCGATCGCCTGGCCGGAGGGGCGGCCGGGCACCCACGCGGTCCGTTTGCCTCTGCGCTGGAAGCGGCGCCAGATCGGGGAGCTCGTCTGCGACCGCGACACGCCGTTCTCCGACGAGGAGCGGCAGCTGCTCGAGGCGATCGCCCACCACGCGGCCGTCGCGCTCGAGCACGGGCGCGCGGTGATGCGCGGCGTCCTCGCCCAGGAGATCCACCACCGGGTCAAGAACAACCTGCAGACCGTCGCGTCGCTGCTCCGGCTGCAAGCTCGCGCCCCGCACATCGACGCGCGCAAGGCACTCGACGACTCGGTCAATCGGATCCTCGCGATCGCTGCCGTCCACGAGGTGCTGACCGAGCACCGCGAGGACGACGTCGACCTCGGCGAGCTGATCGACAAGCTGCGCGCAATGCTGGTGCAGGGACTCGTCTCGGGGAAGCAGGTCGAGTCGGAGCTCGCAACGGTTTCGCTCGCGGGCGGCCGCGCGACGGCGCTCGCACTCGTCTTCTGCGAGCTCTTCGGGAACGCGCTCGAGCACGGGGGGACGACCGTGCGAATCGAGCTCGCGACGCAGGGCGGAGAGGTGGCGCTCGCGATCGCCGACGACGGCGCCGGCCTGAACGGCGACGTGGGCGGTACCGGCCTCTCGATCGTGCGCGCCCTCGTCCGGGACGAGCTCGGCGGCAGGCTCGAGCTAAGGAACGAGCACGGCCTGCGCGCCGAGGTCGTGTTTCCCGCGTGACCCACGAGGCGCTGGTCGTTGTCCGTTGCGGGGCGGACTGGCTCGTCGTCCGCCGGACCGACCACGGGTACTGGCACGTCGTCTCGGGAGGAGTCGAGTCCGGTGAGACTGCTCGCGAAGCGGCCGAGCGCGAGCTGTGCGAGGAGATCGGGCTCGTCGCCGCGGTCGTGGATCTCGAGGCCTCCTTCTCCTACCGCCCTGAAGCGTGGGAGGCAAGCACCCGCGGCGAAGGCGGTGCGATCAACGTGGAATGCTTCCTCGCCGAGGCACCGGACGGCTGGGAGCCGACGCTCAACTGCGAGCACGACGAGTATCGCTGGTGCGTCACTGCGGAGGCAGAGCGGGTTCTGCACTGGGACGAGCCACGTGAGCTCGTCCGGAGGCTCGCATGAGGATTCTCATCGCCGAGGACGAGACGATCATCCGGATGGACCTGCGGGCGCTCCTCGAGGGGGCGGGCTTCGAGGTCTGCGCCGAGGCCAGGGACGGCGAGGAGGCGGTCGAGCTCGCGCGCGTCGAGCAGCCCGATCTGGCCGTGCTCGACGTGAAGATGCCGCGGCTCGACGGGATCGAAGCGGCGCGGCGGATCCTGGACGAGCGGCCGATCCCGATCGTGATGGTCACTGCCTACGCCGAGCGGGAGCTCGTCTCGCGCGCGGTCGAGGCGGGCGTCTTCGGCTACCTCGTGAAGCCCTTCCGCGAGACCGACCTCCTGCCGGCGATCGAGACGGCTCGGGCGCGGCACGAGGAGCTCGCCGCCCTGCGCGAGGAGGCCGAGTCGCTGGCCGACGCGCTCGCCGCACGGAAGGCGATCGAGCGCGCGAAAGGCCTGCTGATGACGAAGGAGGGGTTGACCGAGCAGCAGGCCTTCGCGAGGCTGCGCAAGGCGAGCCAGGTCTCGGGCCGCCCGCTCAAGGTCGTCGCAGAAGCGGTCGTCGCAACGCTGGAACCCTAGTTCTGCTCGAGGAGTCGCGTCTCGGCCTGCCGGCGGCGGAAGCGCAGGCCGAGCCAGATCAGGACCCCGAGCAGGACGAACGGGCCGGCGATCACGAGCACGTAGAGGAGCGCTGTCCCCTCCCAGGCCAGGATCTCCTTCAGGCCATCGAGCCGGCCGTCCTGGACCGGCGCCGGCTCGATCCGCTCGGTCGTGAGGCCGACCTGGATCGTCGCGTGGCGGGCCTCGGCTCGCGTGCCGCTGAGGGCGGTGCGAAGGTCGGTGAGCTGGCGCCGCGCATCGGCGAGCCTCGCCTGCAGGACGGCCCTCTCCTCATCGGCGAGCGTCGTACTCTCGAGTCGTGCACGGAGCCGGGCGATCTCGCGCTGCGTGGTCTCGATCTGCGCCGTCAGGTCGTCGGCGGGCTGCTGGAGATCCTCGATCCCGATTCGCTGGCCGAGGATCGTGCCGAGCGCGGAGAGCTGGGTGAGCGCCGTCTGGACGCGGGCGGTCGGGACTCGGAGCACGATCTGGGCGCCGCCGACCCCCTCCGCGGGCGCGTCGTACTGAACCGAGACGACGTAGCCGCGCAGCGACTGGGCGATCCGCATCGCGCTCTTCGTCGCCGCCGAGAGCTCCTCGACATCGGCCACGCGCAGGCGCATCTCGGCCTGGAACCGCTGCAGCCGGCCGGGCGAGGGGGCGATCGCGCCCGACGGCGCGCCGAGGATCGGGGCCGGCGACAGAGATTCTCTCGTCGAGGACTCGGACGGAACCGTGGTCGAGCCGGGGGCCGACCTGACGGACTGGTCGGCACTCGACTCGGCGGTGACAGCAGCCTGCTCCTCGTCGCCCGTCCCGCCACGCGGGAGGTTCGCGATTGCCCCCGCCGCGAGCAGCACGAGCACGACCGCGACCGGCGCGACGAGCAGGAGCCGGCGCGGCTGGAAGCGGGCGAGGAGCGGCTCGCGCGCGGGCGCCTCGACGGCGATCAGGGCGACGCGCTCGCGCAGTTCGGGTGACGCGACGGGCTTCGCCTCGCGGATCTCGTTCAGCAGCTGCTCAGACATGGACGATCATCCTCTCCTCGAGCTTCGTCAGCGCCCGCGACAGCCTCGTCGAGACCGCCGTCGGGCGGATCCCGAGCACGCGGGCCGCTTCCTCGCCGTCGAGCTCGAGCAGGATGCGGAGCGCGATCACCTCGCGCTCGCCGGCGCTCAATGACGCGAGCGCGCCCTCGAGCTCCGGGGACAGTCCTTCGGGCATGTCCGTTTCGGCCACGTCCGGGCGAGCCACGGCTTCCTCGCGTCGGCGTCGGCGCTCCTCGGCGCGGAACCAGTCGAGCGCGGTCGTGCGTGCGATCTGGCAGAGCCAGGTGCGAGCGCTCCCCCGCCGGGGGTCGAACCGCTTCCAGAGCCTCAGCGCCTTCTCGAAGGTCTCGGCGGCGAGGTCCTCGGCAAGCATCCGGTCGCGCGTCAGGTAGACGAGATAGCCGTAGACGTCGTCGAGGTGCGCCTCTGCCGTCGCGGCGAACGAGGCCGAGAGGGCCGGAGTCCTGCGCGCGGGAAGCGTCATCGCCTGCACACGGGATCTACGCCGCCGCGATGCGGTACGTCACAGTCGAGCTTGGCTTCTGAAACACAACGTCACGCCTGCGCAGCCTCGAAGAGCTCCTCCCAGCGGCCGAGCAGCGTCTGGAGGTCGTCGCGGGCGGCCTTGTGCGCGGCGAGGGTGCTGACGTCGCTCCAATCCTCCGCGAGCCGCCGCTCGAGCTCGGCGAGCTCGGTCTCTCGAGCGTCGATCGCCGCCTCGACCTGCTGGAGCTCGTTCGGGCGCACGAGCTGCGGCGCCGGCTTCGCAGCCTTCGGTTTCGACTCCTTCGGGGGCGGCGCGGGTGCGTCCTCGTCCGCACGGATCCGCGCGTACTCCGCCCAGCCGCCGGCGTACGAGCGCAGGCGGAGGTCCTCGATCGCGACGATCCGCTCGGCGACCGCGTCCAGGACGGCCCGGTCGTGCGAGACGAGCAGGACCGTGCCGGGAAACGCCTCGAGTGCGGCCTCGAGCGCCTCGCGGCTCTCCAGATCGAGGTGGTTCGTCGGCTCGTCGAGAACGAGGAAGTTGGCGCCGGAGGCGACGATCAGGGCGAGCGCGAGGCGCCGCCGCTCGCCGCCCGAGAGTGAGACCACCTTCTTCTCGTGATCGTCCCAGCCCGAGAAGAGGAAGCGGCCGAGCAACGCCTGCGCCTGGGGGCGCTGGAGGCCGGTGGCGCCCATCGTGCACTCGAGTACGCTGCCACGCTCGTCGAGCTCGACGTCGTGCTGGGAGAAGTAGGCGAGCTCGACGCCGTGGCCAAGACGACCGATGCGCCCGTTCACGAGCGATTCGAGCAGCGTCGTCTTCCCCGACCCGTTCGGGCCGATCAGGGCGACGTGCTCGCCGCGCTCCAGCACCAGCTCCGTGTCCACGAGCAGCTCCTTGTCGCCCGCCGCGAGGTCGATCTGCTCCGCTTCGACGACCGTGCGACCGCTGCGAGCGGGCTTGAGGAACTCGAAGCCGAGCGTGCGCCGGCCCGCCCCCGGAGCCTCCACGCGCACCTTCTCGATCCGCGCGATCTGCTTCAGCTTCGCCTGGGCCTGCCGCGACTTCGTCCCGTACCGGAAGCGGGCGACGAACCGCTCCAGGCGCTCGATGTCTTCGGCCTGGCGCTCGGCGAAGCGCGCCTGCATCGCGAGCCGGGCCGCCTTCTCCTGCCGCCAGACGTGCCACTTGCCGGGGAAGTAGACGGACTTGCCGTCCTCGAGCTCGAGCACGGCCGTGCCGACCGACTCCAGGAACCAGCGGTCGTGGGCGACGAGCACGATCGCGGCATCGAGCGTGGAGAGCTCCTGCTCGAGCCATTCGATCGAGGCCATGTCGAGGTGATTCGTCGGCTCGTCGAGCAGCAGGAGATCGGGCTGGCCGGCGAGTGCACGGGCGAGCGAGGCCCGCGTCAGCTCGCCGCCCGAGAACGTCTCGAGGCGTCGGTCCAGGTCCGGGTCGCGAAAGCCGAGCCCGCGGAGGACGCTCGTCGCCCGGTCGCGCCAGCCGTAGCCGCCGGCGTGCTCGAGCCGGGCCTGCGTCTCGCCGTAGCGGCGCAGCGTCTCCGCCGTGTGGTCGCCGCCGGCCATCGTCTCCTCGAGGCGGCGCAGCTCCTGCTCGGCGGCAACGAGGTCGGAAGCGCCCGAGAGCGCGTACTCGCTCAGCGTCTGGCCGCCGCGCCGGGGCGGGCGCTGGTCGTGGAGTGCCACGCGCGCGCCCTTCTCCCAGGCGAGCTCGCCGCCCTGGAGCTCCGTCTCGCCCATCAGCGCGCGCAGCAGCGTCGTCTTGCCGGCCCCGTTCGGCCCGGCGAGCGCCAGCCGGTCGCCGCGCTCGACCTTGAACGAGACGCCGTCGAAGAGGGGGTCGCCGGAGTGCTCCTTGCGGAGCGCGGACGCAATCAGAACGGCCATGCTGCAAGGGTAATGCGCGTCCTCGCCCTCGACGTCGGCACGTCCTCCGCTCGAACCCGCGTCTACGACGAGCGGGCGGAGTGCATTCCCGGCGCCGGGTACCAGGAGCGCTACACCTCGACGCGCGGCCACTCCGGCCGGCTCGGCGAGTTCGACGCCGACGAGCTGGTCGCGGTGGCCCGGGACGCCATGCGGGAAGCTCGGCGGGGGTTGGGCGCCGCGATCGACGCGGTCGCGATCTCGTCGTTCTGGCACAGCCTCGTCTGTCTCGACCGGAGCGGCCGGCCGATCACGCCGCTCCTCACCTGGCGGCAGCTCGACGTCTCGGCCGAGGTTCCGCTCGACTCGGCGGCCGTCCATGCGCGAACCGGGTGCCCGCTCCATCCGAGCTTCTGGCCGATGAAGATCGCCGGCCTGAAAGCGAGCGGCGTGCGGCCCGCGCGCTACGTCTCGTTCTCGGATCTCCTGACCGACGGCCGGACGAGCCTCTCGATGGCGAGCGGAACCGGTCTGCTCGGGCTCGACGGCCGTTGGGACCGCGAGTTGCTGGAGGCGCTCGGCGTCCGCGAGGAGCAGCTTCCCGAGCTCGCCGACGAGCTCGTCCTCGGCGACGGCGCGGCTGCGACCCTCGGCTCGGGCGTGCTCGGGCGGGAGCGGGCGGCGCTGACGATCGGGACGTCGGGCGCGCTGCGCACGGTGCACGAGCCGAGCGCCCCGCGAGCCGGTCTCTTCCTCTACCGGCTCGACGACGAGCGCGTCTGCGAGGGCGGCTCGATCTCCGACGGCGGCAACCTGCTCGACTGGCTCGGGCGGCTGGTCGGGCCGGTCGAGACCGCCGGGCTGGCGGACGAGCCGTCGCCTCCGCTCGATTTCCTGACGCTGCTCGGCGGCGAGCGGAGCCCCGGCTGGAATGCCGGCGCGCGCGGGATCGTCGCGGGCCTCTCGTTCGAGACGACGCCGCGCGACCTCGTCCACGCCGCGCTCGAGGGCGTCGCGTACCGGCTGGCCGAGATCGGCGAGCTGCTGCCGGAGGTCGCGGAGATCGTCGGGAGCGGCGGGGCACTGCTCCACAATCCGGACTGGGCGCAGGTCCTCGCGGACGTGCTGGAGCGTCCCGTGACGCTCTCGGCCGTCGACGAGGCATCGGCGCGCGGAGCCGCGGTGCTCGCGCTCGAGCGCCTGGGTGTGGCGTCGCCGCCGGCGCCGCTCGGCCGGCGCTTCGAGCCGCGGCCGGAGCGGTTCGAGGAGCACCGAGCCGCCCGCGAGCGGCAGCGGCTCCTGAAAGAACTCGCGGGCTCTACGAGACCGTGACCCGATCTCGTTCGCGGACGAGCCCGCGCGCCGCCTCGGCGATGTGAGCAGCGTCGATCCCGGCCGCGTCGAGGAGCTCCGCAGGCTTCCCCGAGTGCGGCATCTCGTGCACCGCGAGTCGTACGACGCGCGGCCGTTCGTCCCTGTCGGCAAGCGCGGCCGCGACGGCCTCGCCCAGGCCGCCCTCCGGCCAGTGGTCCTCGACCGTGACGATCGGCGTCCGCAGCGCCGACAGGGTCTCGACGTCGAGCGGCTTGACGGAGTAGCAGTCGAGCACGCGCGCCGAGATCCCCTCCCCGGCTAGCTCGTCGGCCGCCTTCAGCGCCTCGTGCAGGGTGATCCCCGCAGCGACGATCGTCACCTCGTCCTCATCCGAGGAGCGAAGCGTCTTGCTCCCACCGACCGGGAACTCCTCGGCGGCGTCGTAGACAACCGGAGTGTCCGCGCGCGTCGTCCGCAGGTACGAGATCCCGTCGAGATCCGCCATCGCGCGGACCAGCTTCGCGGTCTGGTTCCCGTCGCAGGGGTAGAGAACGGTCGACCCGTGCACCGCCCGGAGCGCAGCAAGATCCTCGAGCGCCATCTGCGAGGGGCCGTCCTCCCCGATCGAGACGCCGGCGTGCGAGCCGCAGAGCTTGATCGTCGCTCGGCTGATCGCGGCCATGCGGACGAAGTCGTAGGCGCGGCTCATGAACGCCGCGAAGGTGGAGACGTAGGGCTTCCAGCCGAGCACCTGCAACCCGACCGCGGCCGCAACCATCTGCTGCTCCGCGATGTACATCTCGAAGTAGCGCTCCGGGTGGGCGTCGCGGAAGATCTCGGCGTAGGTCGAGTTCGAGACCTCGCCGTCGAGCGCGACCACGTCGCCGCGCTCGCCGCCGAGGGCCGCGAGCGCCTCACCATAGGCCTTGCGCGTCGAGATCTCCTCGCCGAGCTCCCAGCGCGGCCACTCCTGCGCGCCCTGCTCGAGCGGGTGCGGCTCGAACCGATGCGGCTCGCCCGCGGCCGGCTTCGGCACATCGATCACGAGATTGCGGATACCGCCCATCTCCGCGACCGCCTCCTCGGGCACCGCCTTGCCGTGCCAGCCCGGCTCGTTCTCCACCTTGGAGTAGCCCTTGCCCTTGATCGTCCTCGCGACGATGACGGTCGGCCGACCGCTGGTGGACTGAGCCTCTCGGTAGGCTGCGTCGATCTCGTCGAGCTCGTGCCCGTCGATCTCGATCGCGTTCCAGCCGAAAGCCCGGAAGCGCTCAACGTACGACGAGAGGTCCCAGCCGTGCATCGTCTCGCCGCGCTGGCCGAGCCGGTTCACGTCGACGATCGCGGTCAGGTTGTCGAGCTCGTAGAAGGCGGCGTGCTCGGCCGCCTCCCACATTGAGCCCTCCGCCATCTCGCTGTCGCCGCAGATCACCCAGACGCGGAAGGGCAGGCGGTCGAGCCGCTTGCCGGCGAGCGCCATCCCGACGCCGATCGGCAGTCCCTGGCCGAGCGAGCCGGTGGCGACGTCGACCCAGGGCAGGACCGGCGTCGGATGGCCCTCGAGCCGGCTTCCGAACTGGCGGTAGGTGCCGAACTCCTCCTCCGAGAGGACGCCGGCGGCGCGGAAGAGCCCGTAGACGAGCGGCGAGGCGTGCCCCTTCGAGAAGACGAGCCGGTCGTTCGCCGGGCTCTTCGGGTCGTCGAAGTCGTAGCGGAAGTGGGCCGCGAGGAGGACGGCTGCGAGATCGGCAGCCGACATCGAGGAGGTCGGATGGCCCGAGCCCGCCTTGGCGCTCGCCCGCACCGCGTCGACCCTCAGCTGCTGTCCCAGCTCTCGCCAGAGGTTGCGCTCGTCCATGGTGGGCTCCTCGCTCGTCGTTTGTCGTAACGTAGCGAGCGATGAGGGTCGCGGTCGCATTCGACCATCGCGGCGTCAAGCTGCGCGAGCGCGTGCTCGGGGAGTTGGCGGCTCGTGGCCACGAGGCCGTCGATCTGGGCATCGACTCGGCCGCCGAGCGGGTCGACTATCCGGACAAGGCGCGGGAGCTCGGGGAGGCGGTGCTGGGCGGGCGGGCGGAGCGCGGCGTCCTCGTCTGCGGCTCCGGGGTCGGCGCCTCGGTCGCGGCCTGCAAGCTCGCCGGGATTCGCGCCGCGGTCTGCCACGACGTCTATTCGGCACATCAGGGGGTAGAGCACGACGACATGAACGTGCTCTGTCTCGGTTCGGAGATCGTCGGCGGCGAGCTCGCCGCCGAGCTCGTCCGGGCGTTTCTGCAAGCGCGCTTCGATGGCGGCGAGCGGTACCTCGCGCGCCTCGAGAAGGTCGCCGCGCTCGAGCGGAACACACCCCGTGTCTGAGACGGTGTCAGACACGGTTCCAGAGACGCATCACAGTTTCTTTACAAAGAGGAGTTGAAAGCATGGCGAAGTCACGACTGCACGAGCTGAGCGAGGCGGGGGTCAGCGTCTGGATCGACTCGCTCTCGCGGGAGCTGCTGGAGACGGGCGAACTGGCGCGCCTCATCGAGGAGGATGCCGTCGTCGGTGTCACCTCCAATCCGACGATCTTTCAGAAGGCGCTCTCGGCGGGCGACCGGTACGACGAGCAGCTGAAGGAGATCCTGAGCTCGGAGGACGATCCGACCGAGATCTTCCTCAGGCTCGCGATCGAGGATGTCAAGGACGCGTGCGACCTTCTGCGCCCGGTCTGGGATGGCGGCGGGGGGCAGGACGGCTACGTCTCGCTCGAGGTCGACCCGACGCTCGCCTACGACCGCGAGCGGACCTTCGGGCAGGCCATGCGCTTGCATGAGGATGTCGACCGGCCGAACCTGCTCGTCAAGATTCCCGCGACCGAGCCCGGACTCGGCGCGATCGAGGACTCGATCGCGCGAGGCAAGTCGATCAACGTGACGCTGACCTTCTCGCTCGACCGCTACGAGGCGGTCGTCGAGGCGTACGTGCGCGGGCTCGAGCGGCTGGTCGAGGACGGCGGCGACCCGGCGCCGGTCGCGTCGGTCGCGAGCTTCTTCGTCTCGCGCGTCGACACCGAGGCCGACAAGCGGCTCGATGCGGCTGGCAACTCGGCCCTCCAAGGCAGGCTCGCGATCGCGAACGCGAAGCTCGCCTACCAGCATTACCTCGAGGTGTTCGCCGGCCCGCGCTGGGCGCCGCTCGCGACGAAGGGGGCGACGAAGCAGCGCTGCCTCTGGGCCTCCACCTCGACGAAGAACCCGGCCTACCGCGACGTCCTCTACGTCGAGGAGCTGATCGGGCCGGAGACCGTCAACACGATGCCGGCCGAGACGATCGAGGCGTTCCAGGATCATGGCGAGGTCAAGCGCGACTCGCTGACGAGCGACGTCGCGGAGGCCGAGCAGCTGCTCGTCGACCTCCGCGAGGCCGGGATCGACTACGACGACGTCACCGAGACGCTCGAGCGCGAGGGCGTGCAGAAGTTCGCCGACTCGTTCGAGGAGCTGCTCGACGGGATCAGCGCCAAGCGCTCGGAGCTAGCCCCCGCGTGAAGTCGATCGTGGAGCGGATCTGGGCCTACGACGCCTCCGTCTGGACCGGTGGCGACGAGGATCGTTGGCTCGGGTGGCTCGATGTCGTCGACCGGATCCGACCTCACGTTGAGGAGCTGAACGCGTTCGCGGAGGGTGTGGGGAAGCAGTTCGATGACACAGTGCTGCTCGGGATGGGCGGCTCGAGCCTCGCGCCCGAGGTACTCCGCCGCACCTTCGTGGCCGAGTCGTTCCACGTCCTCGATACCACGCATCCACAGGCGATCCGCCGGCTCGAGAACGCCGTCGACCTCGACCGCACGCTCTTTCTCGTCTCCTCGAAGTCGGGCTCGACGCTCGAGACGCGCTCGCACCTGGAGTACTTCTGGGATCGGACCGGCGGCCGCGGCGCCCAGTTCGCGGCGATCACCGATCCAGGCTCGGAGCTCGAGCGGGCAGCGACCGAGCGCGGCTTCCGAGCCGTCTTCGCGGGCGAGCCCGAGATCGGCGGCCGCTACTCGGCGCTCTCGATGTTCGGGCTTGTCCCGGCCGCGCTCATGGACGTCGACCTGGAGCGGTTCCTCAACGGCGCCGCCGGGATGGTGGACGCCTGTCGCGGCGACGACGCGAATCCCGGCCTCGAGCTCGGCCTGCGGCTCGGCAAGGGCTGGCGCGATGGGCGCGACAAGATCTGCATCGACGCCAGCCCGACCGGGTTCGGCGTCTGGGCCGAGCAGCTGCTCGCCGAGTCGACCGGGAAGCTGGGCAAGGGTCTGATTCCCGCGCCGGGGGAGTCGCCAGACGGGTCCGACCGCCAGCGCGGCGAGCTCCTGCTCGCCGACCCGTACGACCTCGGCGCCGAGCTCTACCGCTGGGAGTTCGCGACCGCGGTCGCCGGCCACGTGCTCGGGATCCATCCCTTCGACCAGCCGAACGTGCAGGCGGCGAAGGATCGGACGAACGAGGTGCTGGCCGCGGGAGAGCCGAACGTCGAGCCGCGCGGCTCGCTCGACGAGCTGTTCGCGAAGACGAAAGAGGGCGACTACGTCTGCATCCAGGCGTTCGTCGATCCCGCGCGCGAGGGCGAGCTCGCGCCGGTGCTGGAGCGCGCCCACGCGACCGGGTGCGTCGTCACATCCGGGCTCGGACCGCGCTACCTGCACTCGACGGGTCAGCTCCACAAGGGTGGGCCGAACACCGGCCTCTTCGTCCAGGTCGTCGACGAGACGGGCGCGGAGCTCGCGATCCCCGGCCAGGACTTTGGCTTCGCTCGGCTGATTCGCTCGCAGGCCGCAGGCGATCTCGCCGCGCTCGAGGAGAAGGGAAGGCGGATCGTCCGCATACGACTGGAGGACGTCAGATGAAGATCGGAATGGTCGGTCTGGGCCGGATGGGCTCCGGGATGACGAAGCGGCTCGAGCATGCTGGACACGAGGTCGCGACCTTCGATCCGAAGGTCGAGTCGACCGCGAAGACGCTGCGCGCGCTCGCGAAGCAGCTCGAGCCGCCGCGACACGTCTGGATGATGGTGCCCGCCGGGAAGATCACGGAGGACACGTTCCAGAAGCTGCTCGGGATCCTGGAGCCCCGCGACGCGATCGTCGACGGCGGCAACTCCAACTTCCGCGACTCGCAGCGGCGCTACAAGGAGGCGCGCAAGCAGAAGATCTCGTTCGTCGACGTCGGCGTCTCGGGCGGGATCTGGGGGCTCGAGGTCGGCTTCTGCCTGATGGCCGGCGGCGACAAGGCTCCCGTCAAGCGACTGACGCCGATCTTCGAGTCGCTCGCCCCGGAGTACGGCTTCGCCCACGTCGGCGCCTGCGGGGCGGGGCACTTCAC
Organism: Candidatus Gaiellasilicea maunaloa; assembly: GCA_024330215.1. Taxonomy (GTDB): domain Bacteria; phylum Actinomycetota; class Thermoleophilia; order Gaiellales; family Gaiellaceae; genus Gaiellasilicea; species Gaiellasilicea maunaloa. The sequence continues at coordinate 14,448 of JANDLU010000019.1, forward strand.
GAAGATGGTCCACAACGGGATCGAGTACGGCCTGATGCAGTCGTACGCCGAAGGCTTCGAGCTGATGCACCACTCGGAGTTCGAGCTCGACCTGAGCGAGATCGCAGGAATCTGGCGCTACGGCTCGGTCGTGCGCTCCTGGCTGCTGGAGCTCCTCTGCGCGGCGCTCGAGAAGCACGGCGACCAGCTGGACGACATCGCGCCCTACGTCGAGGACTCCGGCGAGGGCCGGTGGACGATCAACGAGGCGATCAACGAGAACGTTCCGCTCCCCGCGATCACCTCGGCTCTCTATGCGCGGTTCGCGTCGCGGCGGGAGATCGACTTCTCGGCCAAGGTGCAGGCCGCGCTCCGAAACCAGTTCGGCGGGCACGCGGTCAAGGCCGTGGAGGAAGCGAAGGCGAGACCCGACCCGAGGTGAGCGCGACGGAGAACCCACTCCTCGAAGGTCTGCGGCTCCGCCGGACACCGGAGCCCTGCGCGCTCGTGATCTTCGGCGCCTCCGGCGACTTGACCCAGCGCAAGCTCTTTCCCGCGCTGTATTCCCTCGCCTTTCGGCGGCTCCTGCCTGAGCAGTTCGGGATCGTCGGCGTTGCCCGCACCGAGCAGACGACGAAGGAGTGGACGGCTGCGATGAAGGGGGCGGTGCAGAAACACAGCCGCGATCCGTTCAAGCGGGACGTCTGGAGTGCCCTCGCGGATTCGATGACCTACGTCGCCACCGACTTCGCCGACGACCACGGCGAGGACGAGGTGCTCGAGGTGCTTCGCTCGCTCGACGCGGACCGGGGTACGGCCGGGAATCGCGTCTACTACCTCGCCGTTCCGCCGGCCGCGTTCGAGACGATCGTCAACGAGCTCGGGGAGCGCCGCGGCGGCGGCGACGGCTGGACGCGGCTGATCGTCGAGAAGCCGTTCGGGCACGACCATGCTTCGGCGAACGAGCTGAACGAGATCCTGCAGCAGTGGTTCCGCGAGGACGAGGTCTTCCGGATCGACCACTACCTCGGCAAGGAGACCGTCCAGAACATGCTGGCGCTCCGCTTCGCCAACGGGATCTTCGAGCCGATCTGGAACCGCCAGTTCATCGACCACGTCCAGATCACGGTCGCCGAGTCGATCGGGGTCGAGGGGCGCGCAGGCTTCTACGAGTCGGCGGGCGCCGTCCGCGACATCTTCCAGAACCACCTGCTGCAGCTGATCGCGCTGACGGCGATGGAGCCGCCGATCGACTTCACCGCCGACTCGGTCCGGAACGAGAAGGTGAAGGTGCTCAGGTCGCTGCACACTCCGGGCCCGAAGTCCGTCGTCCGCGGCCAGTACGGCCGTGGGTTCGTCGAGGGCGAGGAGGTGCCCGGCTACCGCGACGAGCCGGACGTCGCCGCCGAGTCGACGACCGAGACCTTCGTCGCGGCGAAGCTCTACGTCGACAACTGGCGCTGGGCCGACACGCCGTTCTACGTCCGGGCCGGCAAGCGGCTGGCGCGGCGCGAGACGACGATCGCGATCCAGTTCCAGCGCGCGCCGCACCCGCCGTTCGCGGAGATTGCCGGCGACGGTCTACGACCTAACGTGCTCCTGATCCACGTCCAGCCCGACGAGGGCGTCTCGCTCGCGATCGGGGCGAAGGTGCCGGGCCAGGGGATGTCGATCCGGACCGTGCACATGGACTTCCTCTACGGGGGCGCCTTCCGGACTGGGCTGCCCGAGGCGTACGAGCGGCTGATCCTGGACGCGATGCTCGGCGATGCGACCCTCTTCACGCGTGCGGACGAGGTCGACGAGCAGTGGGAGCTCGTCGACTCGATCGTCGCCGCCTGGCGCCGCGACCGGCCTGTCTTCCCGAACTACGAGGCGGGAACGTGGGGCCCGCGCAGCGCGGACGAGCTGATCCACCGCGATGGGCGAAGCTGGAGGCGGCATTGAGCGTGGTTGCCGACGTCGAGCGGAAGCTCGGGGAGCTGCGAGAGCGGGAGGCCGCCGACGGCACGCCCGATCTACGCACGAGCGTGATGACCCATGTCGCCTGGGCGCCGCCGAGGTGGGCGGATGCGGCGCGGAGCACGCTCGCCGGTCTCGAGGAGCGCCATCCGTCGCGGACGATCCTGCTCTTCCCCGAGCCGCGGCGGGGGGATTCGATCGACGTGACGGTCTCGATGCAGTGCTTCGCGATGCCGGGGGTCTCACAGGAGGTCTGCTCGGAGGTGATCGAGCTGCGACTCGGCGGCACGCGCGCGCAGGCTCCGGCCTCGATCGTCCAGCCGCTGCTGATCTCCGACCTACCCACGTTCTGCCGCTGGCGCGGGGAGCCGCCCTGGGGGGAGTCCGAGCTCGAGCAGCTCGTGGACGTCTGCGACCGGCTCGTGGTCGACTCGTCCGAGTGGACCGGAGTTCCGGCTGCCTACGAGCAGCTGGCTCTGCTCTTCGATCGGGTGGCCGTCTCGGATATCGCCTGGGGTCGCGCACGCGAGTGGCGCGGCCGGCTCGCGGGCCTCTGGCCGGGGATCGAGAAGGCGGAGCGGCTGTCGGTGACGGGGCCGAAGGCGGACGCGCTCTTGCTTGCCGGTTGGCTGGGCTCCCGATTGCGGCGAGAGGTGGCGCTGACGCGGCGCTCGGCGAAGGAGCTGACGCGGGTCGCCGTGGACGGTGTGGCCGTCGACGCCCCGCTCGGCGGTCCTCCGACCGCGAGCGATCTGCTCTCCGCAGAGCTCGATCTCTTCGGCCGCGACCCGATCTACGAGGCCGCGGTCAAGGCTGCCTGAGGCCGGTCGAGCCGAGTTCGAGCGTGCGGTGGCGGCGTTTCCGCTGACCGAGCTGCCGCTCGATGATGCGCCACTCGAGGTCGCGCGCGGTTCGTTCGAGCGGACTGGCCTCTTCCTGCTCGGCGAGACGCACGGGATTGCCGAGACGGCGAGCGCGATCCTCTCGCTTGTCCGGAGGCTCGACGTTCGCGCGCTCGCGCTCGAGTGGTCGTACGACGAGGTGGACGAGATCGTCCAGGGAGTATTCGTCTCAGGCCGGATTGACCTCGACGCGCTCTGGGAGATCTCGATCGGTGGCGATCTCTTCGCCTCGGACGGCCGCTTCACCGCCGGTCACGTCGCCGTGATCGAGCACCTTGTCCGGGCCGACCAGCTCGAGCAGCTGATCCTCGTCGATCGTCTCGGCGGGGGTTGGCCAACCCAGGACGACCGGGAGGAGGCACTGGCGTCCCGGCTGCTCGCCGGCCTGCGGCCGAGTCGTTCCGTCCTCGCCGTGCCGGGGTGCTATCACGCTGCTCGCGAGCTCAACGCCGCGCGGCGTCGATGGCGATGCGGGTCGAGCGTACGTTGCCGGCATCCGCGAACGGCGTGCTCGAGTTCTCCAGCGGTAGCTGCCACTTCAAGGAAGAGCAGTGTGACTTCAAGGGCGAGCAGCCCGTGCGTCCGGTGAACCGCTCGTTCGATGCGGTCTTTCGCCTCGGCCGCGCAACCCCGGCCACCGTCCCTTCTCGACAGGTCTGAACGAGACCTGTCCGAGGGACTGTCCCTCAACGTCTCGCGGAGACCGGTGCTCTCGCATCTAAGTGTCGTTTACAGGTATAGTGCTCGAGATGAAGCGATCTCGCAGCGCCCGTCATCGAAGGCTCGTGGACGGCCAGTGGGCCGTGGATGCTCGCGTCGCCCGGCTCGCCGAACCTGCAGTCCTCGTGATCCTGGCCGAGCGGCCGACTCACGGCTACGAGCTGCTCGAGCGGCTGCCGACGCTACTCGGTGCCGAGAGCGTCGACGCCGGGAACCTCTACCGCTTCCTGCGGGCGCTCGAGGCCGACGGCATCGTCACCTCCACCTGGGACGCGGAGCTGCCCGGGCCGGCGAGACGCACCTACACGATCAGCGGTGCGGGCCGGCAGTTGCTCTCCGCCTGGGTTGGAGCGCTCGAAGCCACTCGCACGCGGATCGACCAGTTCCTCGATCAATCCGGAGGAGGTGAACATGTGCAAAGGACATAGCCACGGACACGGAAGACGCGGCCACCGCTCACTGCGGGCCCGCTATCCCAACCGCGACGAGCTGCTCGGCAAGCTCGAGGAGCATCAGAAGGATCTCGAGCAGGAGGTCGCCGACGTCGCCGATCTCATCCGACGGCTCCGCGATGAAAGTCGCGAGGCCGCCGAGACCGCCGGCGTCTAAGCCGATCCGACGACCCGCGCTCAGCCGTTCAGCGCGCTGAGCGCTTCGTCGTGCAGAAGCCCGTTCGAGGCGAGCGCGCTGCCGCCGTCCGCGCGGTCGGCGCCGGACAGATCCGTGAGCCGGCCGCCAGCCTCCTCCACGATCAGCTTCGGCGCCGCGAGGTCCCACAGGTTCGCCGCGGACTCGACGCAGATGTCGACAGCGCCTTCGGCCAGCAGCATGTATTGCCAGAAGTCGCCGAATCCGCGCGGCGCCCAGCTGCGCTCCGCAAGCGCGAGGAAGCGCTCGTTCATGCCGTGGAGGCTCGTGAACGTGAGCACGGCGTTCTCGATCCGCTCGACCTTCGAGACCCGCAGCGAACGGCCGTCCGCGACCGCACCGTGCCCGCGTACCGCCCACCACCGTTTGCCGAGCGCAGGCGCCGAGACGACCGCGACGCGATCCTCGAGCGCGATCAGCGTTGCGAAGATCGGAATCCCGCGGACATAGTTCTTCGTCGCGTCGATCGGGTCGAGGATCCAGCGCTCACCCTCGCCTTCGTCCGCGCCGAGCTCCTCGCCCAGCACTCGCTCGCCGGGTCGCTCGGCCGCGATGCGCTCGCGCAGGCGCTCCTCGACAGCCCGATCGGCCTCGGAGACGGGCGTCAGATCCGGCTTCGTCTCGACGCGCAGGTCGCGTGCCCCGAAGCGGGAGAGCGTGATCGCGTCGGCGTCGTCCGCGAGGGAAAGCGCGAACTCGAGGTCGGGGGTCACAGCGCGGCCTCGAGGAGCCGGCCCGCGGCGAGCACGAGCGCGTCGGCGCCCGCCCGGCCCGCGAGCTGAACGGATGCCGGCAAGCCGTCCTCGGCCGCGCCGCACGGGAGCGCGAGCGCGGGCCAGCCGAGCGCCGAGAAGGGGAACGTGAAGCGGATGAGCGACTCGCGGACGTCCAGATCGCCCGTGCCACCGGCGCCGAACGGCGGCGCGACGATCGGCAGCGTCGGCGTGACCAGAAGATCGAAGCCGTCGAGCGCCTCGCTCATCCGCTCTGCGTACTCCACGCGCAGCCGCGTCCCGCGCTCCACCTCCAAGTCGCGTACGGCGAGGCAGCGCTCGACCTTGATCCGCACGTCCTCGCCGTAGCTCACCGCGCTCTGGGCGAAGAGCTCGCGATGGACGTCGGCGACCTCGCGCATGAAGGGCGCATAGACGGTGCGGTCCGGGAACGGCAGCTCGACGACGCGACGCCGCGGGAAGCGTGCGGCCGCGGTCTCGACTCGCTCCCGCACGAGCGGCTCCGCGACCTCGGTCCACGCGACCGCGACCTCGAGCTCTTCCAGCGACTCGCGAGGAACGGGCTCGAAGCTCGCGACGAGGTGTCCGAGCGTCGCTTCGCAGCCGGCGACGTCGCGTGCCATCGGCCCGCCCGTGTCGAAGCTCGCGGCGAGCGGCCAGCATCGTTCGAGCGAGACGCGTCCGTAGGTCGGCTTGAACCCGACGATTCCGCAGCAGGCCGCCGGGATCCGGATCGAGCCGGCCGAGTCGGTTCCGAGCGCTGCGTCTGCGATCCCGGCGGCGAGCGCCGCCGCCGAGCCGCCGCTCGAGCCGCCGGCGACGCGCCCGGGCGCGGCCGGATTCGGAACTGCGCCGAAGTGAGGATTCTCGGAGGTCGTGCCATAGGCGAACTCGTGCAGGTTCGTCTTGCCGACGAGCGCATAGCCGGCCGCCTCGAGCGCCGCGACCGCAGGCGCAGTCTGGCTCGGCACATGGTCGGCGAAGATCCCGGAGCCGTACGTCGTCGCGAGCCCGGCCGTGTCGAAGAGATCCTTGACCGCGAGCGGGATCCCGGCGCCGATCGTCTCCGGCCGCGCGAGGAAGATCCCGTCGAGGCTCACGGCGCGAGCGTACGTGAGACTTTGTGATCGATGAACACAAGGACTTTCCCGACCCGCAGAACGGAGCCGCGGGAGAAGAGCTTGTGTTGTTCCAACACAAGCTCAGTCGAAGGCGCTCGGCAGCGTGCGGTCGCGCTCGTGAGCGAAGGCGGCTCTGACCTGCTCGGCTGCGAGCCGAATCGAGAGGGGCGGCAGGGCGTCCTCGGCGAAGAAGTCGGCACTGTCGATCTCTGCCGCATGGAGAGGCCCGGGCTCGCTCGACTCGAGCTCGCAGAGAATCACCAGCGTGAAGCCATGAAACGGCCACCTCGGGCGCGACCGCAGGTCGAGGTCGTAGATTCCTACGAGCTTGACGGCCCGCCCCGAGTACCCCGACTCCTCCCGCAGCTCTTTCTCCACGGCTTGGCTTGGCCGTTCGCCGACCTCGACCCAACCTCCCGGCGGCGACCAGAGGCCGTCGTCGCGGTTGCGGACGAGGAGGATCCGATCCTCGCGGAATGCGACGGCGCGAACGTCGACCTTCGGCGTTGCATAGCCGCCCTGTGCGGCGAAGGTCGCGGCGAGTTGCTCCGGCTCACCGCCACCGGCTGCGGCGATCTCGGCCGTGATGGCGCGCAGCGCCGCGTAGCGCTCGCGATCGAACGGACCGTCGGTGTAGAGGAGGCCGTTCTGGGCGATTGCCTGCAGCCGGCGTACCCAGTCGAGCCAAGCCTGCTCCATGGCGCTAGTCGAGCGCGAGATAGAGCAGCGCGACGCCGACGGTACCGGCGAAGAGAAGCAGGAAGACGCCGAAGAGGATCCAGCCGAGGACGAGGTTCTTGCGCTCCTGCTCGGGCGTCAGGTCCAACTAGAGCACCACCGGATTCACGGCCGCCGCGACGAAGAGGAGCGCCAGATAGAGCAGCGAGTAGTGGAAGAGGAGCCCGGCGCGGCGGCGGCTTGGCTGCCGCCGCAGTCGCCACGCGAGCCAGAGGAAGGCCCCGCCGAGCACGGCAGCAGCGCCGACGTAGACCGGCCCGAACCAGTTGCCGACCGCGAGGGTGAACGCGACCAGGACGACCGAGTAGATGACGATCTGCCGCGTCGTCTCGCTCTCGCCGCGCACGACCGGGAGCATCGGCACCTTCGCGACGGCGTAGCTCTCCTTCAGCAGGAGCGCGAGCGCCCAGAAATGCGGCGGCGTCCAGAGGAAGACGATCAGGAAGAGCCAGAGCGCGGGCAGCGCCAGATTTCCGGTCGCGGCGGCATAGCCGACGAGCGGCGGGACGGCACCGGCCGCGCCTCCGATGACGATGTTCTGCGAGGTCGTCCGCTTCAGCCAGCGCGTGTAGACGAGGACGTAGAAGAGGTTGCCGACGAGCGCGAGCGCGGCCGCGAAGACGTTGACGACGCTCGCGAGCAGGACGAACGAGAGCGCCGAGAGGACGAGCCCGAACTCGAGCGCCCGCGCCGGCGGTACCCGGCCGGCGGCGACGGGCCGCTTCTCGGTTCGCTTCCCCATCAGCCGGTCGATGTCCCGGTCGAGCAGATGGTTCAGCGCGCTCGCGCCGCCGCACGCAAGGCCGAGCCCCACCATCGCGGCCGCGAAGAGGCCGAGGGGCGGCGCTCCCTCGGCGCCGACGAACATCCCGGCCGCACCGGTCACGAGCAAGAGCGACATGATCCGCGGCTTCGTCAGCGTCACGTAGTCGCGCAGGACTGTCGAAAATGGGGGCCTGGACGAGACTGGGGTTCCCCGGAAGCACTGCGCGGCCGAGACGAGCGTGGCTGCGAGCGCCAGCGAGGCGAGCGCGACGTGCAGCCCGGGCAGCGTCACGGCAGCAGCGAGGCCGAAGAGGGTCAATGCGCCGGAGGCCGGGACGAGCAACTGCCGGTGCGCGATCCACGCGGCTACGACGACCGCGACGAGCGGCGGCGCCGCGAGCGCCGAGACGTACTCGTGTCCGAGCCCGAGCGTCCCCGAGACGACGGCGAGCAGGCCTCCCGCGACCGCGGCAAGGGCGGCGAGTTGTAGCCAGGGGCCCGGTCTCGAGTGGGGCCTAGAGCGCACCGCGCTCCTTCAGCTTCCGGCGCAGGTCGTAGAGCGGCCGCGCGCTCGTCACGTAGGGCACCTTGTCGAAGTTCCAGGGCGGCGGCGGCGAGGTCGTGTACCACTCGAGCGTGTCCGCGAGCCACGGGTCGTTCCCCGCCCGCTTGCCGGTCTTCCGCGTCCTCAGCACGTTGATCACGAAGACGAGGATCCCGATTCCCATCACGTAGGAGCCGATCGAGGAGATCAGGTTGTACTCCTGCAGCAGCCCGGTGTCGTCGTAGGTGTAGATACGGCGCGGCATCCCGAGCAGGCCCAGCAGGTGCTGCGGGAAGAAGGTCACGTTGAAGCCGACGAAGGTGAACCAGAAGCCGAGCTTGCCGAGCCGCTCGTTCAGCAGTCGCCCGAACATCTTCGGCCACCAGTAGAAGAGCCCGGCGAAGATGCCGAGGATCGCGCCGCCGAAGAGCACGTAGTGCAGGTGCGCGACGATGTAGTAGGTGTCGTGCACCTGCCAGTCGATCGGGAAGGCGGCGACGAAGATCCCGGAGAGGCCGCCGATGGTGAAGACCGAGATGACGCCGAGCGCGAACAGCATCGCCGTGTCGAAATGGAGGTTGCCGCGCCAGAGGGTCGCGAGCCAGTTGAAGATCTTCACCCCCGTCGGCACGGCGATCACCATCGACGAGACCATGAAGAAGGCGTTCAGGAAGCCGGGCATCCCGACCGTGAACATGTGGTGCGCCCAGACGAGCATCGAGAAGAATCCAATCGCCACGATCGAGAACGCCATCGCCTTGTAGCCGAAGATCGGCTTGCGCGCGAAGACGGGGAGGATCTCCGAGATCATCCCGAAGACGGGCAGGATCATGATGTAGACCTCCGGGTGCCCGAAGAACCAGAAGGCGTGCTGGTAGAGGACCGCGCTACCGCCCTCGCTCGGAACGAAGAAGCTCGTGCCCGCCTGGCGGTCGAGCAGCAGCAGCGTCAAGCCGGCGGAGAGCGGCGGCAAGACGAAGATCAGCATCGCCGCGTAGATCTCCAGCGACCAGACGAAGAGCGGCAGTCGCGTCCAGCTCATCCCGGCCGTGCGCATGTTGTGGATCGTGACCACGAAGTTGATCGCCCCGATCAGCGACGCGATCGTGAGGATGTGGAGCGAGAGGATCCAGAGGTCCTGCCCCGAGCCCTGCATGTAGACGGAGTTCGGCGGGTAGCTCGTCCAGCCGCCGCGCGCGGCGCCGTACTCCGCGAAGAACGAGAGCAGCAGCACGATCCCGCCGAAGAGGAAGAGCCAGTAGGAGAGCGCGTTCAGCCGCGGGAAGGCCATGTCGCGGGCGCCGATCATCAGCGGCACGAGGTAGTTGCCGAAACCGGCGAGGATCGGGACGACGACGAGGAAGATCATCGTCGTGCCGTGGATCGTGAAGAGCTGGTTGTAGCCGTCGCGGGTGATGAAGTCCGAGTTCGCCTGCGCGAGTTGCGTCCGCATCAGGAGCGCCATGATCCCGCCGGCGACGAAGAAGAGGCCGGACGTGACGATGTAGAGGATCCCGATCCGCTTGTGGTCGACCGTCGTCAGCCAGCTCGCGACGCGGCCGCGCTGCCAGGCGGGGATCGGACGCTCAGCCCTGACTGCCACTCGCGAGTCCCTGCTCCAGGTAGTCGGTGAGCGCCTTCAGCTGGCGCTCCTGCCAGTCCTTGCCGACGGGCGGCATCAGGCCGCGGCCGTTCCGGACGACGTTCTCGAGCGCGTTCGCGTCTTCGAGGAGGCTGTTACCGGCGAGGCGCGGGCCGATGTCGCCTTCGCCTGCGAGCCCGTGGCACTTCGCGCAGGCGCCGGCATACGTCTCCTCTCCGAGCTTGGAGGTGCCGGCCTCCTGCGCACGGGCTTCCTCCGCGAGCCACGACTCGAACGCCTCCCGCGGCAGCGCCTCGACCTGCGCAGTCATCGCCGCGTGCTGGATCCCGCAGAACTCCGCGCACTGGCCGCGATAGACACCTGGGCCCTGCGCGCGGAACCACGTGTCGTGCGTCACGCCGGGGATCGCATCCAACTTGCCGCCGAGCGCCGGGATCCACCAGGAGTGAATCACCTCGAACGGCGCCGCCGTGATCTCGAGCCGGACGTTCTGGCCGACCGGCGCGCGCAGGTTGTCGACCGCGATCACGCCATTCGGATACGTGAAGTTCCAGTAGTAGCGATAGCCTTTCACCTGCACGTCGACGCGGCCGCCCGAGGCGTTTGCGCTCGGGATGTCCTGGATCCCCGGGAGCTTGTAGAAGACGAAGCCGCCGATCGCGAAGAGGATCACGGCCGGCAGGATCGTCCAGGCGATCTCGAGGTTCGTGTTCCCGTGAATCTGGGCGCCGTCCTCCGTGCGGGCCCGGCGCCGCCGGCGGTAGCGCACGATGAACCAGATCAGCGAGCCCTGGACGAGTACGAAGATGAAGCCGGTGAAGATCGAGACCCAGGCGTAGGTGTCCGCGATCCGCTCGGCGTTCGGCGAGGCGGCGTCCACCGGCGCGAAGCCGCCGTTCCCCGCCAGAGCGGTCCCGGAGAGCGCGCCACCAATCACGAGCAGCGCGCTCAGTACTGCGAAGGCTGCTACTGCGAAAGCAAGGGGTCGACGCACGGCCGCAGGCATTCTATGGACGTGGCCGAGGCGGTGCGCAGCCGAACCCGCGTGGAGCTCCCGGCCGGAATCGGGCGTCCCTTCGAGGTCTACGTGAACGGGGTCGCGCAGGTCGAGGGGCGCGACTTCCGGGTCGTCGACCGGGCGCTGGAGTTCGAGCGGGAGCTGCTTCAGGAGGGCAAGCTCGGCTTCTGGCGCTGGGCTTCGCTCCTCTTCGGCGCCGCCGGCACCTACCGTCAGAACGACCTCGTCGACGTGGTCTACGAGGCGGGCGGGCGCCGCACGGTCGCGAGCGGGCTCTTGCTCGAGACCGAGTAGCCGGCTCAATCGCGATGCGTTCTCAGGGCAGGCGGCCCGCAGCCTCCGTCGCGGCTCGCAGCTCGACGGCCAGCTCGAACGTGAGCTGATCCGGCTCGAGCCGCCAGCCCCAGTTTCCGAGCGCCTCGCCGGGTCGGTTCATCCGGCTCTCGCTGCCGAGGCCGAGCACGTCCTGGGCAGGGATCATGCAGAGCGCGGCCGGCGAGGAGAGCGCGAGCTCGAGCAAGCGGCGCTTGTTGCGCCTCGGGAAGTGGCCGCGCAGCGTCTCGGTGTCGTGCGTCGAGGTGTAGACGACCTGGTGCTCGCGATGGTTCTCGAGCCGGTGTGGGTTGTCGCGAGGCTCGTTGAAGGCCCAGAGGAGGACGACCATCCCCGGAAGCTCGAGCTCGTCGCGGAGCGCGTCCACGTCCGGCGTGATCAGGCCGAGATCCTCGGCGATCACGGGCAGCGGCCCGAGCTCGCGCTCGGCGGCCCGAAAGATCGCCTCGCCCGGGCCGGGGAGCCACTGGCCGTCGCGCGCGTCCAGCGAGCCCTCCGGGATCGCCCAGAATGCGACGAAGCCGCGGAAATGGTCGATCCGGGTCAGGTCGACGAGCTCGAATGTCCGGCGGAGCCGCTCGATCCACCAGCGGTAGTTGTCGCACGCCACGGCGTCCCAGTCGAAGAGCGGATTCCCCCAGTGCTGTCCGAGGGGGCCGAGCTTGTCGGGCGGTGCGCCGGCGACGAGGCCCTCGAGGAAGAGCGCGGGATGCGAGCGATGGTCGACGCTGTCCCACGCCACGTAGATCGGGACGTCGCCGATCAACCGGACACCGCCCGCCCGGGCGTAGTCGCGAAGCGCCGTCCACTCGCGCTCGAAGCGCACCTGGTCGGCCAGGTCGTTGCCCGCCTCCTCCCAGTCTCCCGCCCAGTAGCCGTGACGCGTACGGAACGAAGCGACGTCGCGGTTCGAGACCGGCGCGTACGGCTCTGCCAGGAAGCCGCTCCAGGCGGCGAAGGCCGAAGCGGAGGCGTAGGGCGAGCCGACGTCGTCGGGCGGGCCAAGCGGCAGCACCTGCCACCAGCTCTGACCGGCGGCCTCGAGCCAGTCGACGAAGACGTACGCGCTCGCGCCGAGCCTCCCGTCCGGGAGCGAGGTTGGATGCAGCACGATGCCGCTCGATCGGGGAAGCTGCACCGTCCGCACTGTTTACCGTTTCGCCAGCGTCGAAAGTCTCGGAACCGTGCCCTCGAAATCGTCCAAGCAGCCGCCCCCGCGGATCCAGATCCAGGACGTCCAGCCGCAGGTCGATTGCGGTCGGTATCCGGCGAAGAGCTGCTTGGGAGATCGAGTAGGGATCACGGCGACCATCTTCAAGGACGGTCACGACGTGCTGCGCGCGGTGGTGCGCTACCGACCGGCCGGCACTCGCAAGTGGCTGGAGCGACCGTTGCAGGCGCTTGGGAACGATCGCTGGGCCGGTGAGTTCGAGGCGAGCGAGCTCGGGCTCTGGCAGTTCACTGTCGAGGCGTGGGCGGACCGGTACGCGAGCTTCCTCGACGAGCTCGACCGGAAGCTCGAGGCCGGGCAGCTCGACCTCGCGAGCGAGCTCTCCGAGGGAGCGGTGCTCTTCGGGGGCGGCGAGCTCGCGGACTGGCGCGAGGCCGCGGCCGACCTGGGAGCGAAGGAACGGCACGGGAAGGGCTCGCTGGGCGCGCCGCTCGAGGTCGACGTCGAGCGCGAGCGCGCCCGGTTCGGCTCCTGGTATGAGCTCTTCCCCCGCTCGTGGGGCGGGTTCCGGGGGGTCGCCGCGGTGCTCCCCGACCTCGCGAAGCTCGGCTTCGACGTCGTCTATCTCCCGCCGGTGCACCCGATCGGGACGACGAACCGCAAGGGGCGCAATAACGCGCTCGTCGCGGCAGAGGGAGATCCAGGAAGCCCCTGGGCGATCGGCGGTCCGAAGGGTGGCCACGAGGCGATCCATCCGGCGCTCGGCACCTGGAAGGACTTCGACGCAATGGTCGAGGCGGGGCGGAAGGTCGGGGTCGAGATCGCCCTCGACCTCGCGATCCAGTGCTCACCCGACCATCCCTGGCTCGTGGAGCATCCGGAGTGGTTCAACCGGCGGCCTGACGGGACGCTCAAGTACGCCGAGAACCCGCCCAAGCGCTATCAGGACATCTACAACGTCAACTTCGACTCTGAGGACTGGCGCACGCTCTGGGATCAGCTCCGGACGATCGTGCTCGGCTGGTGCGAGCGCGGTGTCCGCGTCTTCCGCGTCGACAACCCGCACACGAAGTCGGTCGGCTTCTGGGAGTGGTTGATCCGGGAGGTGCGCGCCGAGTTTCCGGACGCGATCTTCCTCTCGGAGGCGTTTACCCGGCCCGCGATGATGACGACGCTCGCCAAGGTCGGGTTTGGCCAGTCGTATACCTACTTCACCTGGAAGAACACGAAGGCCGAGCTCGTCGAGCTCGTCGAGCTGCTCGTCGGCTGGGCGCCGTACTACCGGCCGAACTTCTTCGTCAACACGCAGGACATCCTCCACGAGTACCTTCAGCTCGGAGGCCCGCCGGCCTTCGCGGCGCGGCTCGTGCTCGCGTCGACTTTGTCGCCGACCTACGGGATCTACTCCGGCTTCGAGAGCTTCGAGAACGTGCCGCTGCGCGCGGGCAGCGAGGAGTACCTCGACTCGGAGAAGTACGAGGTGAGGCAGCGCAAGCTGGACGGACCGCTGCTCCCGCTCGTCCAGCGGCTGAACGAGATCAGGCGCGCCGAGCCGGCGTTGCAGCGGTTCGAGAACGTGCGTCTCCTCGAGACGCACGGCGAGCACCTGCTCGCTTACGTGAAGGGACGCGAGCTCGTCGTCGTCGTGAACCTCGATCCGCTCGTACCGCGAGAGGACGTCGTCGTGGTGCCGCCCGAGCTCGGGCTGCCGCCGGAGTTTCCGGTGACCGACCTGCTCTCGGGCGAGCGCTACCGCTGGCGCCTCGGCCGCAACTACGTCGGCCTGGCACCCGGCCAGAGCCACGTGCTGAAGGTCGGCAGATGAGCGCGCGTGCAGGCTCTTATCGTTCGCGAATCCGACTTCGTCTCAGAGACGGTGCCAGACACGGTGCCAGAGACGGTGCCTGAGACGGTGTCAGAGACGAGGGCCCGTGTCTGAGCCCGGCAACTGGTTCGAGCAGAACCCGCTCTGGTTCAAGACGGCCGTCTTCTACGAGATCCACACGCGCGCGTTCTTCGACGGGGACGACGACGGCTCGGGCGACTTCCGCGGCCTCCAGCAGAAGCTCGACTACCTCCAGTGGCTCGGGATCGACTGCATCTGGCTGCTCCCGTTCTATCCCTCGCCGCTCCGCGACGGCGGCTACGACATCGCCGACTTCTACGGGATCAACCCGGACTACGGCACCGTCGAGGACTTCCGCGGCTTCATCGAGGCCGCCCACGAGCGCGGGATCCGCGTGATCGTCGACCTCGTGATGAACCACACCTCCGCCGACCACGCCTGGTTCCAGGAGTCGCGCTCGGATCCGACCGGCCCGAAGGCCGACTGGTACGTCTGGTCGGACACGAATGACCGCTACCTCGACGCACGGATCATCTTCGTCGACACCGAGACGTCCAACTGGACGTTCGACCCCGTCCGCGGCCAGTACTACTGGCACCGCTTCTTCAATCACCAGCCGGATCTCAACTACGAGAGCCCGGAGGTGCAGGAGGCGATGCTCGAGGTGCTCCGCTTCTGGCTCGACCTCGGGCTCGACGGCTTCCGCCTCGACGCCGTCCCGTACCTCTTCGAGGAGGAAGGGACGAACTGCGAGAACCTGCCGCGGACACACGAGTACCTGAAGCGCGTCCGCGCCGAGGTCGACGCACGCTTCCCGGACCGCGTCCTCCTGGCCGAGGCGAACCAGTGGCCGGAGGACGTCGTCGCCTACTTCGGCGCGGGCGACGGCGACGAGTGCCACATGGCTTTCCACTTCCCGGTGATGCCGCGCATGTTCATGGCGCTCCGCCGCGAGGAGGCGCTGCCGATGATCGAGATCCTCGAGCGGACGCCCGCGATCCCGAGCTCGGCCCAGTGGGGGCTCTTTCTCCGCAATCACGACGAGCTGACGCTCGAGATGGTCACGGACGAGGAGCGCGACTACATGTACGCCGAGTACGCGAAGGATCCGCGGATGAAGCTCAATCTCGGGATCCGCCGCCGCCTCGCGCCTCTCCTCGACAACGGCCGCGACGAGATCGAGCTGATGCACGCGATCCTCTTCTCGCTCCCGGGTTCGCCCGTGCTCTATTACGGGGACGAGATCGCGATGGGGGACAACGTCTACCTGGGCGATCGCGACGGCGTCCGGACGCCGATGCAGTGGACGGGCGACCGGAACGGCGGCTTCTCGCGCGCCGACTTCGCCCAGCAATTCCTGCCGCCGCTGATGGATCCGGTGTATGGCTTCCAATCCGTGAACGTGGAGGCGCAGCTGCGCACCCCAACCTCGCTCCTCCGCTGGCTGCGCCGCTTCATCGAGCTGCGCAAGCAGCACCCGGTCTTCGGCCTCGGCGACGTGCATGTGCTCCGGCCGGACAACCCGAAGATCTTCGCCCACATCCGCTCGTTCTCGGAGGACATCATCCTGTGCGTCCACAACCTGGCGCGGACGGCTCAGGCGGTCGAGCTCGACCTCTCGTCCTTCTCCGGGCGCGTCCCGGTGGAGCTGCTCGGCAACACGGAGTTCCCCAGGATCGGCGAGTTGCCGTACCTGCTCACGCTCGGCCCGCGCGGCTTCTTCTGGTTCCAGCTTCAGGACCCTGCCGATGAGCACTGACCGATGAGTGCCGACCTGCGCGCGAAGATCGAGACTGGCAACCTGCGCTTCCTCGACGGACTCGTCCTCCTCGGCACGATCGCCTCGCAGCGCTGGTTCGGCGGCAAGTCGCGCGACGTGCTCGACGCGCGCGTCCTCGATGCGGGGATCGCACCGGGCGGCCCGCCGATCCTGGCTTTCGGGATCGTGGAGGTGCGGTACGGCCTGCAGAGCCACGACCTCTATCACCTGCCGCTCGGCTTCCGGCCGGCCGACGAGGGCTGGGACGAGTCCGTGATCGTCGAGGTCGACGGCTGGACGGTGTACGACGCGATCGCCGACCCCGCGCTCGTACGCGAGCTCGTCGGCCTGATGCGATCCGGCGCGACGCTGCGGTTGGACGACGCCGCGATCGTCTTCTGGGGCGCCGACGGCCTCTCCGACCGCGCCGGCGAGCTTCGCTCGATCCGGCCGATGGGCGGGGAGCAGTCGAACAGCTCGGTCGTGCTGGACGAGACGCTCGCGCTCAAGCTCTATCGCCGCCTCGAGCCGGGTGTGAATCCGGAGCTCGAGCTGCTCCGCTTCCTCACCGAGCGCGGGTTCGAGCACATCGCCGCGCTCGAGGGATACGCGGCCTACGAGGGCCGGCCGCTCGAGACGACTCTGGCGCTCCTCCAGCGCTTCGTGCCCTCGCACGGCGATGGCTGGAAGCTGGCGCTCGACACGATCGCCTCGGAACCGGAATGGCTGCCGGCGCACGCGCGCCGGCTCGGCGAGGTGACGGCGCGGCTGCACAATGCCCTCGGCTCGGACCCGAACGATCCGCACTTCGCTCCCGAGGAGCCGAGCTCGGAGGGCCTCGCTCTGCTCTCCGCCTCGATCGACGAGGAGATCGAGGGCGTCTTCGCGACCCTCCCGGAGCTCGACGCGCTCGCGCCGCTCGCCGGACGCGGCGAGGAGGTGCGCGACCGGCTGCGGCTGCTCACGCACATCGGCAACGTCGGCAAGGTGATCCGCCACCACGGCGACTTCCACCTCGGCCAGGCGCTCTGGACGAGGGAGGACGACTGGCTGATCCTCGACTTCGAGGGCGAGCCTGCCCGGAGCGTGCCCGACCGCCGCCGCAAGCGCTCGCCGCTGCGCGACGTCGCCGGGATACTGCGCTCGTTCGCCTACGCCGCGTCCGCGTCGCAGCTGCAGCGAGGGGTCGCGCCGCCGCCCCGCTGGGAGGAGGAGTGCCGCGCGGGCTTCCTCGACGGCTATCTCGCGACCGCCGAGGCCACGCTGCTCCCGGCTGGCGAGCAGGGGATCGAGCGGTTGCTGACCGTCTTCGAGCTGGAGAAGGCCGTCTACGAGCTCCGCTACGAGCTGAACAACCGCCCCGACTGGGTCGGCATCCCCGTTGCCGGGATCCTGCGGCTGTTGGAGGCCGAGTGAACACGAAGCTCGGGGATCTCGACCTCCATCTCGCGGGCGAAGGTCGACACGAGCGGATCTACGAGCGGCTGGGAGCCCACGTGACCGCCGACGGAGTCTCCTTCGCCGTCTGGGCTCCGAACGCCCGCAACGTCGCCGTCGTCGGCGACTGGAACGGCTGGGACGGCAGCGTCGATCCGCTCGAGCCGGCGGGTACGTCGGGGATCTGGCACGCGCTCGTACGCGGCGCGGCCGAGGGCTCGACGTACAAGCTCGAGGTGGTGGGCGCGGACGGGGTCAGGCGCTTGAAGGCAGATCCATTCGCGACCGCTGCCGAGGTGCCGCCCCAGTCGGCGTCCGTCGTCTTCACGTCCAGCCACGAATGGGGCGATGCGGCCTGGCTCGAGGCACGCCGCGGCGCCGATCCGCTGCGGCGGCCGATGTCGATCTACGAGGTTCACGCCGGCTCGTGGCGCCTCGGGCTCGGCTGGCAGCAGCTCGCGGAGCAGCTCGTCGCCTACGCCGCGGAGCTCGAGTTCACCCACGTCGAGCTGCTGCCGGTGATGCACCACCCATTCTCAGGGTCGTGGGGCTACCAGGTGACGGGCTTCTACGCGACGGAGTCGACGCTCGGCTCGCCGGACGACTTTCGCGCGTTCGTCGACGCGATGCACCAGGCTGGGATCGGGGTCATCCTCGACTGGGTACCGGCGCACTTTCCGCGGGACGAGTTCGCGCTCGCGCAGTTCGACGGCACGGCCCTCTACGAGCACGCCGACCCGCGGCGCGGCGCGCATCCCGACTGGGGTACGCTCGTCTTCAACCTCGGCCGGAACGAGGTGCGGAACTTCCTGCTCGCGAACGCCCTCTACTGGGTGCGTGAGTTCCACGCGGACGGGCTGCGCGTCGACGCCGTCGCTTCGATGCTCTACCTCGACTACTCCCGCAAGCCTGGCGAGTGGGTGCCGAACGCGTTCGGTGGACGCGAGGATCTCGAGGCCGTCTCGTTCCTGAAGGAGCTGAACGAGGTGCTGCACGAGCGCGAACCGGGCGTCGTCTCGATCGCGGAGGAGTCGACTGCGTGGCCCGGTGTCTCGCGACCGACCTACCTCGGCGGCCTCGGTTTCGGCTTCAAGTGGAACATGGGCTGGATGCACGACACGCTCGAGTACTTCACGAAGGACTCGATCCACCGGCGCTTCCATCACCACGAGTTGACGTTCTCGCTGGTTTACGCGTGGAACGAGAACTTCGTGCTGCCGCTCTCGCACGACGAGGTCGTGCACGGAAAGCGCTCGCTGCTCGGGAAGCTGCCCGGCGATCGCTGGCAGCAACTCGCGAACCTGCGCGCGCTCTACGGCTACATGTGGGCGCATCCGGGCAAGCAGCTGCTTTTCATGGGATGCGAGCTCGCGCAGGAGCGTGAGTGGAGCGAGCCGGCGAGATCGCTCGACTGGCACCTGCTCGCCGATCCCGATCACGCGGGTATCCAGACGCTCGTTCGCGATTTGAACCGCGCTTACAAGGCCGAGCCGGCGCTCTGGGAGGTCGACTTCTCGCACGAGGGCTTTCGCTGGCTCGAGCCGAACGCGGCCGGCGAGAACGTGCTCGCATTCGCGCGCGTTTCGGGAGAGAGTCGCTGGCTCGTCTGCGTCTGCAATCTCTCGCCCGTCGTGCGGGAGGAGTGGCGGCTCGGGCTTCCCGTCGCGGGCCGCTGGTGCGAGGTGCTGAACACGGACTCGCGCTTCTACGGCGGCTCGGATGTCGGTAACGGCTGGGGGCTCGAGACGGAGGAGGTTGCGTGCCACGAGCAGGAGCAGTCGGTGCTCCTGACGCTCCCCCCGCTCGCGACGATCTGGCTCGTGCCGGACGTAGCGGAAGAACGGACTTAGTGTTGTTTCAACACTAAGTCCGTGCGCCGCCTCGTCCTCGTCCGCCACGCGGAGGTGCGGCTCGACGCGGAGCTGCCACCGCGGCGCTGGGAGCTCACGGATCAGGGCAGAGCCGACGCGGAGCGGCTCGCGCGGCTTGCCGTCTTCGCCGCCGTCGAGGCGGTCGTCTCGAGCCCCGAGCCGAAGGCGCACGCGACCGCTGAGCCGATCGCGGCGGTGGCCGGCGTCGAACTTCGCGCCGAGCGCGATCTCTGGGAGGCGGAACGCGGCGCCTCGCCCGTCCACGACCGTGCGGCGTTCATCGCCCGGGTCGACGCCTGGCTCGGCGGAAGCCCGGTGCCGTGCTGGGAGGAACGCGATGCCGCGTCGGCGCGGATCGTCGCCTGTGTCTCGCGGCTCGTCGACGAGGTGAACGGTGACGTCGTCGTCGTCTCGCACGGCGCCGTCCTCAGCCTCTACCTTGCGTGGCTGCGAGGTCGGGAGCGAGTCGAACTGCGCGACTGGGAGGCAATCCCGCTTCCGGCGGTCGCAGTCGTCGACCCGCTCGCGCGCCGAATCCTCGAGCCGTGGCAAGAGACGTGAAGGCACGGATGCACATCGGCGAGCTCGAGATCGACGAGGCGCTCGTGCGACGGCTGCTCCGTGAGCAGTTTCCCGAGTGGGTCGGCCTGCCGCTCCGGCGGATCGAGCCCAGCGGCACCGTCAACGCCATCTTTCGTCTGGGCGCCGAGCTCGCTGTCCGGCTCCCGCGTCACGAGGGGCCGACAGAGCCGGATCGCAAGGAGCTCGATTGGTTGCCGAGGTTGGCTCCGTTGCTCCCCGTCGAGATCCCCATTCCAGTGGCGCAGGGCCACCCGACCGACGACTATCCCTGGTTCTGGGAGATCCACGGGTGGATCGAGGGCGAAACGGTGCCCGTCGAGGAGATTGACCCAGTCCAGGTGGCGCGGGATCTCGCCGCGTTCGTCGGGGCGCTGCAACAGGTGAATCCGGCGGGCGCGCCGCCGGGACGCGGCGTTCCGTTGGCCGGGCGGGACGAAGGAACCCGGTACTGGCTTTCGCGCTTCGACGGCGACCCGGCGGTGACGGCGGGGTGGGAACAAGCGCTCGCTGCGCCGCCGTGGGACGGCCCGCCCGTCTGGCACCACGGCGACCTCGATGCGCGCAACTGGCTCGTCCGGGACGGGCGCATCAGCGGCGTGATCGACTGGGGCGCGATGGGGGTCGGCGATCCGGCGTGCGACGTGATGGTCGCGTGGAAGCTGCACTCGCCTGCCGCCCGCGACGCGTTCCGCGAGGCGCTGCCCACTCATGACGCTACCTGGGAGCGG
The DNA here is from genome assembly GCA_024330215.1 of Candidatus Gaiellasilicea maunaloa. Lineage (GTDB taxonomy): Bacteria > Actinomycetota > Thermoleophilia > Gaiellales > Gaiellaceae > Gaiellasilicea > Gaiellasilicea maunaloa. The sequence continues at coordinate 34,909 of JANDLU010000019.1, forward strand.
GCGCGAGGCTGGGCTCTGTCGCAGGCGGTCGCGATCCTCGCGTACTACACGCCGATAAACAACCCGACGCTCTACCGCGAGGCGGAGAGCTGGCTCGAGCTCGTGCTGTCGGAGCGCGAGTAGCGCGGCGCGAATCGCTCGAGGACGGTCGAGCGGACTTAGTGTTGTTTCAACACAAGCGCCGTGCGGCCCGCGCAACCGAGCCGTCCACGAGCGCTTGTGTTGTTTCAACACAAGCTCCTCGAGGCTCCTCGCTAGGGTTGGCGGCGTGGCCGCGCAGGACAACTCGATCGCCGTCGAAGGGCTCGTGCGCGAGTTCAAGAAGGGGCCGCGGGCGGTGGACGGGATCGACTTGCGGGTCGAGCCGGGCGAGATCTACGGCTTCCTCGGCCCGAACGGCGCCGGCAAGTCGACGACCGTGCTGATGCTGACGACGCTTCTGCCTCCGACCTCGGGCACCGCCCGTGTCGGCGGTTACGACGTCGTCAAGGAGGGGCCGAAAGTGCGCTCGGTGATCGGGGCCGCGCTCCAGGAGGCCGCGCTCGACCCGATGCTCACCGGCCGCGATCATCTCCGGCTCCAATCGACGATGCAGGGAATCGCCCGCGCCGAGCGGAAGGAGCGCTCGAACGAGCTGCTCGAGCGCGTCGGCCTGAGCGAGGCGGCCGATCGGAGGGTCGGCGGCTACTCCGGCGGGATGAAGCGCCGGCTCGACCTGGCGCTGGCGCTCGTCCACAGGCCGCGGCTCCTCTTCCTCGACGAGCCCACGACCGGGCTCGACCCGCAGAGCCGGACCGCGCTCTGGGACGAGGTCGGGCGCCTCGCCCGCGAGGACGGTGTGACCGTCTTCCTGACGACGCAATACCTCGAGGAGGCGGACGTGCTCGCCGATCGCGTCGGGATCATCGATCACGGCCGGATCGTCGCCGAGGGCACGCCGAGCTCGCTCAAGGCGGAGATCGGGCTGCCGAGCGTGCATGCGAATCCCGTCGAGGAGGGAGACCGCGGCCGGCTCGCGTCGGTGCTCGCCGCTTTCGGCGAGCCGCTCGGGGACGGCTCGCGCGACGTCGTCGTCCGGCTTCGTGAGGGCCTCGCCGGGCTGCCGGCGGTCGTCCGGGCCGTCGACGATGCCGGGTTGACGCTTGCGAGCCTCGAGATCCAGGCACCTTCGCTCGACGACGTCTTCCTCGCCAAGACGGGCCGCTCGCTCGAGGGGGCCGGCGAGGGTGAGGCGGACGCGGCCGAGCCGGCCGCGTGACCGGCGCGGTTCCTGCGCAGGTCGGCGCGCTCGCTCGTCGCTCGATCGTCCGCACGATTCGCCAGCCGGCGGCCGTCGTCTTCCCGCTGATCTTCCCGATCATGCTCCTGCTCGTGAACTCGGGCGGGCTCGACGCCTCGACGGAGCTGCCCGGCTTCCCAACGGACTCCTTCCTCGCCTTCGCGCTCGCCGTCCCGTTCATCCAGGGCGCGCTCTTCTCGACGATGAACGCGGGCACCGACCTCGCGAGGGACATCCAGACCGGATTCCTGAACCGGCTCTCGCTGACCTCGATGCGTGCCTTCGCGCTGATTGCCGGGCAGCTCGCCGGCGTTGTCGTGATGGGCCTCGTCCAGGCGGCGTTCTACGTCGCGGTCGGCCTGGTCGTCGGCGTCGACTTCGCCTCCGGCGCACTCGGCATCCTCGTCCTCTTCGGCTTCGCCGCGGTGATCTCGATCAGCTTCGGCGCGCTCGGCGCCTTCCTCGCGTTCCGTACCGGCTCGGGCGAGGCGATCCAGGGCCTCTTCCCGCTGCTCTTCGTCTTCCTCTTCCTCTCCTCGATGAACACGCCCCGGAACCTGATCGGGGTCGACTGGTTCCGCGTCGTCGCGACCGCGAACCCGGTCTCGTACCTGATCGAGTGCGTGCGGAGCCTGATCATCACCGGCTGGGACGGCGAGGCGCTCCTGCTCGGCTTCGGCTTCGCCGTCCTGATCGGGATCGTTGCGACGGCGCTCGCGTTCTTCGCGCTGCACGACAGGCTGGCGCGCACGTGAGAATCTGGCCCGTCGCCTCGGGCGTGGCGTGGCGGACGCTGAAGGTCGTCTTCACGAACCCCTCGCTCTTCTTCCCATCGCTGATCTTCCCGCTCTTCTTCTTCACGGCGTTCGCGGGCGGGCTCTCGCAGGTCGCGCGGGTGCCCGGGTTCGACTTCGAGCCGGGCTACACGGCCTTCCAGTTCTGCTTCGTCCTGATCCAGTCGGCGGCCTTCGGCGGCGTCTTCACCGGCTTCGGGATCGCCCGCGACTTCGAGTACGGCTTCGCGCGCCGGCTCCTTCTCGCCGCGCCGAACCGGACCGGAATCGTGCTCGGCTACGCGATCGCGGCGCTCGCGCGCTGGGCAGTGACGGCGACGGTGCTCACGATCGTTGCCCTGGTTGCGGGGATGAACGTCTTCGGCGGTCCGGTCGACGTCTTCGGGATGTTCGCGCTCGCGCTCCTGATCAACATCGCAGGCCTTCTCTGGGCGTCGGGCGTCGCGATGCGCTTCCGGACGATCCAGGCGGGCCCGGTGATGCAGATGCCCGTCTTCCTGACGCTCTTCTTCGCGCCCGTCTACGTTCCGCTCGGGCTGCTCGACGGCTGGATCGAGGCGCTTGCGACCCTCAACCCGGTGACCTACGTCCTCGAGGCGGCGCGCAGCATGCTCGCGGGCGACGAGGTGCACGTGCTGCTCGCGTTCGGGCTCGCGGTCGGCCTGATCGGCGGCTTCGCGTTCTGGGCCCTCCGCGGGCTGCGCTCGGCGGAGGCTGCCGGATAGCGAGCCGGCTCGCCGGGTCGAGAAGGAGGGCGCTCGGGTACGGTCAGCGCCGTGTCCTCGCGCGAACCTCAGCCGACGCGGCAGGCCGAGGGACAGACCCCACGACATGTCCACTCGAGACAGGTCCGAGGGACTGTCCCTCGGACTCGTCCATTTCAGACAGGTCCGAGGGACTGTCCCTCGGGGTTGCTCGGCGCGATTCCACGAGATTCGGGTGCCGTTGAGTTTCGCGTCTGGGCGCCGAGCGTGGACGCCGTCGCGGTCGAGCTCGACGGCTCGATCCACGAGCTCGAGGACGACGGCGAGGGATTCTGGGCCGGCGACGCCGCCGCGTCCGCCGGCGACGACTACCGTTTCGTGCTCGACGGCCGGGACGCCTGGCCGGATCCCTGTTCGCGCGCCCAGCCCCACGGCGTCCGGGGATCCTCGCGAATCCTCGACACCGCCGCCTTCGAGATCGCGACGGGCCCGGGGCTCGCGCTCGACGAGCTCGTCGTCTACGAGCTGCACGTCGGCACCTTCTCGCCGGAGGGAACCTTCGACGGTGTCGTCCCGCGCCTCCCCGAGCTGCGCGAGCTCGGCATCACCGCAATCGAGCTGATGCCGGTGGCGACGTTCCCCGGTGGGCGCGGCTGGGGCTACGACGGGCTCTACGCCTCGGCGCCCCACCCGACCTACGGCGGTCCCGAGGGACTCGCGCGCCTCGTCGACTCGGCCCATCGCGCCGGTGTCGGCGTCCTCCTCGACGTCGTCTACAACCACATCGGCCCTGGCAACGAGGCGCTCCGCGGGTTCGGCCCTTATTTCACCGCCCGCTTCGGCGAGACGCCGTGGGGTGAGGCGCTCGACTACGGAGAGCGCGGCGTCCGCGAGTGGGCGATCCAGAACGCAGAGCTCTGGGTACGCGACTACCGGCTCGACGGACTCCGCCTCGACGCCGTCCATGCAGTCGCCGACGACTCCGCGGAGCACGTCCTCGGCGAGCTCGCTCGTCGCGTCCGCGCCGTCGCCTCCGGCGCGCTCGTGATCAGCGAGATGGGGCAGGACGACCTCCGGCCGCTACGCGAGTGGAACCACGACGCGATGTGGCTCGACAGCCTCCACCACGCGCTCCACGTGGCGCTCACCGGCGAGCGGGACGGCTACTACGCCGGCTTCGACGGCTCGCTCGCATCGATCGCGCGCGAGCTCTCGCGCCCCGAGGGATCGCAGCTCGTCGTCTGCGCCCAGAACCACGACCAGGTCGGCAACCGTGCGATCGGAGACCGGCTGCCGCCCGCGAAGCTGCGACTCGCCCAGGCGATCGTGCTCTTCTCGCCATTCACGCCGCTCCTCTTCCAGGGCGAAGAGTACGGGGAGCGCGCGCCGTTCCAGTTCTTCACCGACCACATCGACTCGTTCATCGCCGATGCGACCCGCGAGGGGCGGCGGCGCGAGTTCTCGCGGTTCGCCGGTTTCACCGCGCACGACGTGCCGGATCCGCAAGCGCTCGAGACGTTCGAGCGCTCGAAGCTCATCCCGCAGCCGGCGGACGAGCTCGTCGCGCGTCTCCTCCGGGTGCGCCGAGAGCTGCCGCCGGAGCTCGCCGTCGAGGTGGACGAGCGCGCCGGCCGGCTGACGCTGCGACGCGGCAGCGTCACCCTCGTCGTCGACTTCTCGAACGAGACCGTCGCGCTCGCGTGACCGTGGCGTGACCGTGCCGCGGGGTCAGGTCTTGCATCCGGCCGAAGCTGGCGATTTCTGGCGCAGTCTTGCGCGAATGCAAGACCTGACCCCAGGCTTCTCACGGAGCGAGGGGCGGTCGGGGGCGTGAATGTGTGGCCGGGGAAGCCATTCCCGCTGGGTCCGAGGTGGGATGGCGAGGGGACGAACTTCTCCCTCTTCGCCGAGCATGCCGAGCGGGTCGAGCTCTGCCTCTTCGACGCCGAGGACCGCGAGACGCGCCACGAGCTGACCGAGCGGACCGCGTTCATCTGGCACGGTTACCTGCCGGGCGTCGGCCCGGGCCAGCGTTACGGTTACCGCGTCCACGGCCGCTGGGCGCCCGAGCGGGGGCACCGCTTCAACCCGGCCAAGCTGCTGATCGACCCCTGTGCGAAGGCGATCGAAGGCCCGGTGCACTGGGACCGGGGGAACACGCTTCCCTACCCGCCGGGAGGGGCGGACGCCGACCTCGAGCGGGATGACGACGACGACGCGGCAGCGATCCCGAAGGCGATCGTGATCGACGAGTCGTTCGACTGGGAGGGCGACCGCCACCTCGAGACGCCGTGGCACGAGACGGTGATCTACGAGGTCCACGTCAAGGGCTTCACGAGGCAGCTCGACAGCGTTCGCGAGGATCTGCGCGGCACCTACGCGGGGCTCGCGTCGGAGCCGGCGCTCGCCTACCTGCAGGAGCTCGGCGTCACTGCGGTCGAGCTGCTCCCGATCCACCACATCGCCGACGAGTACCACCTCGCCACGAAGGGTCTCTCGAACTACTGGGGCTACAGCTCGATCGGCTACCTCGCTCCGCACGCGGGCTACTCGGCGACCGGGACGACCGGCGACCAGGTGCGCGAGTTCAAGGGGATGGTGAAGGCTCTGCACCGCGCCGGCATCGAGGTGATCCTCGACGTCGTCTACAACCACACAGCCGAGGGGAACGAGCTCGGTCCGATGCTCTCCTTCAAGGGGATCGACAACCTCTCCTACTACCGAACGCTGCCCACGAACCCACGCTACTACGTGGACTACACAGGGACGGGGAACTCGCTCAATCCCGTCCACCCGTCGGTGCTGCGATTGATCATGGACTCGCTGCGCTACTTCGCGATCGAGTGTCACGTCGACGGTTTCCGCTTCGATCTCGCCTCGGCGCTCGCGCGCGAGCTCCACGAGGTCGACCGGCTCTCGGCCTTCTTCGACATCATCCATCAGGATCCGATCCTCTCCCAGGTGAAGCTGATCGCCGAGCCGTGGGACGTCGGGGAGGGCGGCTACCAGGTCGGCAACTTCCCGGTGCTCTGGACGGAGTGGAACGGGATGTACCGCGACACGATGCGCGATTTCTGGCGGGGCGAGACTGCGGTCGCGGAGTTCGCCTCGCGCTTCACCGGCTCGAGCGACCTCTACCAGCGCGACGGGCGGCGGCCGTCCGCCTCGATCAACTTCGTCACCGCCCACGACGGCTTCACGCTGCGCGACCTCGTCACCTACAACGAGAAGCACAACGAGGCGAACCTCGAGGGCAACCGGGACGGCGACAACCACAATCGGAGCTGGAATCACGGCGTCGAGGGCGAGACCGACGATCCTGCGATCAACGAGCTGCGCGAGCGGCAGCAGCGGAACTTCCTCGCGACGCTCCTCCTCTCGCAGGGCGTGCCGATGCTGCTCGGCGGGGACGAGCTCGCGCGGACGCAGCGAGGCAACAACAACGGCTACTGCCAGGACAACGAGATCTCCTGGTTCGACTGGCGCCTGGACGGTCGGGCCGAACGGCAGCTCTCGTTCACGAAGCGGCTGATCGACTTCCGCTCGCGACACCCGGTGTTCCGGCGGGCCGACTTCCTGCGTGGCGAGGAGACGCTCGGCTCCGGTTCGCCGGACGTCTGGTGGTTCCGGCCGGACGGGCGCAAGATGAGGCAGCGCAACTGGCAGGCGGGCGACACCCATGCGCTCGGTGTCTTCTTGAACGGCGCCGAGATCCCGACCGTCAGCGCGCAGGGGGCGCCGGTGCTCGACGACACCTTTCTGATCCTCTTCAACGCGTTCGAGGCGGCGGTCGTCTTCACGCTGCCGGCCGTCTCGTTCGGACGCCGCTGGGCGCACGAGCTCTCGACCGCTGAGCCGGAGCGCGAGGCCGGCGCCGATGTCTTCCCGGCGCGCGGCGTCGTCCCGGTCGAGGGCCGCTCGCTCGTCGTCCTGCGCCGGATCGCCTGATGGCCGACTTCAGATGCACCTACCGGCTCCAGTTGGGGCCGGGGCTCGGCTTCGGCGAGACGCGCGGGCTCTTGCCGTACCTGCGCGACCTCGGCGTCTCGCACCTGTACCTCTCGCCGTCGCTGCAGGCGCGTTCGGGCTCGACGCACGGCTATGACGTCGTCGATCCGACGCGGATCTCGGAAGATCTCGGCGGCGAGGATGTCTTCCGGGCACTCTGCGGGGCAGCGCAGGAGGCCGGCCTCGGCGTGATCCTCGACATCGTCCCGAACCACATGGCGACGAGCGAGGAGAAGAACCCGTTCTGGCGCGATCCGCTCTGGCGCGCGAAGTTCTTCGACCTCGACTGGCGCACCGGGATGCACCGGCGCTTCTTCGACGTCGGCGAGCTCGCGGGGGTGCGGATGGAGGACCCCGAGGTCTGGGAGACGACGCACGCGAAGGTCGTCGAGCTCGCACAGGAGGACTGATCGACGGCGTCCGGATCGACCATCCCGACGGGCTCGCCAATCCCCGCCGCTACCTGGAGCGGCTGCGCGAGGCCGGGATCGAGCACGTCTGGATCGAGAAGATCCTCGAGGGAGGCGAGCGGCTGCGCGACTGGCCGGTTGCAGGGACCGTGGGGTACGAGTTCCTGAACGATGTGGGGGCGCTCTTCGTCGATCCCGCCGGCGAGGCGCCGCTGACGCGCTTCTACGAGGAGCTCACCGGCGACCGGAGGTCGTTCGCGGAGCACGCGGCCTCGGCGAAGCTCGCCGAGGCGCGGACGACGTTCGCCGACGAGGTCGAGCAGCTCGCCGCAAAGCTGCCGTTCGAGGTCGACCTCGCTGCGGCGGTCGCGTCCTTCCACGTCTACCGCACCTACGTCGAGCCGGACGCCGACCTCGTCGCGCCCGAGGACGTCGAGGCGGTGCGGGCTGCCTCTCTTCCCGAGGAGCTCGAGCGGATCCTCCTCTTCGAGGAGCGCGGCCACGACGCCTTCGTGCAGCGGTTCCAGCAGACAACGCCGCCGGTGCACGCGAAAGGGGTCGAGGACACGGCCTTCTACCGCTGGAACCGACTCGTGGCGCTGAACGAGGTCGGCGGCGATCCGGCGCGGTTCTCGCTCTCGGTCGAGGAGTTTCACGCCGCAAATCTGGCGCGGGCCGAGCGTTTCCCGCTGCACCTGCTCTCGACCATGACTCACGACACGAAGCGCAGCGCGGATACGCGCGCGCGGATCGGTGTGCTCGCGTCGGTCGCGGACGACTGGATCGAGCGCGTGCGACGCTGGCACGAGCTGACGGGCGGCAGCGAGGATCCCAATGAGGAGTACCTCGTCTACCAGACGCTTGTCGGGACGTGGCCGATCGAGGCGGAGAGGTTGGAGCAGTATCTGGAAAAGGCGCTATGCGAGGCGAAGGTGCACACGACCTGGATCGATCGGAACGCGGAGTGGGAGGGTCGCGTCAAGGCCTGGGCGACCGGCCTGCTCTCGCACGAGCCGTTCCTCGCGGAGTTCGTTCCCTTTGTCGAGCGGATCGTCGTGCGCGCTCGCGAGGTCTCGCTCGCGCAGGTGCTGCTCAAGCTGACCTGCCCCGGCGTACCGGATCTCTACGCCGGCGACGAGGTCGAGCTCCTCGCGCTCGTCGATCCCGACAACCGTCGGCCGGTCGACTGGGCGGGGTTGCGGCACGCCCTCGACGCCGCCGAGCCGCCGCCGAAGCTCGACCTGATCCGGCGCACGCTGGCACTTCGTGAACGCCGTCCGGCCGCGTTCGCCGGAAGCTACGCGCCACTCGAGGCGGGCGCGGACAGCTGCGCCTTCCTCCGTGGCGACGAAGTCCTCGTCGCGGTCGCACTGCGCGGCGAGCTCGTCCCGCCAGACGTCCCGGGCGAATGGCGCTACGTGTTGCGCAGGCCGACTCTCCTCCTCGCCGAGCCTGTCTAGGACGGGGGCGGTGCCTCGAGGAGGCGCACGCACACCTCGACGACTCGGGGGTCGAACTGGGTTCCCGCAGCCTCCTCGAGTCGCCGCAACGCCTCCTCGACATCGAGCTTCGCGCGGTACGGTCGGTCGGTCGTCATCGCGTGGAAGGCGTCGCAGGCGAAGATGATCCGTGCCTCGAGCGGGATCGCGTCTCCGGCCTTCCGATCGGGATAGCCGCGACCGTCCCAGCGCTCGTGGCAGGCGCGCACGATCGAGCAGACGTCCTCGAGCTGGTCGATCGGCGCCAGGATCCTCGCGCCGAGATCCGGATGGGTCTCGATCAACGCCCGTTCGTCGTCGGTCAGCGGCCCTGGCTTCAGCAGTACCGAGTTCGGGATCCCGATCTTGCCGATGTCGTGGAAGAGGGCGCCGAGCTCGAGGCGCTTCAGCGTCTCTCCGTCGAGCCCGAGCTCCTCTCCGACTCTGAGCGCGGTGTCCGTGATCCAGCGAGCGTGCGAGGACGTGTAGTGGTCGCGCGCCTCGAGGGCGTTCGCGAGCGCCTCGACGGTCGAGAGGAAGGTTCGCTCCAGCGACTCGAAGCTGGTCGCGTTGGCGAGCGCCAGCTTCGCCTGGTGGGCGAGGCCGCCGAGCAGCTCGAGCTCGCGCTGCTCGTAGCGAGTATCCTCCGCCGAGCCGACGGCGATCGTTCCCCAGCGGCCATCGAAGGAAAACGGAGCGATCGCGAAGTGTCCCGAGCCGCCTGCTGGCGGCGGGGCGAAGGCAGCGTACTCGGCCGGGGAGAGGAGGTACGGCTCGATTCGAGCGGCGAACGGCGCGATCGCGCCGGCGGGAAAGCGCCGCGCAGCGACGTGCTCCTCGTCCACGTAGCCGGTCGTGGCGCAACAGACGAGGTCGCCGGTCTCCAGCTCCTGGAGCCAGAGGGACGCGTGCGGAGCGCCGAGCAGGCGTGCCGACCCGTCGACCACGCGCGCGTAGACGCTCTCGAGCCCTTCGGCAGCCGCAAGGTCGCGGCTGAAGCCGAGTAGCGCATGTGCGCTCTGCGCCTCGCGCCTCTGCGCCTCGTAGAGCCGGGCATTCTCGAGGGCGACGGCTGCATGACCCGCGAGTACCTCGAGCAGTCGCATGTCGTCGTCGTCGAGTTGTCCGATCCCGAGCTTGGAGACGACGATCACACCGAGCACCCGGCTGCCGAGATTGAGCGGAACGGCGATCACCGACTCCTCGATCGTGTCGGTGCCCTCGATCGCGACGGCGAGCTCGCACCTCGCGGCATCCGGGAGGAGCAGCGACTCGCCTTGCTCGGCCACCCAGCCGGTGAAGCCGTCGCCGACCTTCGTCGCGAGGACGTCGAACGCGGCCCCGTCCGAGCCGGTGAGATCGCCCTGGAACGCGATCGGGACGAGATCCTCGCCCTCCCGCAGGAAGATGCGGCAGTTGTGGTAGTCGATCAGGAGGCGTAGCTCGTTCGCGATCGCCATCCCGATCTCGCGGACGTCGTTCAGCCGGTTCAGCTTGCCGACGAGCGACTGGAGGAGCTTCAGGTGCGCGATCGAGCGGATGTCGTCGCGTCGCAGCTCCGGCTCACCCGGGCGCTCGCATGCGTGCTCGCCGAAGAGGACGACCTGGCTCTTGCCGCGCGCCTTGGCGGTCATCATCGCCGCCTCCGCGCACGCGACCAGCTCGCGTGGATTGGCCGCATGCTCGGGCCCATGGGCGATCCCGATCGAGACCGAGACGCGGCCCGCCACGTCGAGCGCGACCTCGTCCAGGCGCTGCGAGAGGCGGCTCGCAAGCGCGATCGCGTGAGCCTCCTCGCTCGCCGGCACGATCACGGCGAACTCCTCGCCGCCGATCCGGCAGACGACGTCGGTCGAGCGGACGGTCGCGCGCAGGTGGTCGGAGAGCTCAGCCAGCACGAGATCGCCGACGGCGTGGCCGTAGACGTCGTTCACCTTCTTGAAGTCGTCGATGTCGGCCATCAGGACGGCCACGGACTCGTGCGCCCCCGACGCGCGCGTCAGCTCGTGGCGGAGGCGCTCGTGGAAGTAGCGATGGTTGAAGAGGCCGGTCAGCGAGTCGGTCTGGGCCTGATGCTCGAGCCGCTCGCGGATGTGGGCGTTGTCGAGCGCGAGTGCGGCCGCGTCGCCGAAGCGCTTCGCGAGCTCGAACTCCTGCTCGCCGAACGAGGCGTCCTCGCCGATCCGGTAGATGTTGAACGTGCCCTTGAGCAGGCCGCGGGCGATCATCGGGATCACGATCAGCGCCTCGGGCTCGACGGGCGTTCCGGGGACGAAGCGGACGAGCGGATGGAGATGCGCCTGGTTCGCGAGCACGGCCTCGCGCTGCTCGACCGCCCAGCCGGTGATCCCCTCGCCGTAGGGAAAGCGCTCGCTCAGGATCTCGTCGGCCCATTCGCTCCGAACCAGCCGAGGCACGAGCTCGCGCCGCGACTCGTCGGCCTCGTAGACGTGCAGTGCCTCGTAGGGGATCAGCTCGGCGAGCGCGTCGGCGATCCGGTCGAGAAGGGCGTCGAGGCTCTGCTCCGAGAGCAGATCGTGGTAGACGTCGGAGAGCCGCCGGTAGGAGTCGACGAGACCGTCGTCGATCGGTTCCGGAACCGGGTCGGCCGCGACCAGCCGGATCACGTTGCCGCCGCGGTCGGGGTCTGAGCGAGCAGGGTCTTCCATGTGTTCCTCTCCACATCGGGTCTTTCCGTGTTTCGCCCCTCCCTCGTTTGGGGGACTCGGACGGCCGCCGCCGCGCCGACTAGACTGACGAGCGGGGGGTCGAAGTCCCGTGCCGCCGCGGCTTTCCCCCAGTGACCGCCGACGGCGCACACGAGCTCCATCGCCTCTCCAGCGACATGATGGAAGCCGCCGACAGACGAACGCCGGGTGCCACCCCTTCGGAGCCGACGATCCTCGTGTGCGACGACGAGCCGAGCTTGCGGGAGCTGGTGCGCGCCATCCTCGGCCCGAGCTATCGCTTCGTCGAGGCGGCCGACGGCAGGGCGGCACTCGCGCTCGCCCACGACGTGGAGCCCGATCTCGTCGTGCTCGACCTGATGCTGCCCATGATGAGTGGGATCGCCGTGCTCGAGGAGCTGCGCAATGACGATCGCGTGGCGGGGGTGCCCGTGATCGTGATGACCGCGTGGAGCCACGCCGAGGCGAGCGCCTGGACCGCAGGGGCCGACCGCTTCGTCTCCAAGCCGTTCCATCCGGACGAGCTGACCGCCGCGGTCGAGGAGCTGCTGGCATGAGTCTCGCTCGCCGAATGTTGGTGGCGAGCATCGCGCTCGCCGTGGTCGTCGCCGGTGCCTTCGCGGCGCTGATCGTTGCGGTCTCGACGCTGCGCGAGGCGAACGAGCGGGAGGCACGCTCGAAGGACGTGACGGAGGCGACGCTTCAGCTCGAGAACCTCGCCGTCGACCTGGAGACCGGGCTGCGAGGATTCACGCTCACCGGCAACAGGCGGTTCCTGCAGCCGTACACCGCGGCGCTCGCGGCGTGGCCGGAGCGCCAGCACGTCTTCCTCGAGCGCGCGTCGATCGACCCCGACCAGCTTCGCCGAGCCACGCAGATCACGAGGCTGATCAGCCGGTACGTTCAGGACTACGCGAGGCCCGTGATCGACCTGGTCGCCGAGGACTCCGCCGCGGCGCGCTCGGCGTTCGTGACGATCGAAGGGAAACGACAGACCGACGCGATCCGCGGACGCTTCGACCGCTTCCTCGCCGAGGAGAACAAGCTCGCCCGCAGCGCTGCAGCCACCGCCGACCGCCGCTCGGATCGTGCGCTCGCGGTCGGGGCGGTCGGGGTCGGCGCCTCGACGCTCCTGATCGTGCTCTTCGGCATCCTCCTCGGCCGCGCGGTCGGCCGGCCCGTCCGCGCCGTCGCCTCGGGCGCGAGCCGGCTCGCCGGCGGCGACCTCTCGCACCGGCTCCCGACAGAGGGCCCCGGCGAGATCGGCGAGCTCACCCGCTCGTTCAACTCGATGGCCGAGGAGGTGCAGCGCGGTCACGACGAGCTCGAGCGCCAGAACGCGAAGCTCCGCGAGAGCGAGCGGCTGAAGACCGAGCTGATCAGCATCGTCTCCCACGAGCTGCGGACGCCGCTCGCGAGCGTGCTCGGCTTCACCTCGCTCCTCCTGCAGCGGGACTTCGACCCGCAGGCGCGGAGGCACTATCTCGGGATCGTCGACGCCCAGGCGCGTCGGCTCGCCGCGCTCCTCGAGGATTTCCTCGACGTGCAGCGGATCGAGGACGGCCGGCTCGAGTTGACGCAGGAGGCGATCGACATGGCAACGCTGCTCGACGAGCAGGCGCAGCTCTACCGAGCCCAGAGCCCGAAGCACCGACTCCTACTCAACCTGCCGCGAGGGCCGCTGCCGGTGCGCGGCGATCCGAACCGGCTCGCTCAGGTCGTCGGCAACCTGCTCTCGAACGCGATCAAGTATTCGCCCGAGGGCGGCGTCGTCGAGCTCGCCGGCGACAGCGAGCGCGGCGCGGTGCGGGTGCGTGTCCGCGACGAAGGGCTCGGGATCGCCTCCGACCAGCAGAGCCGCATCTTCACGAAGTTCTTCCGTGGCGAGGCAGGAGCGAGCGGGATCGGGGGGACGGGCCTCGGCCTGGCCGTCTCGCGGGAGATCGTCGAGGCCCACGGCGGCCGGATCGGCTTCGACAGCGAGGCCGGAGCGGGCTCGACGTTCTGGCTCGAGCTCCCCGTCGCGGCCGGCGCGGGCGCCGAGTTCGCTCAGGAGGATCGCAACGGTAGCGAGCGAAAGGAAAAGCAGGCATGACCCGACGAGTGAAGACCGAGCGGTTCGCCTTGCTGTTCGCTGGACTTGCGGGCGGGCTGCTCCTGGGCATCCCGGCAAGCCGCGGCGCAGAGACGGCGATCGGCCCCGCCCAGATCCGGATCACCGATCGCGAGATCGCCTCGAAGCGGATCGACATCGGCACGCGCGGACGCAGCGCGGGCGACATGCACATCATGCGCCACCTGCTCTACAACCGCCGGCTCTCGACCCGCTCGATCGGCCACGTCGAGGTGATCTGCACGTTCATCGTCGGCAACTCGCGCCACTGCCGCGGCACGTACTTCCTCCCGAGAGGGAAGCTCGTCGTCGGCGGATCGCTCATCTACCCGCAGTTCTACGAGCTGGCGGTGCTCGGCGGCACCGGGCTGTACGACAACGCCCGCGGCACGCTCACGGTCACCCGCACTGCGCGCAATCCGAATCGGAGCATCGTCCTCTTCCGCCTCGTCGGCTAGACCCACTCGCTGCCCGGGCGCATCGGCCAGTAGGGGTTGTCGATCTCGAGCGTGAAGTCGGCTGGATCGAGCTCGACCGGCTCGGCGCCTTGGGGCAGTCCCCGGTTCGAGGCGTCGTTCCCGCCGCACCCGGCGACGGCGAGCATGAGCACGGCGCCGCAGAGGAGCTTCCGCACGGTCGACCTCCTTCGTCGGTGGAAGCCGTGTTCTACGCGGGTCGGATGAGAGGCTCGTGAGAGTTCTCCGCGGAGCGGTCCGGCCGTCGCACCGTAGAACGGAGGAGCCGGGCTTGGCTCGGCTCCGACCGATTCGATAGCGCGGCTCGAGCCGAGAAAGAAGGGGGCTCACGGGGGAAACATGGTTTCC
>JANDLU010000181.1 GCA_024330215.1 Candidatus Gaiellasilicea maunaloa
GGATCGGCGGTTCGTCGTCGACGATGAGAATCCGCTCGTCGGCGGAATGAACGTGCATTGCGTCGTTATCGGCAGAGCGCCGGATTACGTGAGTGACTCGAGTAGCTCGATCCGATTGCCGAACGGGTCGCTGACGAAGGAGCGACGGAGGTCGGGAATCGTGTCGTCCTCGACGATCTCGATCTCGTCCTGACGGAGTCGAGCGAGCAGCGCGTCGTACCCGGCGACGTGGAATGCTGGGTGTGCCTTGCGCGCCGGCGAGAACCCCTCCTCGACCCCGATGTGGAGCTGCTGATTCCCGCAGCGGAACCAGACCCCGCCGCGCGTCCTGAGCTCGCCGGGTTTCTCGACCTCCTCGAGGCCGAGCGCTTCGCCGAAGAAGTTGCGCGCCGCCTCCTCGCAGCCGGCAGGCGCGGCGAGCTGGACGTGGTCGATCCCGAGCAGCATCGTCCTGGAAGGTAACCGCTTGCGCCGACCGACGATCCTGAGCGAGGCAATGGTGGCGACGAGTCATCCGCTCGCGACGGGCGCGGGGGTGCGCGCGCTCGAGCGCGGCGGCAACGCGGTCGATGCAGCGCTCGCAGCGGCCGCGATGCTCTGCGTCGCCGAGCCGGGCCACACGGGCATCGGCGGCGATCTCTTCGCCCAGCTCTGGTGGGACGGCGAGCTCGTCGGGTTGAACGGGTCGGGACGCGCTCCGGGCATCCTGGCCGAGGGTGCGGTTGCCGAGGAGTCCGGCCCGCGCTCCGTCACGGTGCCGGGTGCGGTGCGCGCCTGGGCGGATCTCGCGAAGCGATTCGGGCGGCTCGGCCTCGACGCGGCGCTCGTCGGGGCGATCGAGCGCGCCGAGCGCGGTGTGGCGGCGACCGAGCGTGTTGCCCTCCACTGGGCCGCGACCGAGCGGGCGCCGTGGCCGGCGCCCGGACGCGGCGAGCTCTACCGCCTGCGCGAGCTCGCCGCGACGCTCCGGCGGATTGCGTCGGAGGGGCCGGACGCGCTCTACCGCGGCCGGGTCGCGGAGCAGATCGCGGCTGTCTCCTGGCTCGACGAGGCGGACCTTGCCGCTCACGCGTCGGAGTGGGTCGAGCCGTTACGTCTCGCGTATCGCGGCGTCGAGGTCTGCGAGCTGCCGCCGAGCGGCCAGGGTGCCGCCGCGCTGATCGCGCTCGGGCTGCTCGACGGCCTGCCCGACACGCTGCACAGCCGGATCGAGGCGACCAAGCTGGCGCTCGCCGATGCCTATGCTCACGTCGCCGATGCGCGCCTGCCGGAGTTCCTGCTCGATCCCGAGCAGCTCGCTGCGAAGCGCGCGCTCGTCTCGCCCGAGCGGGCTCTCGATCCGGAGCCGTCGGTAGCGCCGCGCGGCGGAACAACGTATCTCTGTGCGGTCGACGGCGACCGGAACGCCGTTTCCCTGATCCAGTCCACGTATTACCACTGGGGCTCGGGCGTGCTCGCCGGCGACACCGGGATCGTGCTCCAGAACCGGGCCTGGGGCTTCTCGGCCGGTGACAGTCATCCGAATCGGCTTGGGCCGGCCAGGCGCCCGTTTCACACGATCATCCCCGGGCTGCTTCTTCGCGACGGCGGGTTGTGGGGGCCGTTCGGCGTCATGGGCGGGCCGATGCAGGCCCAAGGGCACGTCCAGCTCGTGCACGCGCTCGTCGACCGCGGCCTCGACCCACAGCGCGCGCTCGACATACCCCGCTTCCGGGTCGACGAGGGGAAGACCGTCGCGCTCGAGGCGGGCCTCGCGGCCGAGCTCGGCTCGCTACGGGAGCTCGGCCACGATGTCTCGGTCTCGGCGGACGAGCACGGCTTCGGCGTCGGCCAGTGCGTGCTCGTCGAGGGCGAGGCGCTCGTCGGCGGCTCCGACGGCCGCGGCGACGGCGCTGCCGGCGGTCTCTAGATCGTTACGTCCACGAATACACCTACCGGCGAATGGGCCCGGCCGGCGCCGAGCCGTAGCTTTCCCGAATGGTGGTGAACACGATCATCGAGAGACACCCGTTCATCACCGAGCGTCAGCGAGAGGTGATCGTTCTCATCGCGGCCGGCTGTTCGAACGAAGAGGTCGGCCAGCGTCTGGGCATCTCTCCGCGGACGGCGAAAGCACACTGCGATGTGCTGCGCCAGAAGCTCGGTGTCCCACGGCGTCGGCAGATCCCGATCGCCTATCGGAACCTGACGGGTGACGATCCTCTCGCGCAGAGCCTCGACAGCTCCAAGTCGGGGGAATGACGGCAACGTGCCCGCGACTCCGTTGGGGTCGCGGGCACGTCTACACCACGAGCTCTCGGAGGCGCTAACGTAGGAAGAGACGGGTCAGCGGTGGCCCGCATGTGGGCGGGTTGGAATGATGGAGGGCACTGTCGACAAGCCCAAGCTCGGCCTTCGTCGAATCATCGAGCGACCTCGGCTGACGCGCCTACTCGACGAGTCGACCGCGAGGATCAAGATGCTCGTCGCCCCAGCCGGATACGGGAAGACGACCCTGGCTCGGCAATGGCTCGCGACATCGGTGCACCCCTTCGCATGGTTCGCCGCAACACCGTCGTCGGTGGACGTCGCTGCGCTGGCCATGGGGCTCCATCGTGCAGTTTCCAGCGCTCATCCGGAGATCGGACGGATCTTG
>JANDLU010000182.1 GCA_024330215.1 Candidatus Gaiellasilicea maunaloa
CATGGTCGCGGTCAACGCCCGTCGCACCACCAGATGGATGCGCCGGGCGTAGGAGGTCAGGTTGACGACTGCCTGTCCGGCTGAGTTGCCGCCCCCGACCACGACCACGTCTTCGTCCGATGCCTGGCGCGCCTCGAGATGAGTCGCCGCGTAGTAGAGTCCCCGGCCTTCGAACCCCTCGGCCCCGTCGGCCCGCAGGCGACGATAGTCGGCGCCGACGGCGAGAACGACAAAGCGGGCGCGTACCCGTTGACCGTCGGCAAGCACCAGTTCCCGAAGCCCATCGCGCTCGGATAAGGAGAAGCGACAGCCTCCGTGAGCGCTGGAGATGACCGCGCCAAACTTCCGCGCTTGCAGTGTCGCCCGCTGGGTGAGGTCTGACCCGGACAGACCGGTCGGAAAGCCGAGGTAGTTCTCGATTCGGGCGCTGGTTCCCGCTTGCCCGCCAGGCGCGAAGCGCTCGATGACCAGCGTCGTGAGCCCCTCAGAGGAGGCGTAGACGGCTGAGGCCAGCCCCGCCGGGCCCGCCCCGAGCACCACGGCGTCGAAGGTCCTCTGATCGACGTTGGCGCGCAAACCGAGCTCGTCGGCGACCTGCGTGACGGTCGGCGACCGCAGAACGTTGTGGGTGCGAACCAGAATCGGGCACTCGTCGGCGCCGATTCCCAGCCGGTCCAGCAGCGCCTTACTCTCCTCGTCGTTGTCGATGTCATGCCAGCTGAACGGAACCAGATTGCGCTCGAGCAGCTCACGGATGGCGAAGGCGTCCCCTGACGAGCGTTTGCCGATCAGCCGTTCCAAACCGTAGCCCTGGGCCTTCAGCCACTCGCGACGCACAACCATGGTGCGCAGGAGGAGGTCGCCGAGATCCGCGGCACCGGCGACCAGCCTGCGCAAGGCATCGGGAGCCATGACCAGCACCGACGTCTCCTCGGCAACGACGCCTCGGGCGAGCGTCGGCTCGCCCGTGAACATCGAGATGTCGGCAGCGAAGGTCCCGGCCTGACACTGGGTGAAGTAGTGATCGCCATCGGGTTGGCGGTCGATGATGTCGACCGCTCCCGAGAGGACGACAAAGAACGGCGTCTCCCGTTGTCCCTGGTGGAAGAGGATCTCGCCCGGAGAGAATGAGACGGTCTCGGCGTGCTCCGCCAACTGCTCGATCTGAGCCGCCGTGAGGCGCGGGAACAGAATCGCATCGTCCGGATCCAGAAAGCCGGGGACTGGGATCGGTGAGGTGTATTGGCTCATGATTCGAAGGC
The DNA here is from genome assembly GCA_024330215.1 of Candidatus Gaiellasilicea maunaloa. Taxonomy (GTDB): domain Bacteria; phylum Actinomycetota; class Thermoleophilia; order Gaiellales; family Gaiellaceae; genus Gaiellasilicea; species Gaiellasilicea maunaloa. The sequence continues at coordinate 1,263 of JANDLU010000182.1, forward strand.
TTGGAGGTGGCTACGGGGTGCCCTACTCGACCGGGAGCCCGGCGCCAACCCAGTCCTCGATCCCGTCGTGATAGGTGCGGACGTCGGTGTAGCCGAGCCTCTGAAGCCGTTCGGCGAGCGCCTCGCCTCGGCCGCAGGCGGCGTCGGTCGAGTAGGTAACGATGCTCCCGCTCTTATCCGGGAGGAGCTCGGGCGCTTTCTCGATTTCGTCCTCGACGAGGTTGAGTGCGCCGGGAAGGTGCCGCCGGTTGTACGGGGCTGCCGGCAGGGCGTCAACGAGTGTCACGGCGCCCTCGTCGATCGCGAAGAGAAGCTGCTCACGGCTGATCGAGGTAGTCATGCAATTCCTCCTGATCTGTTGGATGGTGACGGAGTCGGCCGAAGCTATGAGAAGCGTTGAGCGCGTACCCCCGAAGCCGACTCGGGGCATGCCGCGCCGGGGAACGAACGTCATGGCGGCGGGATGTTCTGGTTTTTGCGGAGGACGTTGGTCGGGTCGTAGCGGCTCTTCAGCACCTGGAGCCGCTCGAACGCCTCGGTGCTGAATGTCGCTCGGACGCGCTCGATCGGCTCGTCGGCCTGCATGTAGTTGAGGTAGCCGCCACCGCTCCACGACCATGGCTCGAGCGCCGCCGCCGCGTCGCGCGCCCACCGGATGTATTGCTGGTCGAGTCCTGGGTCCTGCCAGGTTGCTGTCGCGCTGATGTTTGAAGGCTGCCGGGGTCTTGGCCTCCTTTGTCACTTCACGACCTCGAACCGAAGGTGCGTAGCACCTGGCGTCTCGATCGAACTCGCCCTCCGCAGTTCGATTCCCTCAGGGTCGAAATCCTCGAAGAGCCGGATACCGCCGCCGAGTAGTACGGGGATCAGGTGGATCTGCATCTCGTCCAGCAACCCGGCCTTCAGGTACTGCCTCATGATGTCCGCTCCGCCCCAAATGCCGACGTTCTTGTCGCCGGCCGCGGCACGGGTTCGCTCGAGTGCGTCCTCTATTCCATCCGTCACGAATGTGTAGGTCGTACCGCCCTGCATCGGAAGAGGCTCGCGCGCCTCGTGAGTCACGACGAACACCGGCATCCCGAACGGCGGAGGATCGCCCCACGGCTCGAAGCCGACGTCGAACATCCGCTTCCCCATCAGGACCGCACCGGTCGAGGCATAGAGCTCAGCCACGATCGCGATGTCGGTCTCCGTCTTGGCGTCGAACCGCCAGTCGTGGAGTCGACCGGGGTCGTTTCCCTCCAACGGGCTTCCGACGCTTGCCTTGGGATCGGTGATGAAACCATCGAGCGACATCGAGATTTCGGAAGACATCTTTTGCATCGTTTTTCCCTTTCCTGAGTCCGTTGATGCTCTCT
>JANDLU010000183.1 GCA_024330215.1 Candidatus Gaiellasilicea maunaloa
CGGACACATGCGCCGAGCTCGGGTACCGGCTGCTGCGATCCTCGCAATCGCTTCATCTCCTGGCGACCAGCAGGAAGCCTTTGCACGTCCCCGGGGAGGTCGCCTGGTCAGTGCCTCAGATGGCCGAGGACGACGCGATCCGGCTGTTCGCACAGCGTGCCTCCGACGCCTCCAGGGACTTCCGGCTCGACCTCGATACGGCGCCCGTGGTGGCCGAGATCTGCCGTCAACTCGATGGCATCCCCTTGGCGATCGAGCTCGCCGCAGCCCGAGTCAAGGCGGTTCCGGTCGTTGAGGTCGCGGCGCGGCTCGGCGACCGCTTCCGTCTCTTGACGGGCGGCTCACACACCGCAGATGCCCGGCAGCAGACGCTCCGCGCGACTGTCGAATGGAGCCACTTGCTCCTCGAGGAGCCGGCACGCGTGCTGTATCGCCGGCTGTCGGTATTCCGTGGCGGTTGGAGTCTCGAGGCTGCCGAAAGGATCTGTGCCGGTGCCGGGATCGACACGCCCGAGGTGCTCGACGGGCTCGCCCGCCTGCTTGACCATTCCCTGGTCATCGCCGACCACGTCGACGGTCAGCGTTTCCGCATGCTCGAGACCCTGCGCCACTACGCCGGGGAGCAGCTCGTCGAGGCCGGCGAGCGGGGCCGGATCACGGAGGCCCACGCCCGGTACTTCACAGAGGTCGTCGAGCGCGCCGAGCCGCAGCTCCGCGGGTCCGATCAGGGTCGCTGGCTGAATTGGCTTCGACTCGAAAGCGACAACGTCCGCGCCGCGCTGGGATGGTGTCGCGAGCGCACAGCGACCGAGCCGGACCTCGGGCTGCGGCTCGCCGCGGGGCTGGGCTGGTTCTCGTACTTCGCCAGCCGGCAGGAAGGCCGGCGCGAGCTCGCGGACATGCTGGCCGCAGCCGAGAACTCGTCTCCGACGGTACGCGCCCGCGCTCTGCAGGCGAAGGCGCTGGTGGCCCGTCCAGCCGCGTGCGTCGTCCATCCGAGCGCAGATTGCGCGGTCGCCGCGCGGGAGAGCCTCGACCTGTTCACGCAACTGGGCGAGAAGCACCGGGCGGCGTTCTCGAAGGCCTTCCTGGCCGTCGAGGGCATCTCCGGCGCCGATATCACCGGGTCGTTCGAGCTGCTTGCCGAGGCGGATCGGGAGTTCTCGCGAACCTCCGACGAGTGGGGACGGGCCCTGGTCCGCTTCGTGCGAATGGAGCTTCACTTCAAGGCCGGTGCCTTCGACGACGCCACCAGCGAGGGCGAAGACGCCCTGTCGATCTTCAGGGCGCTCGATGATCGGTGGGCCGTCACGGCGATCCCTTACCACCTCGGGTTGGCGCTTCATCAAGCGGGGCGACTGGAGGCGGCGCTGAATTCGTACGGGGACGCGCTGAGCGAGGCTCGAAGGGTCGGGCGCGCGAACACCGTCCAATACGCACTCGCCAACATGGGGCACGTGTCGCTCCTGCTCGGGGACGACGAGCGCGCTGAGGATCACTTCAGCGAAGCCAACGCGACGGCGCGAGAGATCGGCGCCGACGGCAACCCACTGGCCTGTCTCGGCCAAGCCTCCTTGGGCCGTCAGCGCGGTGACCTCGCCTATGCGCGAGAGCGCAACGCCGAGGCGCTCCGGTTGATGAACGCGCAGGGCGATGAGGACTGGACTTCCGCCGCGTTGGCCGGACTTGGATCCGTGCCGAAGCTCACCGAAGAGCTCGAGCGGCTGCGCCTCGAGGTGATCGACGACTCCGGTCGGCCCGGTGGCGGCTGAACGCGCCCGACAGGATTCGAACCTGTGACCTTCGGTTCCGTAGACCGCAGTCGATTCGGTTGGATACCGCTCTGTAGAGCGGTGCCGCAGTCCCCGCCGTCGGCTGCCGCTTTCATGGGCGAGCGACACTCTGATCCGTCCGCGACCCTGCTAGTGCTCGCCCGCGGCTTGCACGAGCAGGGCGATTTGGACGCGGTTGTCGACCTCGAGCTTGTCGAGGAGTCGGGAGACATGGCCCTTGACCGTCGCGACGGAGAGGTGCAGCGTCGCGGCGATCTCGGCGTTGCCGTGGCCGAGGCCGATGGCGAGCGCGACGTCGCGCTCGCGCGGGCTGAGCGTCGCCAGTCGGTCGCGGGCATGCTCGGTGCGGGCGCCGGCGTCCGAGTCGCCGGCCACCATCGAGATGAGCCGGCGGGTCACCGTGGGGGAGAGCATGCCGTCGCCCGCGTGGACGAGCTCGATTGCGCGGACGATCTCCGCCGGAGCGGTGTCCTTGAGCAGGAAGCCGGCGGCGCCGGCCTGCAGCGCGCGCAGGACGAGTTCGTCGGCGTCGAAGGTCGTGAGCACGAGGACGGCGGGTGGGTCGGGCTGCGCTGCGAGCAGACGGGTGGCCGCGATCCCGTCGAGGTGTGGCATGCGGATGTCCATGAGGACGACGTCGGGCCGGTGGAGGTCGACCGCGCCGAGGACCTCGCGGCCGTCGGCGGCCTCGGCCACCACTTCGAGGCTTGCTGCGCCGGCGAGCATCATCCGCAGGCCGGAGCGCACGAGCGCGTCATCGTCGACGA
>JANDLU010000184.1 GCA_024330215.1 Candidatus Gaiellasilicea maunaloa
GCTAGCGGGTAGGCGGCGGCCGCCTCCTCGACTGCGCGCTCTTCGTCGCCGGCGAGCCGCGCCGCTTCGGCGCGTGCCGCGTGCACGTGCCAGAGCCGCTGGAGATGGCCCCCGGGGCGAGCCGACGCGAGCGCCTCGTCGAGCACGTCAAAGGCTCCCGGATCGCCGCGCCGAGCCCTGAGGCGGCCGAGCGCGATCAGGGCGCTGATGCGGCTGATCGGATCCGGTGCGCGCGCGAGCAGCGCGGTCGCCATCCGTGCGCCCTCGTCCCAGCGCCCGCGGTAGACCTGCACGAGCGCGAGCCACGCCTGCGAGTAGGACGGCGTGACCTCGTGCGCCTCGGAGAACGCGATGCACTCGCGCAGGAAGCGCTCCGACAGCTCGAGCTCGACCATCTCGCCGAGGCCTGAGCCGAGCATGCCGAGCGCCGACACGACCCAGACCTCGAGACCCTCGCTGCGGGCAATGTCGAGGCTCCGCAGGAGGTACTCGACCCGCGGTCGATCTCCCCCGCCATGAGGTAAGAGCATCCGACCATGTTCAGCCCGTACGCGAGGATGTCGCTGTCCCCGAGGTCGGTCGCGGCCTCGACGGCCTTCTGGCCCCAGGCGACTCCCTCCACGTTGTCGCGGCTCAACATGCGTGCGTAGGCCTGATCGGCATAGGCGCAGGCGAGCTCCCGGCCGGGCGGCAGCGTCTCGAGCAGCCGGATCGCTGTTCTGCTCGACCCCTCGGCCTCCGCGTTGCGGCCGAGCCGAATGTACGCGATCGTCAGCCGCGAGAGCGTAGATCCTCCCGGAGGGGATCGTCGAGCGTGTGGTAGAGCTGTCGCGCCGACTGCCGCGCCTCGACGGCCTCCTCGTACAACCCCGTCACGTGCGCCTCCTCCGCGCAGACGTCCAGCAGCGCTGCACGCCTGGGAGCCTCGACGCGGTCGGCGTGACGGAGCGCGGTCGCGTACTGCGCCGCGGCTTCGCGGTGCGAGGATGCCGCGGCCGCCCGTCGGCCGGCCTCCGCCGCGTACTCCACTACGGCCGCGGAGTCGCCGGCCCCGGCAGCATGGTGCGCCAGTCGCGAGTAGTCCCGGCCGGTAGCGCGGCCAAGATCTCGGCGTTGAGGGCGCGACACCGGTGCGGCGTCAGGGAGCTCTCGACGGCGAGCCGCGCCAACTCGTGCCGGAAGGCGATCGCGTCGCCGTCGGCACGCAGCACGCCGGAGGCGAGGCACGCGTCGAGATGCTCGAGCTCGGCGGCGGCGACCTCCTCGAGGAGCCACAGCTCTGCGCGGGCGGGAACGACCGAGACCGCGTCGAGCAGTAGGCGCGCCTCCGGAGCGAGCCGGGCCGCGCGTGCCAGCACGGCGTCGCGCACCGTCCCGGGCAGGACACCGCCTCCGGCGGCGAGGATCTCGGTGACGTAGAAGGCGTTCCCCTGCGTCAGCCGGTGGATCGCGTCGGCGTCTGCGCCATGCGGCTCTGCGAGCGTTCCGATCGCGCCGAGCGAGAGCCGTGGCACCGAGACACGCGACACCGCCGGGGCGGATGTCAACTCGCCGAGGACGACGCGAAGTGGGTGGCCCCCGTCGATCTCGTCGTCGCGGTAGGTGGCGAGGACGAGCGCGTCGGTCGAGTCGATCCGGCGGCCGAGCACCCGCAGCACGTCGAGCGTCGCCTCGTCCGCCCAGTGCACGTCCTCGAGCACGAGCAGGTGCGTCCGCTCGAGCACGTGCAGCAGAGCAGAGGCTACGTGCCGCGGCTCGCCCTCGATCGCGATCCCGACATCGAGGAACGGACCGAGCGGTGTCGGTGTCGAGAGGCTCTCGCAGGACCCGCGCAGGATCGGATCGGCCAGGCTGGAGGTGAATTCGCACACGAGCGCGGTCTTGCCCACACCGGCCTCGCCGCCGACGAACACGAGCCGCCCACCCTCGGCGCGTGCGGCTTCGAGCTGCGCGAGCAAGTCCTCCCGCTCGAGCAGCTCGGCCATGTCTCCGACCTACCGCGTCTGCGGAAAACCGAGGTCGACCTTCGAGGTGGCCGGATCGGGCCAGCGCGAGGTGACGACCTTGCCACGGGTGTAGAAGTTGATCCCCTCCGGCCCGTAGATGTGCGTGTCGCCGAAGAGCGAGGCCTTCCAGCCGCCGAAGGAGTAGTAGGCGACGGGAACCGGGATCGGGACGTTGACGCCGACCATCCCCGCCTCGACGTCGAACTGGAACTGGCGGGCGACTCCGCCGTCCCGGGTGAAGATTGCCGTACCGTTCCCGTAGGGGTTCTCGTTCACGAGCGTGAGCGCCTCGTCGTAGGTGTCGACTCGGGTGACGCCGAGCACGGGGCCGAAGATCTCGTCCTTGTAGGCGTCCATCTCCGGGGTGACGTCGTCGAGGAGCGTCACGCCGAGGAAGAAGCCGTCGCCCTCGGGCGCCGTCTCGCGGCCGTCGGTGACGATGGTGGCGCCCTGAGCCCCGGCGCCCTCGATGTAGCCGGCGACCTTGTCGCGGTGCGCGGCCGTGACGAGCGGCCCCATCTCGACG
>JANDLU010000185.1 GCA_024330215.1 Candidatus Gaiellasilicea maunaloa
TCGCAGCGGTCTTCGCCGAACGGCCGCTCGCCGAGTGGCTCGAGCGCTTCGACCGCGACGAGGTCGCGGTCGGCCCGGTTGCGACCCTGGCGGAGGCGGCGGCCGAGTTCGGAGCGCCGGCGCGCGCGGCAAGCGCTCCTGCGGTCGGCGAGCAGACGGCCGCGTGGCGGCGGGAGCTCGGCATCGCGTGAGGCGCCTGCTCGTGATCGCGCTGGCGCTCGCGCCGCTCCCGCTCGTGACGGCTCTCGTGGCGGACGGTGACGCGCGCCGGCTCCCGCGCGCCGTCGTCGAGGTCCGGGCTGGCGACGTCTTCGTCGGCGAGCGCCGTGTCACGAGCGGCCGCGCTGTCGACGGAGAACCCGATTGGTCGCCCGACAAGCGCCGGATCGTCTTCGTCCGGCAGGAGCGGGGCAGGCGGGGATCGCACCTCTACGTCGTCCGGCGCGACGGCGACGGGCTCCGCCGGCTCACGCGCGGCGAGCAGGTCGTCGCGATGCCCGCGTGGTCGCCGAACGGGAGGACGATCGCCTACGCCGCGAGCCCGCTTGCGGGTGGCAGCTTCGATATCTGGGGGGTTCCGGCGCGCGGCGGTGGCCGCCCGATCGTCCTCGTCGGCGGGCCGGCCGAGCAGGTCGCGCCCCGCTGGAGCCGAACCGGGCGCCTACACGGGCTCCGGCTCGATCCCGGAGATCCCTTCCCCGAAGAGAAGACCCGCGACGCCGACACGCCGCAGGCAGGGGCGCGAGAGCTCCTCCCCGACTTCGATCAGCGGGCCCCGTTCCGGCTCACGATCGCCGGCACGAGGCTCGGCTTCGCCTCGGCGACGGACAACGTCGGCGACGGCCCAATCTGGATCAGCGGCTCGAGGCCGATTGCGGGCGCGCCCATGCTCGCCCAGCAGCTCGTCCGGGTCTCGGACGGCAGCATCCGCTCGTATCCCGGGATCGGCCGGCTGCGCTATACGCCCGAGTCGACCCACACCCACTGGCACCTGCTCGATTTCCAGCGTTACGAGCTGCGTCGCGCCGACGGAACGCTCATCGTGCGCGATCGGAAGAGCGGCTTCTGCCTCGCCGACCACTACGGGCAGGCCGCGCGGCGGGTCGCAGTTTTCCGAGGGCCGCGCTATCTCGGCAACTGCGCGAGCTCCGAGCCGGACGTGCTCTCCGTCGAGCAGGGAACCTCGTCGGGCTACACCGACCTCTATCCGCCCCACTTCCACGGCCAGAACCTCGAGCTTCGCGGCCTGCCCGCCGGGATCTACGTGCTGGTCCACCGCGCAAACCCCACGGAGCGGCTCGAGGAGCTCGACTACGGCAACAACGCCGCCTCGCTCCGGCTCAGGCTGACGTGGAGCGGAGCGACGCTGCGCGTGGAGACACTTCGCACGTGCGAGGGCTCCGACCGCTGCTAGACCACCTACTACATGGGCTTCGCCGTCATCGCCCAGACTGCGACGATGTACGCCACGAGGAGCAGGATCGAGATCAGCCCGACCGCGCGTCCGAGGCGAATCCCGTCCCCACGCCGCAACCGCCGCAGGCCGAAGACCGCGAGCACGATCGAGACGATGATCAGCAAGGCGCCGGCGTCGGCCGTGATGTAGCCGATCCCGAGCCAGGCGGGCTCGAAGTCGTCCGGATAGTTCTGCTCAGCCTCCGTCCACTGCGCCCCGACGCGCATCAGGATGTACGACGGCACGACTCCGAGCAGCAGCGTGAGCAGGCCGAAGCGGGCGAGGCCGGCCGCGTCGTCGGAGCGGCGCCAGCCGAGCACGGTCGCCGCCGCCATGGCGAGGAGACTCCCGACGAGGAGCATCGCGCCGAGCACGTGCAGGAAGAGCGGGAGGTTGACGCTGTCGGGGCGGATCGCAGCCAGCATCGTCACGCTCCGGGCTTCCAGATCATCAGCACGAGGATGACGAGCACCCCGACGCTGTTCAGCGCCTGATAGCGGATCCCCGCCCGACGCCCGTCCACCGGATCGCCGCCGAACGCCTTTCCGGACGCGCCGCCCGCCCATGCTGCGAAGGCCCACAGCACGAGCGACGCGAGGATCCAGGCGTCCCAGAGCTCGTAGCCGTCGACGTCGATCGCGAGCCAGATCCCGAAGACGAGCGCGACCCCCATGCCGACGCCGACCAGGATCCCCGCGCCGCGCCCGAAGCGCATCGTCGAGTCGGCGCCCAGGAGCGGCGCTGCGGTTCTCGTGCCGAGGACGAGCGCCCAGAGCGCGGTCAGCGCTCCGACGGCGAGGAACGCGCCCAGGACGTGTAGGAAGAGCAGCCAGTCGTACAGATCCACCGCGGCCCGATCCTAACCCGTTCCCGCAACCGCTTGCGGCGAGAACAGAGCCGCGCCGATCCGCCCGGCGGTAGTGTCGCCGCGTGGCCGCACCGATCGTCCGCCGCGGGCAACCCGACGACGTCGAAGCGCTCCTTCGGATCC
>JANDLU010000186.1 GCA_024330215.1 Candidatus Gaiellasilicea maunaloa
AGGCCTCGTGGGGCTTGGTCAGCGCGCGACCTGCATCGAGGTGATAGACCGCGGACTCGTAGCCGAAGCGCAGCAGGGTGCGTGCCCTTCCACCAGGGGTCGTGATCCTCACGGCCCGCCCCCGCTTGTTGGCGGGAGCCAGGTAGACGACCTGGTCTCCCGCGAAGTGAGGCGTTTCCAGGCATGCGCCGACCGGGACCCGGCGCCCGGCGGGCACTTTCGGCGAGTGAATCCTGAGGGCTGCTCGCTCGCAGTATCTCGGTGTGTCCTTAGTCGATGGGGCACTCGTGAGCGACGCGAGGGCCCCGTCGCGTCGAAGGGCGAACTGGAAGACACTCAGACGCGGTAGCGCGACGCGATAGACGAAGGCGCGTCTCGCAAGGTCATAGACGACTATCTGAGACCCGTTCGGCCTGTCTGTCGCTTGGCCTCCGAGTGCGACGTAGCGCCCCGCGGCCTTGGCGTGGTAGACGTTGAAGCCCATCTCAACCGGTACGCTCGCGGAGGTGCCGCTGGCGAGATTGAGCGCCTTGAGCTCGGTGGTCGGCTCGGGACACGGCGAGGCGTTGTACAGCAGTCAACTCCCGCTGAGCGCGAACGAGGTGTAGGTCTCGTCCCCGCTACAGGTCTTGAGCCGTCGCAGCGGCCCTCTGATCGGCCCCGCCCGCAGCGTCGTCGCGGAACCGAATCCGTCTTCGCTGCTAGACGACGCCTCTCGCTCGAGCGCGAAGGACGAGCGCGATATGCCAAATCTGAGTCCCACGCCGGAAGAGGAGGGTCCGCTGTCAAAGCAATCGTTCCGAGCGGAGGCCAGGGTGCGCGGTCGACGACCTGCCCTGCTGAGCCGGATCGCCACATTCAGCGTCTGATCGTCGCAGTAGCCGTCGATCTCGTACTGGGCACAGTTGCGCACGCATCGACTCGCCTGCCACGCCACCTCGTCACCGACGAGGTATGGGCCCGCTTCGAGGTCTCCGGACTCAGTCGCCACCCGCTCGGCGGCGGAGGCCTCGCCCACAACGACGCCGAGCCCGACAACCGCAGCGAGACAGGCAATCAACGCACGCAGGGCGTCACCCCCCTGCGTTGCCGGGTAGCGGCTGCCAGGCGATGGTCCCGATGCCATCTCGTATCGACAGCAATCGGCGTCGGTGCGTGCCGTCCGGTCGGGCGATGTAGAGGACGGTCCTGTCGTCGATATCGATTCCCCGCGCGTAGGCGATCTTGCGTCCGTCGGGCGACCATGTCGGGCTGAAGCCGCGCGCGATTCGGTGTTTGTTCGACCCATCGACGTCCATCGTCCAGATCGTGCTGGCGCTCCCGACCCCCGGCCTCCCGCGCTCGTAGACGATGCGCCGCCCGTCGGGCGACCACTCCGCGCTGGTAGACCGGCCATCGGTTGTCAGCCGTCGCAGCCGCTTGCCGCCCGGGTTGACGGCGTACAGGTCGATACCACGACCGTCGATCAGCTCGTCGCGGCGGTAGCGCCGCTCGTACAAGAGCCGGTTCCGCGACGACCAATCGACATCGAGGATGTAGCCCCGAACCCGGTTGAGCGGACGAAGCCACCCCGTCGCGACGCTCAACGTCTGCATCCCGCGGCGGGCGCCGAAGGCCATCCGCCGCCCATTGGGCGAGAGCCCGCCGGTACCGAAGAACGGATCGCGCACCGATCGAACGATCGACCCGTCCGGGCGCGCCACGACCAACCGCGAGTTCTCGGGCTCAGGGTCCGGTCCGCCGCTGCCCGCGACGAAGTAGAACCGCCGCCCACCCGGAGCGAAGATCGGCTCACGGTCGTGACACGACGTCCCGCGCCTGCCGCGTCCGCCGCACCCACGCAGCGGAATCCGCCGACCCGTCGCAGGCGCGACCGCCTGCAGACGCTCGCTAAAGAACGACCGGCCGAACGAAGTCAACGTGAACACGATCCGCCCGTTGCGGCCCGGGAAGGTGGCTTCCGCCGGGACGGCGGTGCCCGCCAGAGCGAGGGCGCCCAGGGCGAGGGTCGTGAGGCTTCGCGCGCGCATCTGCGTGCACTCAAACACGGCGCTGTTCGCTTCGTTGCGCCCTTCTCTCGGGCACCTCGGACCGCGTCGGAGCTCGTGCGGCGCCACGACGACGCCGAGCTGGTCGGCGACGCGGCGCAGCTGGGCATCGAGGGTCACCAGCCGGCAGCCGAGCAGGCGCGGGGGCGACGTATTCGGCGTCGTAGGACCTGGCCCATCTCGCCGGCGAGGGACCAAGTCTCGTCTGCAGCTCGGAGGATCAAGTCAATCGACGGGACGATCGCGCAGGCGGCGGTGGGTCGCCGTGGCGTCGTCCTGCTCGATCTCGCCGCGCCAGGCGTCTTACAGTTCACCAACCTCCCCTCGGATCACATGAGCGCCGACGCCGCCTGACGCGCGGCGTCCACGAGCGAAAGCCA
>JANDLU010000187.1 GCA_024330215.1 Candidatus Gaiellasilicea maunaloa
GGACGAGGCGACGCTCGACGAGGCGCTGGACCTACGCCGGATGGCGCGCGGGTCGCAAGCCGATTAGCGAGAGGCGCGCAGCGCGGTCGTAGACCGTGCGAGCACCGAACGAGGCGTAAGTAGCGCGTCGTCCACGGCGACGGGCTTGCCCAGGTGATAGCCCTGGGCGTAGTCGACGCCGAGCCGGGTGAGCAGCCGCGCCGTCTCGTCGTCGCCCACGAACTCGGCCACCGTCTGCTTGCCGAGGCCGCGGGCGATGTCCACGACCGCGGAGATGACCAGGCGGTCGGTCTGGGTCGTCAGGCAGTTGCGGATGAACTCCCCGTCGATCTTCAACAGGTCGAAGGGCAGGTGCTTGAGGTAGTAGAACGAGCCGAAGCCGGCGCCGAAGTCGTCGAGCGCGAAGCGGCAGCCGAGCTCTGACAGGCGCTCGGCGAACGCGCGAGCCGCGGCGATGTTGGTCACCGCGGCGGTCTCGGTCACCTCGAGGATGAGGTTGGACGCGTCGACGCCGGTGGCGGCCAGCCGGTGCTCGATCGACTCGAGCAGGCGCGGATCGCCCATGGAGCGCCCGGAGAGGTTGACCTCGAGCGTCACCGGAGCGCCGGCGCGCTCGCGCTCGGCCATCAGGTCGATCGCCTGGCCGGTCACCCAGCGGTCGATCTCCTGCACCATGTCGAGGCGCTCGGCGATGTAGAGGAACGCGCCGGGGGGAATCAGGTCCCCGTCGGAGTCGCGCATCCGCAGCAGCAGCTCGTACTGGCTCGGCCGGCCGGTCGCCAGGTCGACGACCGGCTGGGCCAGCAGCGTGAAGGTCTCGTCCTCGAGCGCGCGACGGATGCGCTCCACCCAGCGCACACGGCCCTTCATGCGCGCCTCGTGGTGTCCTTCGGACGAGTACAGGGCGAACCGGTCGCGCCCATCCTCCTTGGCGTCGTACATCGCCAGGTCGGCGTTGGCCAGCAGGTCCTCCGCCGTCACGTCGGGCGCGTCGGCGAGCAGCGCCACGCCGACGCTGGCCGACAGCGGCCGCGAGCGTCCGGTCAGGGTCAGCTCCTCGCGGCGGATGCGCTCGCAGAGGGAAGCCGCGACCTTAGCGGCCGCCTCACGATCGGCCTTGGGCAGGAGCACGGCGAACTCGTCACCCCCGAGTCGCGCGACGACGTCGGAGCTGCGCAGCGAGTCGCGCACCGCGTTCCCGACGCGGACGATCAGCTCGTCGCCGACGTTGTGGCCCAGCGTGTCGTTCACGTGCTTGAGGTGATCGACGTCGAGCACGAGCAGCGCCCCCTCGGCGCCGTAGCGGCTCGAGCGCTCGACGTGTCCCTGGAGCTCGCGGTCGAAGCTGCGGCGGTTGAGCAGGCCGGTCAGCGGGTCGTGGTCGGCCATGTGCTGGAGCTTGCGCTCATAGTTGCGCCGGTCGGTGATGTCCTGGACCTGGGTGAGCGTGTGCAGTGGGCGACCGTCAAGGCCGCATACGGCCGCGACGCTGATCCCCACCCACACCGGGTGGCCGCCGGCGTGCACGTAGCGCTTCTCCATCGAGAACGCCGGTATCTCGCCGGACAGCAGCGCACGGCGGCCCTCGCGGTCGGCGACCACGTCGTCCGGGTGGGTGATGGCCTCGAAGCTCATCTGGCGCAGCTCCTCCGCCGGGTAGCCGGTCATCTCGACGAGCGCGCTGTTGACCTCGGTGAAGCGCCCGTCGAGATCGTTCATGGCCATTCCGATCGGAGCTTGGTTGAACGCGCTGCGGAAGCGTGCCTCCGCCGCGGCCCGGGCGGCCTCACCGCGCCTGCGCTCGGTGATGTCCAGGCACGCGCCGAGGAAGCCCGTGATCTCGCCGCCTTCCGAACGCACCGGCGTCGCGGTCCCGTACACCCACCGGACCGCGCCGTCGGCGTGGAGCAGCCGGTACTCGCGCTCGAAGTCGCGGTCCTCGCGCGCGGCGTCCATCCACTCCTGCACGACCCCGTTGAGGTCGTCGGGGTGGATCGCGTCGAGCCATCCGTGCCCGTTCGCCTCGGCCTGGGTCAGGCCGGCCATCTCGCACCAGCGCCGGCTCGCGAACGTCAGGCCGCCGCCGGCGTCGGTCTCGTAGATGCCGCCTGGCGACTGGGTGGCCAGCGCGCGGAAGCGCGCCTCGCGCGAGCGCAGCTCGGACTCGGCGGCGTGGCGCTCGCTGATGTCCTGGATGAACGCGTTGAACTGCCAGCCGTCGTCCGTGCGCAGCGGCGAGATCGTCATCTCGACCGGCAGCTCGTGGCCGTCGCGGTGGAGAGCGGTCAGCTCCAGCCGCTCGCCCAGCACCCGGCTCTCGCCGGTCTCGCGGAAGCGCTGAAGACCGGCGAGAT
>JANDLU010000188.1 GCA_024330215.1 Candidatus Gaiellasilicea maunaloa
ACGTCGTCGCCTCGTGCGGCTGCGGCTCGTCGTTTCGCATCGCCGAGGAAGAGCCGAGCTGCGGCTCGGCCGCCTAGGCTCTCGGTTCTGCCGAACCGACGCAACTAACGTCGCCGGGTGGCGTTGGAGGAGGAGGATGTGCTTGCGGAAGCTCTTCTCCGAACCGCTTCGCTTCGTGCGGAGGCCGAGCGGCCGCCTGGCGGCGCTTGTCGTCCTCGGCGCGGCCCTCGCACCGGCCTCCGCGGCTGCCGCGACGGTCGAGTTCGTCCCACCAACGAGCGGTGGCAGCAAGCCCGACCTCGGCAGCCCCGCCTCGGTGCGGTTTCAAGCCTCACCCGGAGAAGCGAACGTGCTCTCAGCCGAAGTCGACAGCGCGGCGAACGAGATCGTGGTCACGGACTCGGGCGCGACAATCACTACTGACCGTGAGTGCCGGAACGTGGACATGCACACGGTTCGCTGTCCGGCCCTGAGCATGAGCGCGGACACCGGCGACGGGGAAGACCGGATTGTGCGAGCGAGTGGAATCTACGCAGCCGACCTCGGCCCGGGTAACGACCGAGTGGACGAGCCGATCGCCTTTCTCACGGGCGGGGATGGCGACGACGCTCTCATCGGCCAGCGCGTCAGTGGCGGCTCGGGCGCTGACCTGCTGGTGGGTGGCCTGGGGGACGACCACCTTGATGGTGGCTTGGGACCGGATCACATGTTCGGTGGTCCCGGTGAGGACGACCTCAGCGGTGCGGACTGGGCCGGTCCTGGGACCGCGCAGCCGGCTGACGACCTCATGAACGGGGGCGATGGAAAGGACACGGTGGTCTATGCCCCCCGGAGGCTCGATGTGAGCGTTGACCTGTCGAACGCCGCCCCCGGCGGATCTGCGGGCGAGCAGGACTCCCTCGTGGACATCGAGCGCGTCGTCGGCGGGGCGGGAGACGACACGCTCACTGGCGACAGCGAGGACAACAGACTTGCCGGGGCGGGGGGTAACGACGAGCTGATCGGAGGGGGAGGGGACGACCGCCTGGGCGGCGACGGAGGTCGCGACCGGCTCGACGGAGGTCCGGGAAGTGATGAGATCTACGCAAGAGTCGGCGGGTACCGGATCTCCGGAAGCCTCTCGTACCCGACGGGCGCGAACGACCCCCGAGAGGAACACGTGGCCTGCGGCCCCGGTACCGATCTCGTCGCGGATGGCGGTGGCTTCGACGTGTTGGAGCCGGACTGTGAAGCGATCAGCAGGACGTTCGGCATCTCCTACCCGCGGCGAAGCGGTCCGCGGGCCATTTCGTTGTCTGTGGTCTGTCCGGGTTTCGCGTCGTTCAGGCGAGAGTGCCCTGTGCGCGTGTCACTCAAGGCTGCCTCGCAGTCTTGTGATCGCGGTAGCGCGCGAGAGCGGGTGGTGCGCCGTACATTGCCTCCTCGGCGGGGGAGTCGTCTCCGCCTCGGGCTGCCTCGGGGCTGCCGGCATGGTCGGCTGCGCATCAGCCTCCGTTTCAGGGACGAGTTCGGGGATCCATTGCGGCTTGGGTTTGTGGTACCGCGCCTTCGCCGTCAGCGAACCACGCGGATCGCCGGACGTGCGGCCGGTAGCCCCGGTGCGCGTACCGTCAGCCGGCGGCGTCCCGGCTTCCCTCGCGGCCGGTAGCGCAGTGCCGCGCGTGCCCGGGTGGTCGCGCCGTTGAAGCGCACGTCGACGGGGTCCACGTTCACGCTCGGCGTGTCGATGGTGATCAGCCGCTGCTCGGCCGCGGCGGCCGAAGGGAGCCACAGCGCAGCGAGGACGGAGCAGAGCGAGGAAGAGCCGTCTCACGGCTCGTTGTCCAGCGAGCGCCACAGGTACAGGCACGCCAGCGACCGGTACGGCCGCCACGGCTCCGCGAGCTGCGCCAGCTCGGCCGGGGTCGGCAGCTCCTCCATCCCGTAGGCCAGCTGCGCCCCGCGGCGGATGCCCAGGTCGCCGACCGGCAGCACGTCGGGCCGCCGCAGGTGAAAGATCAGGAACATGTGCGCCGTCCACGGGCCGAGCCCCTTCACAGCCGTGAGCTGGGCCGCCACCTCCTCGTCGTCGAGCTCCGCCAGACGGTCGAGCTCCAGCTCGCCCGCGATCACGTGCTCGGCCAGCGACCGCAGGTAGGAGGCCTTGGCACGCGACAGCCCGACGCCTCGCAGCTCCTCCGGATCGACGCCCAGCAGCTCCTCGGGTGTCGGAGCACGGTCGCCGAACAGCCCCGCGAGCCGGTCGTAGATCGTGCGCGCCGCCTTGGTCGAGAGCTGCTGGCCCACGATCGAGCGCAGCAGCGCGCCGTAGGCCT
>JANDLU010000189.1 GCA_024330215.1 Candidatus Gaiellasilicea maunaloa
AGTTGTTCGTGTGAACGCTGGAGCGAAGCAGGATCTGTTGTATCGCCGAGCGCGAGCGCGGCGTCATACGGGCAACCGGCGGCTTCCCACCAGGCCGCCGCGTCCGCCGACGCCCCGGCGAGCGCGAGCGCGTAGGGAGCTGCAAGCTCCGCCGGCGGCGTCTCCGCGAGGCCCCCCCGCCGGCGCCAGAGCGCCAGCTCTCCGCTCACCCAGCCGACGCCTCGTCGTCGGGCGAGATCGAATCCGAACTCCGTTTCCTCCGCGACCGCCGCGTGCCGGCCTTCGAGCCAGCTCGCCTCAGCCCGGGCGGTCGCCACCGGCGCGACGAGCTGGAGCTCGTCGCTCGACTCCGCAGCGGCGAGGGCCTCGTCAAGCGGGGCCCACTGACCTGGGTCGCCGCGGCGCGCCCGCACAAGTCCGAGCACGGTCATCCCGAGGATCCGCAGCAGCGGCGCCTGCCGCTGGTAGCGAAGCACGCTTGTGGCGGTTTATCCGCTGCCTCGGTCCAGAGACCGCGATCGAGCTCCGAGCGTGCGCGGAACGCGAGCATGTAGAGCCGCCAGACCTCGAGCCCGCGCTCGCCGCACGCCTCGATGCCACTCTCGATTGGCTCGAGGTCGCCATATGCACGCGTCCGCGTGATTGCCCAGGCGTGGTTGAGAAACGCTCTGCCGACATGGTCGTCGAAACCCGCATCCGCGGAGAGCGCAAGGCTGCGCTCGAGCTTCTCCCGACCGCCGGGGATCCCGTCCAGGAGCTCGATCGTGCCGATGTTGTTGGGCGCGTGCGCGATCGTCTCCGGCTCGCCGAGGAGCTCCGCGAGCTGGAGGGCACGCTCGCCCCAGGCGACGGTTCCCTCGTTGTCCTCGCCGTTCATGCAGAATGCCGCGAGCAGGGTCGCTCGCTCAGCGGCTGCCGGCGCGTACACAAGCACGGCAGTGGTGTCGCCGGCAGCTTCGGCGTGATGGGCCAGCCGCGGCGAGTCTCTCGCCGCCCGGGAGTCGAGCGTCAGACCTCGCAGGACTGTGCGGTGGACGGCGAGCCGACGAGTCGGCGGAACTGCATCTTCGACGGCGCGCCGCGCGAGCTCGTGCCGGAACGCGATTCCCCCCGACTCGGAGCACAGCACCCCCGAGGCGAGGCAGGCATCGATCTCCATGATGTCCGCCCGCCGATCTCCTCGAGCAACCACGGCTCGACCCGCGGCGGCACGAGAGCAACCGCGTCGACCAGACGTCGCGCGGCCGTCGTCAAGCGTGAGACACGCGCCAGCACCGCATCCCGCACGCTTTCGGGGAGTGCTGCGCCTTCCGCAGTCAGCACCTCGGTGACGAAGAAGGGGTTCCCCCCGGTGACGCGGTGCAGCTCGTCCGCGTCGACGGGATGTGGAGCCGAAAGCGTCCGCACCGCCTCGATCGTAAGCGGCGGTAGCGACACTCGGCTGACGGCGGGAGCCGAGGCCAGCTCTCCGACCAGGATCCGCAGGGGATGCGCTCGGTCGAGCTCGTCATCTCTCCAGGTCGCGAGCACGAGCGTGGGAACGGTCGCGACACGCCGCGCCAACAGGCGCAGTACGTCGAGCGTCGCTTCGTCCGCCCAGTGCACGTCCTCGAACACGAGGAGCGCCGGCCGAGATCCGCGGAGCTCCTCGAGCAACGCTCGTAGGACCTGATGCGGGCGTGCACCCGTCTCGACGAGCTCCTCGAGGTCGCCTCCTGTCTCTGCGGCGATGTCTGCGAGCGGCCCCAGCGGCCGTGGGGTGAACAACGCGTCGCAGGCGCCGGAGAGAACCCGAACCGTCGCGGCGTGGTCGGCACTGAACGCGCACTACGGGTGCCTGCTCCTCCGAGCGAGCCGCCCAGGCCGCGAACGGCACGGCGGCGCAGGCGACAACGATGATCGATGTGGTCAGTGTGCGGCGCAAGTGTCTTCCCCTCCTAGCTCGGCGGGGTTCGCCAGTGTCGACGGTCGAGGCCCTCGCGGAACGGCCGCTCCCCTGCCGCGCAGCGCCTGTCGGGTCAGCTTCGCAGCAGGACCTGCGCCCAACCGCTCGAACTCGGCGAGCGCCTCCAGCTGGAGATCCTCGGCGTCGGCCTCGGCGAGCGCCCTCGCCCGCTCGTACGGGCAGCCGCGCGCGCGCCAGGCCTCTGCAGCCGCGACGAAGGAGCCCGTCAGTTGTAGCCGGTAGGGCTCGGCGATCCAGTCGGGCCACTCGTCGAGGGCTCCGGCCTTCCATTGCCAGTACGCGAGCTCGCCTGCGAACCAGAGGTGGCGCTTCTCGAGCGCTAGC
>JANDLU010000190.1 GCA_024330215.1 Candidatus Gaiellasilicea maunaloa
TGCTGCTCGCCAGCGGCGCCCCGATCGCCGAGGTCAACACCGTGCGCAAGCACGTCTCCGCGATCAAGGGCGGCAGGTTGGCCGCCCGCGCCGCCCCCGCGAGCCTGGTGAACCTGGTCGTCTCCGACGTCGCCGGCGACGTGCTCGAGACGCTCACCGACCCATCGGTTCAGGACACCTCCACTTCCGCCGAGGCGATCGCCGTGCTGCGCTCGCGTGGGCTCTGGGAGGAGCTGCCGGAGAGCGTTCGCGCTCATCTGCTCAGCCCGGCCGCCGGGTCGCCGACGCTCGAGGTCGAGCCGCACAGCCAGCTGCTGGTCAACGGGCGGATCGTCTGCGAGGCGATGGGGCAGGCGGCGCAGTCGCTCGGCCTCGACGCCTGCGTGGTCTCGACCTCGCTATCGGGCGAGGCCTCGTGGGTCGGCGCGGAGCTCGCCGAGCTCGCCCTGCGCCGCCGCGCGGACGGCGTACCCGCGCTGCTGATCGGCTGCGGCGGGGAGTCGACCGTCTCGCTCGGCAGCGAGGACTCGTTCGGGCTCGGCGGGCCGAATCAGGAGGCAGCGCTGGCGCTCGCCGCGGCGCTGCCCGGCGATGCGGCCGTGGCCGCCTGCCTGAT
Organism: Candidatus Gaiellasilicea maunaloa; assembly: GCA_024330215.1. GTDB lineage: Bacteria > Actinomycetota > Thermoleophilia > Gaiellales > Gaiellaceae > Gaiellasilicea > Gaiellasilicea maunaloa. The sequence goes on from JANDLU010000190.1 coordinate 617, forward strand.
CGACACCGACGGCTCCGACGGGGGCACCGAGGCGGCGGGGGCGATCGTCGACGGCCACACGGCGGCGCGGGCGCGCGCTGCCGGCGTCGGGGTCGCCGCGGCGCTCGCCACCCACCGCTCGGGGGAGGTGTTGGAGGCACTCGGCGATCGGATGATCACCGGCCCGACCCATACCAACGTCAACGACCTGTTCGCGATCGCCGTCGGCGGCGCCAGCTGACGCCGACAATCGCGATACTTGAATCCCGGATGACCGCCAGCGACACCGACAGAGTCGAGCGCTACCGAGAGGCCCTCGACGCATGGAACCGCCGCGACCTCGTCTGGATCCTCGAGCAGGTGGCGCCCGACTTCGAGTTCAACACCGCGCAGATCTTTCCCGGGACCGAGCCCGTCTACCGCGGCCGCGACGGCATGGTCGAGTTCTGGACCTCGTTCATCGAGGAGCCCTGGGCGCTGTTCAGGCTCGACGTCGACGAGATCGAGCCGGCGGGCGACGACCGCGTGCTCGCCCTGATCACCTTCCACGGCACCGAGCGCGGCTCCGGCGAGGACGTCACCCTGCGCTACGCGCACCTGGCGACCTACCGGGGCGACGAGGTGGCCAGGATCGACGCCTTCGCCGACTGGGACCAGGCCCGCGCTGCGGCAAGCGCCACAGACTGAGCAGAGCGGGCGGTCAGACGCGGGCGCGGCGGCTCGCCTACGGGCGGTCGGCCTCGTCGTTGACGAGCCGCGCGACCGCCGCACCGAAGGCGTCGAAGTCGTCGAGGCCCGCGCCGAGCGCCCTGTGGACGGTCGCGTCGTCGATCTCCTCGTAGAGGTGGACGAGCCGGTTGCGAAGCCCGGCCAGCGCCCGCAGACGCTCGGCGAGCTGGGGCTCGAGCACACCGTTCTCCTCGAGCACCGTGAACGCGTCGCGAAAATCGGCGGGCACGCGCCAGCCCTCGGAGGCGATCACGTGGTTGGCGATGTCGATGCACGACTGGGCCGATACCTGGACCAGATAGCGCCCGGCAAGGGCCTGCTCGCGGACGTAAGCGTCGGTCTCCATCTCACGCAGCTCCGCGAGCCGATCGCGGTAGTCCGACAGGGAGCCGAGCAGCCTACGGACGCGATCCGGGTCGACCATCACAACCCCCGCTCGGCGACCTGGCGGAGGTAGCGGTGGGTGTGAGCCCGCAGGGTAGGCAGGTAGTCGAGGTACTCGGCGCGGGTCCGCACCTCGAAGGCGACGCGGCGGGGCTCGTCGGCGGAGAAGGCGAGCCGGCCCTCCTGGACCACCTTCCCGCGCAGCTCGAGCCCGGCGCGGTCGAGGCGGACGAGATCGACCTCGGGCACGTTCACCGCGCCCGCTATGCGGGCCGCGAGGCGCTGCTCGTCGAGCAGGGTGAGATCCCGTCCTGGCATGATCGCGAGGTCGAGGTCACTCCCCGCGTGCTCGGACCCGGTCGCCCTCGACCCGAACAGGTACGCGAAGGCCACCGAGGCTTCGGCCAGCGGCGCGCTCAGCTGCTCGTCGACGTCCACGCCAGCAGTCTAGGAGCGGACGTGGACCTCGCCGGCCGTCAAGAGCGGCCCGTACCCGCCCGGCTCAGCGCAGGTCGATCGGCGCTCGCGCTTGTCACCCGCTCGC
>JANDLU010000020.1 GCA_024330215.1 Candidatus Gaiellasilicea maunaloa
GGGTCCTATTGCGACCGATGCCCTCCGCGCGCGGCTGGCGCGCCGCGCCGTCGAGGGCGGGCTCGCCGTCGAGGACGCGCTCGCCGAGGCCGCCGCCGGAACCGCCCTCGGCCGGATGGCGACCGAGGAGGAGGTCTCGCAGGCGGCCCTCTTCCTCGCGAGCGATCTCTCCGCGGGGATCACCGGCGCGCTCCTCCCGGTCGACGCGGGCATCCTCTGATGCTGATCCGCGCCGGAGAGCGGCCCGAGGTGGAGGCTCCCGAGGACGATCTCGTGCTGCGGGCGCACGTCCGTGTCGAGGACGGAGTCGGCCTGAGCCTGACCCACGTGCGCCTCTCCGGCACGCACCGGCCGCTTAGGACGACCCGCTCGGCCCGCGTCTACTACGTCCTCGAGGGCTCTGCCCACTTCACGCTCGGTGCGGCCGAACCGTTCGTCGCGAAAGCCGGAGACGTCGTCATCGTTCCGCGCGGCGAGCTCTACTCGCTCGACGGTGAGCTCACCTACCTCGTCCTGAACGCGCCCGCGTACGTCGAGGGCGACGACCTCTACGAAGAGCGCTGAATGACCCTGGAAGGAAGGACGGTGCTCGTCACCGGCGCCTCGAAGGGGATCGGCGCTGCGATCGTGCGAGCGCTCGGCGAGCGAGGAGCCGCCGTCGTCGCCCACTACGGCGGCGACGAGGCTGGCGCCCGCGCTGCGACCGCGGCGATCCCAGACGACCGGAAGCTGCTCGTCGGCGCTGATCTGGACGACCCGGCCGCCCCGCTGGGCCTGTGGGCGGAAGCCGTCGCCTGGCGTGGCCGAATCGACGTCCTCGTCTTGAACGCGGCGCTCATGCTCGAGACGGCGCTCGACGCCGAGGAATCCATCTGGAGCGACGCCTGGGAGCGGACGCTGCGCGTCAACGTGCTCGCCCCGGCGGCGCTGATGCGCGAGGCCGTGCGTCACTTTCGCGAGCGGGGCGGCGGCACGCTGATCACGCTCTCGAGCTGGGCCGCCCAGCGCGGCGCCGGCAACTCCGATCTCGTGGCGTACGCCGCGTCGAAGGCCGCCGTCAAGGCGATGGCGCAGACGATCGCGCGCAACCACGCGGCCGACGGCGTCCTCTCCTATGTCGTCGCGCCGGGCGTCGTCCGCACCGGGATGTCGGAGCGGGCCGCCGCGAGTCGGGGCGGGGAGGAGGCGCTGACCGCGACGCTCGCGATGGGTGAGTGGGTGCCGCCCGAGGACGTCGCCGGCCTCGTCGCGTTCCTTGCCACCGGAAGCGTCCGTCATCTGACCGGCGCGACGCTCGACGTCAACGGTGCGAGCTACATCCGATGAGATTCGGCGTCTGGTACGACCTGCGGAACCCGCCGCGCTGGCACCGGCCCTACGCGGAGCTCTACCGCGAGGCTCTCGACCAGATCGCCTGGGCCGAATCCGCCGGCTTCGACGCCGCGCTGGTCTCCGAGCACCATGTCACCGACGAGGGCTACCTGCCGTCGGTCTTCCCGTTCCTCGCCGCTCTCGCCGTGCGCACGACCACGATCCGGCTCGGCTCGGCCGTCCTGCTCGCGCCCTTCCACCATCCGATCCGCCTCGCCGAGGATTCAGCGTTCGTCGACCAGCTCAGCGGCGGCAGACTCGAGCTCGGCCTCGGGCTCGGCTACCGCCGCGACGAGTTCCGCGCGCTCGGTGTGCTGCGAGCGGAACGGGGGACGCACACCGAGGAGCTGATCGAGGTCGCTCGCCGAGCCTGGACGGGGGAGCCGTTCTCCCATCGCGGCGCCCATTGGAGCTTCGAGGATGTCACGGTGACGCCGACGCCCTTCCAACCCGGCGGCCCGCCGCTCTGGCTCGGCGGCGGCACGGCGAAGGCCGCAGAGCGCGCCGGCCGGCTCGGCTGCCACTTCATGCCCGACGCCTACATCCCCGTCGAGCACTACGCGACCTACCGGCAGGCGCTCGCGGAGGCGGGCCACGATCCGGCCGCGTTCGAGGTGGCGATCAACCCGACGGTCTTCGTCGCTGAAGATCCCGAGCGCGCCTGGGCGGAGATCGGCGAGCATCTCCGCTACCAGTACAACCGCTACCGCGAGTGGTTCGCGGCGGGCGGCGAGACGCCGGCGAAGACGGCAGCGAGCCGGGACGAGCTCCCGCGCGAGCGCTACCTGATCGGGACGCCCGAGCAGGTGAGCGCCGGGATCGAGGCCCTCTACACGCGGCAGCCGTTCGACCGCCTCTTCTTCTGGGCGCGACTGCCAGGTCTGTCGCTGGAGGCGAGTCAACGCTCGCTCGAGCTCTTCGCCGAGCGCGTGCTGCCGCACTTCGCCGGCTAGACGACGGTGAGCTCGCGCGTGAAGCTGTTCAGTGCCTCGCAACCCGTCGCCGTTACGACCACGGTGTCCTCGACGTGGATCGGGGTGTCGCGGGCGATGAAGGCGCCCGGATCGATCGTGAAGACCATGCCTTCCTCGAGCGGATCGTCGTTTCCGAGCTGGAGGAGCGGCGGCTCGTGCGCGTCGCCGAGTCCGACGCCGTGACCGACCTTCCAGACCTGCTCGTAGCCGGCCTCGCCCATCGCGGCGGCGCAGGCGATATGGATCGTCTCGGCGCAGACGCCGGGGCGGACGGCGGCGATGGCCGCGTCGTAGGCGTGCAGCGTCGCCTCGTAGAGCCGCCGGGCGTCGGTGCTCGGCTCTCCGAGGAAGACGTTGCGCGCCGTGTCGGCCCGGTAGCCGCCGTGCGAGCCGGGGAAGAGGTCGACGTCGACGATCTCGCCGGCCTCGAAGCGGCGGTCGGTCAGGTGGTGGAAGGCTCCGGCGATCTCGAGCGACTCCGAGCCCGCCTCGATCATCGCGCGGACGATCTCGGTTCCCGCCTCAGCGACGGTCACGCCCGGTCGCAGCACCTCGACGGCCCGGCGGTAACCGGCGTCGTGCGCCGCCGCCGCGAGCCGGAGATGCTCGAGCTCGTTCGCGTCCTTGACGGTTCGCAGCCGGTCGAACACTCGGCTGGCGCGCCGCAGCCGCACCGCCGGGACCTCGGCCGCGAGCAAGGCGGCGTCTCCGAACCAGAGCGAGTCCTCGACCCCGATCGTCTCGCCGCCGAGACCCGTGTCCGCGAAGGCGCGGCGAAGCGCATCGCCTGGATCCTGCCCGTCCAGGTAGGTGAGCACGGCCCGCACCGGGGAGCGTTCGAGCTCGAAGATCCGGGCGTGCATCTCGCTGACCACCAATGCCGGCTCGCCGTCGACGGGCACGAGCACCGCGGAGAGCCAGAGCGGCCAGCCGCCCGGATGGGCGCTCTCGCCGGTCAGCCAGCGGAAGCTCGGCCCGGCAGTGACGTAGAGACCGGCGAGTGCGGACTCCGCGGTCAGCGTCCGCGCGCGCTCGAGTCGGTTCCCGTAGTGCGGTCCAGCCACGTCCGCGATCGTACTCAGGCATCGCCCAACCCACGACGAACAGGAGACCCGCATGCCCTGGGCCGGATCGTCGTCGACTACGGCGACCGCGAGGAGACCGTGACGGGGGGACAGGCGTACTACGTCGAGCCGGGGCATCTGATCTCCTTCGAGGAAGACAGCGAGGCGGTCGAGTTCACCCCGACGCACGAGCTCGAGCGGACTCTCGAGGTAGTCCGGGCGAATGTGGCGCGCGCGAAGCCGGATGGCGACTGACGCAGCCGATGTCGCCGTCGTCGGCGCCGGGATCGTCGGTCTGGCGGTGGCGCGGGCCCTGCGCGAGCGCGGGGCATCGGTCATCGTCTGCGAGCGCACGGGAATCGGCTCGGGCCAGTCGGGCGTCCAGCCCGGCGGTGTCCGCCGCCAATGGGGGACGGCGACCGGCTGCCGGCTCGCCACGGAGTCGTTCGCGTTCTGGAGAGAGGCGCAGAGCCTGCTCGAGAGCCCGGTCGAGCTCCGTTTCCGCGAGTGCGGCTACCTCTTCGTCGCCCATTCGGAGCCGATGCTCGCGCGTCTGCGCGCGAACGTCGCGATCCAGAACGCCGAAGGCGTGCCCTCGCGCATCGTCGACCCGACGCAGGCGGCAGACCTCGTCCCAGGTCTGCGCACGAAAACCCTTTCCGGCGCCGCCTGGTGCGCGCAGGACGGCTACTTCGACCGTCCGCAGGCGGTGGTCGAGGCCTTTGCCCGCGACGCGGACGTCCGGCTTGGTGAGGTGACCGAGTTGCGTCGCGCGGCGGGCGGCTGGGAGGTTCTCTCTGGCTCAGGCGTCGTGTCGGCCGCAAGCGTCGTCCTCGCCGCCGGAGTCGACTCGGCCCCGCTTGCCGCCGAGCCTGGCATGACGCTGCCGCTCGAGCGCGAGGAGCGCCATCTCTTCCTCAGCGTCCCGATCGCCGATCGCCTAGTCGAGCCGCTCGTCGTCTCGATCGAGCGCAGCTTCGCCGCGAAGCAGCTCGCCGACGGGCGCGTGCTCGCGAGCGACCTCGCCGCGACGGGCGACGCGGCCGCCGGCGCCCCTCGCTGGCGGGCACGCGTTCGCGAGGGGATCCGCGAGCTGCTCCCGGTCCTGGAGTACGTCGACTTCCCGATCCTGGCGAGCGGCGCCTACGACGTGACGCCGGATCGGCAGCCGATCCTCGGCCCGCTCGGCGACGGCCTGTACGTGGCGGCAGGATTCAGCGGCCACGGCTTCATGATCGCGCCCGCGGTCGCCCGGATCCTGGCCGATGCCGTCGAGGGTCGCCTCGATCCGATCCTCGACGTCCTCGACCTCGCGCGGTTTCAGGAGAGCCGCCTCTTACCGGAGCCGCAGGTTGTCTGAGCCTGACTGAGCTTGTGTTGGAACAACACAAGCGCGCTCGACCCACGGAGCGGTGCGGTGGACGATGACCTTGTGTTGTTGAAACACAAAGTTTGCCGAGGCCGTCTCACTATGCTCGGCAGATGACCGAGATGCGGCTCTACGACGTTCGCGTCACCGTCGAGCGAATCGAAGGTCGCTCGGTCTGCGGGCTCGCGGTCGGCGACTTCTTCGAGGTCACGGAGTCGAGTCGCGTCCGGATCCCGGAGGGGCGTCACTTCTGCCTCTTCGCGATCCAGGCGGTGCTGCCGCTCCTCCCGGCGAAGATGCGGCGCCTGCCCGCTGAGGACTGGCTCGAGCGGGACAACCTCGTCGCCTGCCCGGACCCCGACGAGCGCCTCGTGATGCGGATCGAGCGGCTCGGCGAGCGCTCGTTGCGGACCGAGGACCTCACGTAGTGCCTCTGCCGGCAATGCCCTCCTGGCCCCTGGCGCGCGATCAGCGGCGCCAGGCGTCGTCCTCGCTCGCCTCGATAGCCCCAGCTATCGAGGCTCCCTGCGTGCCAGCCTGGCTTGCTGCTCACGCCCCAGGAGCGAGGCCGCACTACCGGCAGAGGCACTAGTGCGGGAGCTCGGGCTCGGGCTGCTCACCGACCAGGAACCAGCGGACTACGAGTGGATCGCTCGCCGGGCCGAGGAGGCGGGAGTCGACGTGCTCTCGGTCTTCCACGACCTCCTCTACCAGCCGGCGATCGGGCCGCTCCTCCTGATGGCGCGCTCGACCGAGCGGATCCGGCTCGGCCCGGCCGCGCTCAACCCGTTCACGCTCCACCCGTACGAGATCGCGGGCCAGATCGCGGTTCTCGATCGCGTCTCTCGGGGCCGCGCCTACCTAGGGCTCGCGAAGGGCGCCTGGCTCGACCGACTGGGACTCGACGAGAAGCAGCCGTTGACCGCCTTGCGCGAAGCGGTCGAGATCGTGACGAAGCTCCTCGCAGGCGATCCGAGCGGCGTCGCGGGCGCGCGCTTTCGGCTCCAGCCCGGGACGGTGCTCGCCTACCGGCGCGAACGGAGGCGCGTCCCGCTCCTGATCGGCACGTGGGGTAGACGAACGACGGCGTGGGCAGGAACCGTCGCCGACGAGCTCAAGCTCGGCGGCTCCGCCAACCCCGGGCTGGTCCCGGTCGTGCGCACGTGGCTCGACAACCCGGAGGTCGAGATCGTCGCCGGCTGCGTGACCGTCGTCGACGAGGACGGAAGCTGGGCTCGGGAGCGGGCTCGTGCCGTCGTCGCCCCGTACCTCGAGGTCGTCGCGAAGCTCGATCCGACGTTCGAGCTCCGGCCTGGGGAGGAGCCGCCGCTCGACCGCTTCACGATTGCCGGCACGCCGGAGGACGTGGCCATGCGCGTCGAGGAGCTCTGGGCCGCCGGCGCAGGCCGGGTCGAGCTGGGCACCCCGCAGGGCCGGACGACGCGCGCGGGTGTCGATCTGATCTGCGACCGCGTCCTCCCACTCTTGCGCCGTTGAGCGGCGGGCGGCCCGTTCGGGCACACCCGCCGCTCGAGCGAGCTACTCGCCGATCGTCACCGTCGCGAACGACTCGTTCGTCGTCGGGCTCGGCACGTAGCCTTCGATGTTCGCGTTGAACGCGAGCGCCGACTTCGAGTGCGCAACCGGGATCCCCGGCAGGTACTCCATGATCGTCCGGTTGATCTCCTGGTAGTCGCTCTCGCGCTTGTCGACGTCCGGCTCGACCTCGGCCTCGTCGAGCGCCTTGAAGAGCGCCGGGTTCGAGAACCCCCACTGCGGCTTCTGGCCCTGGAAGAAGATGCCGATGAAGTTGTCCGCGTCGGCATAGTCACCGGTCTGGCCGAGGAAGTTGAGGGCTCCGCCCTTCCCGACGAGCACTCGTCCGAGGTAGTCGGGATTCCAGGGCGCGCTCTTCGGCACGACCTTGAAGCCGGACTCGTTCAGGCTGGCCGCAAAGGCCTCGAAGTTCCGCTTCGGATCGGGCATGTACGGCCGCGAGACGTCGGTCGGATACCAGAACTCGACCTCGAGCGGCAGCGTGACGCCGGCCTTCCGGAGTAGCTGCTTCGCCTTCGCGGGATCGTACTCGTACTCCCTCACCCCATCCTCCGCGTAGCCGGACAGAGTCGGTGGCATGAACTCCTTCGCGACCTGGCCGAGGCCGCCGTAGAAGTTGTCGACGACGGCCTGCCTGTCGAGCCCGTGAGCGACGGCCTGTCGCACCTCGAGCTTGTCGAACGGCTTCACCTTCTGGTTGATCGTGACGTAGAAGATGTTGAAGGCTGGCCGCTCGAGGATCTGCAGGCTCTTGTCTCCCTCGATCGTCGGGATGTCCTGGGGCTCGACGAGGTCGTACCCCTGGATCTCGCCCGTTTGCAAGGCCTGGAGCCGCGCGGCGTTGTCGGCGATTGGTCGGATGATCACCTTGTCCAGCTTGGCCTGATCGCCCCAGTAGTCCTCGTTGCGCACGAGCGTCAACCTGTCGCCGACCTCCCAGGACTCGAGCTTGAAGGGTCCCGTGCCGGTTGGATGCTCGGTGCCGAAGGTGCCCGAGGGGCTGAAGCCGGTGTCGTCGACGGTGCCCTCGTCGGCCTTGAACTCGGCGAGCGCCTTCGGGCTCGCGATCGAGAACGGAGCCAGCGTCAGCGCGCCCAGGACGGACGCCGACGGCCGCGTCAGGTTGATCTTCACCGTCGTTGCGTCGCTCGCTTCGCAGCTCGCGTAGAGGCTCTTGCCGAGCGCCTCGTTCTCCTTGATGTTCTTGGCGTAGCCGCCGAAGGTGACCTGCCAGTAGTACGACGCCCCGGCGCTCTGCGTCGGGCCCGTGAAGTTGTACCAACGGTCGAAGTTGAAGCAGACGGCCTCGGCGTTGAAGTCGGTGCCGTCATGGAACGTGACGCCCTCGCGGATCGTGAAGGTGATCGCCTTCGCGTCCTCGGAGACCTCCCAGGATTCGGCGAGCCCAGGGACGAGCTCGGTACCGCCGGGCTCGAGGTTGATCAACGTCTCGAAGATCTGCGAGGCGGGACGGATCGACTCGCCGTCGCTCGCGAGCGCCGGGTCGAGCGAGATGGGATCAGCGGCTCCGGCAAAGACGAGCGTGCCACCTGCGGCCTCCCCGTTCGTCTCGGCCGCCGTCGTGTTGCCGGAGGCCTCGTTGTCGTCGTCACCGCCGCATCCCGCCACCATGGCGAGCGCGACGATGACCAGGAAGAGCGCCGGCCACCGCCACTGATTCCGCAAGATGCTCCTTTCGCTGGGACCAAACAGACTTTGAGCAGTATCGCGCACCGGATCCTCCGAGGCAAGCAATGCGTACAATCGTGCGCATCGCGAACATGAAGGCAGCCATGGAACTGACCGCAGCCATTCGAGAGCTCGAAGACCGTCAGGCGATCGCGGAACTGATCCACGCCTACTGCGACCACTTCGACCGGAACGAGCCGGAGGCCGTGGCCGCGCTCTTCACCAAGGATGCGACCCTCGACTACGGGCCGGAAGCGGCGACGATCGTCGGCTCGGACGCGATCGCGGCGACGATCGCGGTGGGGCTCGAGCAGACGTTCGCCGCGACGAGCCACCACGTCTCCAACGTCCGGATCTCGTTCGACGCGCCCGACGCCGCGCGCGGGGTCACCTACCTCTACGCGTGGCACCGCTATCGCGACGGCTCCCCTGACGGGCAGCTCTGGGGCCGCTACCGTCACCGCTTCGAGCGCACGACCGCCGGCTGGCGGATCGCCGAGCTCGTCCTCGAGGCCGCCGGCACGATCGACTTCCACCGGGCGACGATGCATCCGATCGGACGCCGTCAGGGGTCAGCTGCGCCCGGGCGGTAGGAGCGTACTCGGACGGATCGGATGGGAAGTCCTGTCGCAACGCTCTCGGCTTCGACGCCGCGAGCTTGGGCTCGGGCGCAAACGGGCGATCCGCATCGACACCGGTTTCTCACCACTCCGACCGGCGGGGCGGTTTTCGGCGCCGGTTACGGGGTAGGTCGGGCTGGCTCGACGAGCTCGGGCGAAACGGCAAACGAGATGGCGGCTGTGGCTTGCCGCCGCGAGACAGGAGGCATCGGTGGAGACGAAGCGCGAGGACGAACTCGACCCGACGAAGGATGCAGACGATGGCGAGCCCGAGCCGCTCGACCCCGAGGATGCGGAAGAGTCCGGGTTCGTCGGCGGGAGCGGCGGGCCGGCCGGGATCATCTACGGCGAGGACGACGAGGCGGACGAGCATGGCGACCGCCTCGCAAAGGGACCGGACGAGAATCGCTGACCGCGCCGTTTCCGGAGTGGCCGAGCGAGGTCGAGCTTGAGAGCACGCCGCGGGAAAGTCCTCGGGCTCATACTCGCCGGGGGCGAAGGGGGTCGGCTCGGGCCGCTCACGGAGGGCCGCGCGAAGCCGGTCCTCCCCTTCGGCGGCGTCTATCGGCTGATCGATTTCCCGCTCTCGAACTGCCACCACAGCCGCGTCTCCGATGTGTGGGTGATCCAGCAGTACGAGGCTCACTCGCTGTCTGCCCATCTCGCGAACGGCCGGCCCTGGGATCTCGATCGGACCTGGGGTGGACTGGCTGTCGTCCATCCCACGACGGGAGGGGATGAGAACGAGAGCGGGTTCTACGAAGGGAACGCCGACGCGATCCACCGCAATCGCGAGGCGATCGAGAGCTTCGACCCGGAGCTCGTGCTCGTCTTGAGCGCGGACGCCGTCTACCGGCTCGACTACGAAGAGGTGCTCGAGCGGCACCGGGAGCGCGGCGCCGAGGCGACCGCCGTCACCACGGTGAAGTCGGCGGAGGAGGCGTCGCGCCTCGGTTCCGTCACGGTTGACGGCAGCGGGCTCGTGACGGCATTCGAGTACAAGGCGGACGAGCCGCAGAGCGACATCGTCACCACGGAGGTCTTCGTCTACGACGCGAAGGTGCTCCTCGACACCCTCACCGAGCTCGAGGACGAGGACGGGGGACTCTCCGACTTCGGTCATTCGCTCCTGCCGCGACTCGTCGAGCGGGGCACCACCTGGGCACACGACCTCGGCGGCTACTGGCGCGACGTCGGCACTCTCGAGAGCTACTGGCAAGGACACATGGATCTGCTCGAGCCCGAGCCCGAGCTCCGGCTCGACGACGAGGAGTGGCCGATCCTCACGCGCGCCTCCCAGCGCCCGCCGGCCCGCGTCGAGGCCTCGGCCAGGATCGAGGCCAGCCTGATCTCGCCGGGCTGCGCCGTAGGGGGTCGCGTGATCCGCTCCGTGCTCGGGCCGGGCGTCGTCGTCGACGAGGGAGTGGCGGTCGTGGAGTCGGTCGTGCTCGGCGGCTCCCGGATCTCCGCCGACCTCGCTCGGACGATCGTCGACGAAGGCGCCGACGTGACGACCGCGGCCACCGGCGGCGACGAGCCTGCTGTCGTCGCCTAGTCTAGGGGCCTAGTCCGGAAGGAGCGGGACGGCCGGGCTCTGGTCGCTCCCGAGGAGCACGGCCCGGGTGACGGCGTTCGCGCCGTAGCGCTCGCACACCTCGTCGAGCGCGGCATCGAGGAAGTGACAGCTCGCGTGGGCGAACGGCAGGGCGAGCTGCACGGCCGCATCGTCCTCGAGGTTGGCGAAGGCGACGCCGACGAGGGTGAGACCGCGGCGCTCGATCAGCGGGAGCGCCGAGGTCAGCAACCTCCTGGCGGCGACGAGGAGCACGGCGGTCTCGGCGGTCGCCTGGGGGAGCGTCTGCGAGCGGGTCGCACGCGAGAAGTCGCCGAAGCGGAGCCGGAGGACGACGGTACGCGCGATTCGCCCGGCGCCTCGGAGCCGGCGGCTGACCCGGTCGACGAGGCCGATGAGCACCGCTTCGATCGCGTCGGGCGACCTCGGCGAGCGGCCGAGCGCGCGCTGCGAGCCGATCGAGCGGCGCCGGCGGCCAACCTCCACCGGTCTCGGGTCGCGGTTGTGGGCGAGGGCATGGAGGTGCCGGCCGGATGCGCGTCCGAGCAGGAACTCGAGCGTCGTCCGATCGAGCTGCGCGACCTGGCCGACCGTCGCGATCCCGCGGCCGTGGAGCTTGGCGGCGGTCACCGGCCCGACGCCCCAGAGCCGCTCGACGGGAAGCGGGTGGAGAAATGCGAGCTCCCGTTCTGTCGGCACCACGAGCAGGCCGTCGGGTTTCGCGACGCCGCTTGCGACCTTCGCGAGGAACTTCGTCCTCGCGACCCCGACCGTGATCGGGAGACCGACTCGCTCGCGCACGTCGCGGCGGAGCCGGATCGCGATCTGCGCGGGCGAGCCCGAGAGCCGCTCGAGGCCACGCACGTCGAGGAAGGCCTCGTCGATCGAAAGTCCCTCCACGAGCGGCGTCGTGTCCTCGAAGACGTCGAACACCGCTCGGCTCGCCTCGGTGTAGGCCGAGATCCGGGGCTCGACGACGACCGCCTCCGGGCAGAGCCGACGAGCAAGCGCGCTGCTCATCGGCGTTCGGATCCCGTACGCCTTCGCCTCGTAGCTGGCCGCCATGACCACCCAGCCGCCGACGAGCACCGGCCGGCCGCGCAGCCTTGGATCGTCCCGTTGCTCGACGGACGCGAAGAACGCATCGAGATCGGCGTGCAGGATCGTTCCGACAGCGCGCACGAACGAATGTTCGCATCGGGACGGCCCCCTTTCAAGCCTCACGTGACCGCGCGCCACTTCCAGCGCCGGCCGCGCCGGCCTACGAGTCGCTGCGGGCGGCCTCGTGCGCTGGCAGGTAGTAGCGCTCGACGTACTCGATCACGGCGCGGTGCATCGAGAAGCGCGGCGCGAGCTGCGCGATCGACTCCTGCATCATCGTCACCCAGCGCTCGCGGTCGCCCGTGAACGTCGGCACGATCTCGTGCTCGAGCAGGCGGTAGAGCTGCTCCCGGTCCGCCTCGTCGGAGACGCCGTCGATCGCCCAGCCGACTTCCGCCGAGTAGCCCTCTGCCCACCAGCCGTCCAGCACGGAGAGATTGAGGACGCCGTTGACGGCTGCCTTCATCCCGCTCGTCCCGGAGGCCTCGAGCGGGCGCGTCGGTGTGTTCAGCCAGACGTCGCAGCCGCGCACGAGCGTCCGCGCAAGGCCGATGTCGTAGTTCTCGAGAAAAACGACACGGCCCTGGGCACGGCGCTCGCGTGCGAGCTCGACGATCTCCTGCATCACATCCTTGCCGGGCGCGTCCGCGGGGTGTGCCTTGCCGGCGACGACGAGCTGCACCGGGAGCGCGAGCAGCCGCTCGACGTCCGAGAACACGAGGCCGGCGCGCTTGTAGGTCGCGAAGCGCCGCGCGAAGCCGATCGTGAGCAGGTCGCGCTCGATTCCCGCCCGCTCGGCGAGGCGCGCCTTCGCCGCAGCGTGCACTCGCCAGAGCGCTTCGGGGTCGGTCACCCGCGCCGATTCCCAGCTCGCCTCGTCGGGCGGCGCCTCGGGGCGGACTCCAGCGGAGCGCAGGAGCTCCGCGAGAGCCGGATCGAGCCAGGTGCCGAGATGAACGCCGTTCGTGACGTGCCCGATCGGCGTCTCCTGCCCCGGCCAGAGCCACTCCCACATCTCGCGCGCGACCTCGCCGTGCAGCCCGGAGACGCCGTTCGCCGACGACGAGAGGCGAAGCGCAAGCGGGGTCAAGCCGAAGCCGGGCTCGTCGCCCGAGCGGCCGAGGTCGAGCAGCGCCTCCTCCCCGAGCCCCGCCTCCGCCGCAAGCGGCCCGACGTAGCGAGCGACGAGCTCAGCCCCGAAGACCTCGTTGCCGGCCGGCACGGGGGTGTGCGTCGTGAAGACCGACGAGCGACGGACGTGCTCGAGCGCCGCCTTCGTCTCGAGCCCGCCGGCGACGAGCGCACGCACGCGCTCGATCTGCAGGAAGGCGGAGTGTCCCTCGTTCAGGTGGAAGACGGTCGGCTCGATCCCGAGCGCGGCGAGCGCGCGGATGCCTCCCACCCCGAGCAGCAGCTCCTGGCGGATCCGGTGCTCTCGATCGCCTCCGTAGAGCGCATCCGTGAGCCAGTCCACCTCGAGCAGGTAAAGCGGGACCGAACCGACGTCCTTGCGCCAGACCGCCGCCTCGATCGCGGTTCCGCCCACGTCGACCTCGACCGAGACCGGCTCGCGCTCGAGCCCCGCCGCTTCCGGGTCGACCGGTTGGTAGTCCTCGGTCTGCCGCCCCGCGGCGTCGATCCCCTGCCGGAAGTAGCCGCCGCGATAGAGGAGCCCGACGCCGACGAGTGGGAGCCCGAGGTCGGCAGCCGCCTTCAGGTGGTCTCCCGCGAGCACGCCGAGGCCGCCCGAGTAGATCGGCAGCCGCTCGTGGAGGCCGAACTCCATGCTGAAGTAGGCGACCCGAAGTCCCTCGTCCCGTGCTCGGGCGCGCTCCCACCAGCTCACGGCGTCTGCGGTCACGTGCGACACAAGCGGGGAACCTACCGAGTGCCGACTAGCGCGCGCGAGGGTCGAGCTTCTCGACGTACTCGCCGGCCTCGCCGTCCTTGCGCACGATCCAGTGCGATTCGTGCTCCGCCACCAGTTCCTCGATCTCGGGCGTGTAGTGGTTCGGAAGCACGACGAGCTGCTTGGCGTCCTTCCGAATCGCCTCGTACTCGGCGGGCGCGAGCGTGATCCGAAAGGTGCAGTCGACGTTCGCACACTCGCAGAAGTAGTCGTAGGTGCCGCCGCCGTGCTCGGCCGCCTCCTGCACGCGCTCGTTGACCTCGCGGAACAGCGCCTCGTTTTCCGCCATCCGCTTCTCCCGCGCGTCCACGAATCCACTCTACTCGTCGTCGGCGCCTGGTTTGCGCGGCCGGGCGTCGGTGACAGAGAGCCATCGCCCCGGACGCTCAGCAGACGCCAAGTAGCGGACGCGGGCCGAGCTCGACGCGCTCGCGGAGTCGAGCGCGCAGGACTCGCCGCGCAGCTAGTGCACTGTCTCTAAAGCGGCCGTTGTCAGCACGCGACAATCCTGCGACCGGACGACGGCGCGGGCGCATGACTGGCGTGGCGTCGGCGCCCGGCGGCTGGTGTAGCGTCCCTCCCACTATCCACCAGCTCTCATAGCAGGTGGATCGAAGACCGGGGTTCTTCCGGATCCCCTTCCCGAGGCTGGGAGCAAGCATGGAGCGCCGGATCGTCAATCCGTGGACATGGCAGGATCGATTCGGCTACGTCCAGGCCAACGAGATCAGCGGCATGGAACGCGTCTTGGTCTGCGCCGGCCAGACCTCGGTCGACGCCGATGGGCAGCCGCTGCACGAAGGGAACATGGGTGCCCAGGTCGGGCAGGCACTCGACAACCTCGAGGCCGTGCTGGGTGAGGCGGGCTTCGCGCTCGCCGACGTCGTCCGTATGAACTTCTTCGTCACAGATGTGGACGAGTTCTTCCAGGCGGGCGAGATCTACGGCGCCAAGCTCGCGGCGGCCGGCTGCAGGCCGGCGATGACTCTGCTCGGCGTTTCGCGTCTCGCCCTCCCGCCGCTGCTGGTCGAGGTAGAGGCGACCGCTGCGAAGTAGCGATTGTCCCGCACGTCCGGGCGACGCTAAGCCAGGTCCCGGCGTGCAGACCGTTGCCACGATCGGCGTGTACGGCTTCACGGCGGAGATGTTCCTCGACCGCCTGCGTGAGGCCGACGTGGGCCGGCTGCTGGACGTGCGACAGCGTCGCGGAGTGCGCGGCAGCGACTACGCGTGGGCGAACTCCGCGCGACTGCAGGCCGCGCTGGCTGAGGCTGGCATCGAGTACCGCCACCACAAGGAGCTGGCTCCCACCACCGAGCTACGCCAGCTGCAGTACCGCGAGGACGACCGGCGGGGAGTCGGCAAGCGGTCGCGCACGCAGCTTGCGCGCAAGTACCGCGAGCGCTACGTCGCCGAGATCCTCGACCGCGCGGACCTCGATGCGGTAGTAGCCGAGTTACCCACCGAGCGGGGGGCGGCGCTGATGTGCGTGGAACGCGACCCGGAGGCCTGCCACCGGTCGTTGATAGCCGAGCACCTGGCCGCGGACTACGGGATCGAGGTGACCCATTTTCGTCCCGAGTAATTTGTCCCGGCCTGTGCGCGGTTGGATGGCTAGCCTCGAATGAGTGCTCGCCGACTTCGAAGCGATCGATCGCCGTCTGGATGGTCCTGCGACCCACCGCTTCCGGGCGAGGTTTCGCCTGTACGGTCGCGAGCGGGCGCGTGCTGCTGCGCGGTCGAGACGCGATCCGGGAGCACGCGGGCACGTTGATCGCGCAGCGCGTGGCGCCGGCCGCACCGCGCAAGGACGGCAAGCAAACCCCTTACCGCGGGCACCCCGTGTTCGTGGCGCAACACGCCACCGCCACCTGCTGCCGCACGGTGCTCGATACCGTCCTCGAGGGCAACGTCGCGATCGGCGCCGGCGACGACGGCATCGACGTCGACAGTGCCTCGACGACGCTGACCCGCAACGTCGCGCTCCACAACGGCGACCTCGGATCGAAGCTGTCGCGGGCGTGCTCGACGGCGACGGGAACCGCGCCGCGGCCAATGGAAATCCAGCCCAATGCACGAACGTGGCTTGTTGACGGGCAGGAGGCCGGGATCCGCGCCGAGATCTGTCCTCATCACATCCAGCTTCCTGGGAGGAACGATGCTCGAGCGCAGGCAAGCGACCGGCCGGCCGAGAGCCGTGGTCGCGGCCGTCATCTTGGCGGCCGTGATCGCGGGCGCCACGGCCGTCGTCGCCGACGCGGCGGCGCCCGGGAAGTCTGAAGCAGCTCACCCGCTACCCGTCTTCGAAGGTCGTCTTCGCCGGCTCGTTCTCGCCGGATGCGAAGCGGATCACCTTCTCCAGGTTCACGTCGTACTACCCGGGCGTCTTCGTGATGCGGGCGAACGGAACCGGAATGCGCCAGGTCAGCAACAGCCGGTACGACGTCGGGGCTGACTGGGGGAGAGGCCGGTGAGGATCGACTCCGCGCTGGAGAGGACGATCAGCGGCGCGTGAAGACGTAGTCGTTCGCCTTCGCCTGCATGTGGCAGCCGGCGCAGCCGGACTCGGGGAAGGGAACCTTCGTGAACCGCGCCGTCCGCGAGGTGCGCGTGAACTCCTCCCAGCGCCAGCCGCCGTTCGCGCTGCCCCGGATCTTCCGCATGGTCGCGACGAGCGAGAGCCACTGCTGGCCGGGCGGAGTTGCCGTCTTGACGACGATCGCGCCGATTGGATACTTCGCGCCGGTCTTCCGCTTGCTCGCGTAGACCTGCTTCGTCCCCTGATGGGCGGGCGAGCCGCCGCGGATCGGCTTCGCGTTCAGCTTCGGCCACTTCGCGTAGCCGTCGACGTAGGCGGGGATCCCGTTCGCGTCCGTCCGGGCACCAGCGGATCCCGCGATGGTGAGCGCGAGGAGTGCGCCGAGAATCGCCGCCGCCTTCATCTCGAGGATCCTAGGCCGATCGCGGGCTCAGAACAAGCCGACTGTTCGGCCGTCCTCGTCGATGTCGACGGTGAAGGCAGCCGGGCGCTCGGCGAGGCCGGGCATCGTCTGCATGTCGCCGCAGAGGGCGACGAGCCAGCCCGCCCCCGTGTAGGCGCGAATGTCCCGGACGCTGACGGTGAAGCCCTCCGGGGCGTTCGCGAGGCTCGCGTCGTGCGAGAGCGAGAGGTGCGTCTTCGCCATGCAGATCGGGAGCCGGTCGAGCCCCGCCGCCGTGAAGGCCTCGATCTTCTCCCTTGCCGTCTTCAGCAGGAAGATGTCGTCGGCGCCGTAGACGCGGGTCGCGATCGCGCGGATCTTCTTCTCGATCGGCGCGTCGATCGGGTAGGTGTGGTCGAAGGACGGCGCCTCGCGCGTTGCATCCACCACGGCCTCGGCGAGCGCCGCAGCGCCCGCTCCGCCCCGCTCGAAGCCTTCGTTCAGCTCGGCCGCGTGCGCGCCGTAGTCGAGCGCGAGCCGGCGGACGAGCTCGACCTCCTCGTCCGTGTCGCCGGGGAAGCGGTTGACCGCGACGACCGCCTTGAGCCCGAAGCCGTGGACGATCTCGAGGTGGCGCCGTAGATTCGCGGAGCCGCGCTCGATCGCCGCGAGCCCACCTCCGGGCTCGTCTCCGTGGTGCTCGAGCGCCCGCACGGTCGCAACGAGGACAACCGCGCTCGGCGAGAGCCCGCCCGCGCGGCAGACGATGTTCAGGAACTTCTCCATTCCCATGTCCGAGCCGAAGCCGCTCTCGGTGACGACGTAGTCGCCGAGCTTGAGCGCGACGAGGTCCGCGACGAGCGAGTTGTTGCCGTGCGCGATGTTCGCGAACGGGCCGCAGTGGACGAGCGCCGGCTGGCCCTCGAGCGTCTGGACGAGGTTGGGCTTCAGCGCGTCCTTCAGCAGCACCGTCATCGCGCCGGCGGCGTTCAGGGCCTCGGCCGTGATCGGCGCGGCGTTGAAGGAGTGGCCGACTGTGATCGCGCCGAGCCGCCTGCGGAGGTCGAAGAGGTCGCGCGCGACGGCGACGATCGCCATCACCTCGGACGCCGCGGTGATGTCGAAGCCGGTCTCGCGCACGTAGCCATTCGTGCGGCCGCCAAGCCCGACCACGATCTGCCGGAGCGCGCGGTCGTTCATGTCCACGCAGCGCCGCCAACTGATCGAGAGCGGATCGATCCCGAGCGCGTTTCCGTGGAGGAGGTGCGACTCGAGGAGCGCCGCGAGCAGGTTGTTCGCGGCGCCGATCGCGTGGAGGTCGCCCGTGAAGTGGAGATTGAGATCCTCCATCGGGACGACCTGCGTGTAGCCGCCGCCCGCCGCGCCTCCCTTGATCCCGAACACGGGTCCGACCGACGCCTCGCGGAGGCAGAGCACCGGGCGCTTGCCAATCGCGCCCAGTCCCTGGGTGAGCGAGACCGAGGTCGTCGTCTTGCCCTCGCCGGCCTTCGTCGGGGTGATCGCGGTGACGCAGATCAGCTTTCCGTCGGGCGTGTCGGCAAGCCGTTCGAGCACGGAAAGGTCGACCTTCGCCTTGTGCCGGCCGTACTGCTCGACCTCCTCGGCGAGGAGACCCGCCTCCTTGGCCAGCTGCACGATCGGGCGGAGCTGCGCGGCCTGCGCGATCTCGAGGCTGGAGGGCATCTCGGTCTTTGTCATCAGTGCGAGACGGCCGCCGCCGCCAGCTCGGAGACGAGCGTATCGGTGGAGAAGCGCTCGAGCGCGAACGGTGCGATCAGCGCCGGAGTCCGCTTCGTCGCGACGAGCTCGGCGAGCGTCGTGCCGACGATCGGCGCGGCCTTGAAGCCGTAGGTGCCCCATCCGGCGGAGACGAGGAAGCCTGCGACCTCGGTGACGCCGAGAATCGGGCTGAAGTCGGGACTGATGTCGCAGAGCCCTGTCCATTGCCGCAGCACGCGCGCGCTCTCGAGCTGCGGGAAGAGCTCGAGCACGTGCCGCGCCGAGTACTCGAGGAAGGGGAACGTGCTCGTGCCTCGGTAGGTCGTGTACGGCTCGATCTCGGCGCCGATCAGGATCTCGCCGCGGTCGGTCTGCGAGACGTAGACGTGCATCTGCGACGAGACGATGATCACGTCGAGGAACGGCTTCAGCGGCTCGGTCACGAAGGCTTGGAGGATATGCGTGGTGATCGGCAGCGGCACGCCCGCGAGATCGGCGACGAGCGTCGACCAGCCGGCCGTGGCGCTGACGACGGCGTCGCAGGCGATCTCGCCGCGGTTCGTCCGAACGCCGGTGACGCGCCCGTTCGCGCGCTCGATCCCCGTCACCTCCGTGTAGGGATGGATCTCGACCCCGCGCCGGTCGGCGCTGCGCGCGAGTCCCCAGACGACGGCGTCGTGCCGGATGATCCCGCCGGGCGGGTGGTAGAGCGCGCCCAACACCGGCCAGGTCACCTCGGTCGAGAGGTCGAGCTCCGGGCAGAGCTTCGCGATCTCGTCCAGCCCGACGAGGCGGCTCTCGATCCCGAGCAGCTGGTTGACCTCGGCGCGTTCGGTGGCCGTGATCAGCGCGCGGTCGGAGTGAGCGAGGGTCAGGTGGCCGAGCTGTGAGAAGAGGAGGTTGAAGTCGAGCTCGCGCGAGAGCCCCTTGTAGAGCTCGACGCTCTGCTGGTAGAACGCCGCGCCCTCGGGTGTCCGGTAGTTCGAGCGGATGATCGTCGTGTTGCGGCCGGCGGCGCCCGAGCCGATGTAGCTCTTCTCGAGCACGGCGACGTCCGTGATCCCGTGGTTTCTCGCCAGGTAGTACGCAGTCGCGAGGCCGTGCGCGCCGCCGCCGACGACGACGACGTCGTAGCGCCGCTTCAGCTCGCCGCGGGGCCGCCACATCCGTCTCGTGCGGAAGATGTCCTTCATCGGAGTCCGGCCATCGCGTCGAGCACGACCGCGGCGACGTGGTCGCCGTACTCCTGCGCGAAGAAGAGGCGGAACTCGTCCTCATCCCGGAGGACGGTGCACTGGATGCCGGCGACCGCGCCCATGGCGGGGAGTCCGTCGAGATCGAGATCGGTCAGCCGGCGCATGAGCCGCTCTCCGCTGAGCGCGAGGCCGGCGAGGGCGGCCGAGACGTCGACCGCGCCGAGCTGGGCGGCGAGCGCCGGCGCGGCCTCGGCCTCGCAGAGGACGAGCGTTCGATTGGGCGCGATCCGAACGACCTCGGGCGCGCCCGCCTCGAGCGCGGCGTCGAGCTCGCGGCGAACCTCGAGTTTCCCGAGCGTCGAGAGGTCGCGGAGCGCATCGCCCGCCCCCGCGAGGGCGTGCTCGAGCGGGGACCGGTACCGGGGCGAGACGCCGTCGACGGCGCTCGCGAGGGACGGGCTGAGAAAAGCCAGATCGCTCACGAGCGCAGTCTCGTTCCCTCGGGATCGAAGAACGGCCGCGCACGAACGACGGCCGGCTGCAGGCTCCCATTCAGCCGAATCTCCAGTCGCGATCCCTCCTCGGCGAGCGCCGGCGGCACCCAGGCGAGCCCGATCGAGCGTTGCAGCTCGTCGCTCCAGCGGGCGCTCGTCACCCGACCCGCGGGCCGGCCGGCCACGACGACCTGCGAACCCTCGGCCGGCACAGCGGCGCCGTCCAGCTCGAAGCCGACGAGCCGCTCGCGCGGGCCCCGCTCCTGGAGGTGCTCGAGCGCCCACTTGCCGACGAAGTCCTCCTTGTCGAGCTTGACGATCCAGGGCATCCCGGCGTCGATCGCGTTCGACTCCGAGTCGGTGTCCTGGCCGACGATGATGTGCTGCTTCTCGAGTCTGAGGATCCGTTGCGCCTCGAGGCCGAACGGCCGCACGCCGAGGTCCGCTCCCCGCTCGAGCAACGTGTCCCAGAGATGCTCGGCGAGCGGGCTCGGGCAGTGGATCTCGTAGCCGAGCTCACCCACGAAGCCGATCCGCAGGAGGAGGCACGGAGTGCCCGCAACCGGAGCCTCCTTCAGGTCGAGGTACCTGAAGCCGTCCGGCGAGACGTCGAGCTCGGTCAGCCGGCCAAGCAGCTCGCGCGCGTTCGGGCCGGCGACGTTCACCGCAGCGAGCGCGCCCGTCACGTCGACGATCTCGACGTCCATCCTCCAGACCGCGTTCCACCACTCGAACCATTCGAGCACCGCCTCCGCGCCCGTCGAGGTCGTCGTCACGTAGAGCTGCTGCTCGGAGAGCCGGCCGATCGTGCCGTCGTCCATGATCCGGCCCGCGTCGGTGCCGAGGACTCCGTAGCGGATCCGGCCCGGCTTCAGGTCCACGAATCGGTTCGGGTAGAGGCGCTCGAGGAACGCGACGGCGTCCGGCCCGCTCACGACCAGCTTCCCGAGCGTGGAGACGTCGATCACGCCGACGGCACGGTGCACCGCGCGTGTCTCCTCGGCGGGATCGCCGTAGGAGTGGACGCGGCGCCAGGCGCCCGCCCACATCATCCGGGCGCCGAGCTCTTCGTGGCGGCGATGGAGCGACGTGTGCTTGACGGGCTCGTGGCCGCGCCCGGCGAGAAGGCCGAGCGTCACCGGCGACCAGGGCGGGCGAGCCGTCGTCGTCCCGATCGCGGCCTCGTCGCTGCCCGTTTCCCGCGCATAGAGGCGAACCGAGGCCAGGTGGCAGAGCCGGCCTTGGCACGGCCCCATCGTCACCGTCGTGTAGCGCTTCGCGAGCTCGAGCGAGTCGAAGCCCTCCGCGATCGCGCGCCGGACGTCCTTCGTCGTCACGTCCTCGCAGAGGCAGACGAAACGCCTCTTTCCGGCTGAAGCCGGAAAGAGGTTAGGAACGGCATGGCTTGTGCCCGCCACCGAGCCGGCGGCCTCGACGTTCGCCGGGAGGTCGCGCGGGACGAAGATCCCCGTTGCCGCGTCGTACTCGATCCTCGCGCCCGCCTGCGCGAGCAGGGAGTAGGCGGGCTGGCGGCCGGAGGACATGACGAGTAGGTCGCAGGCGACGGTCTCCCCGTCGACCCGAACCGAGGCAAGCCGACCCTTCCGGCCTCTCGCGACGATCTCCTTCGGGGGCCGCTCGTTCAGGTCGAAGACACGGGCGACCTCGGTTCCCGCAGCACGGAGATCGTCGACGATCGGTTCGACAGCGGGCGCGATCACGACGGCGCGCTCGCCAGGCCTCAAAGCCCACTCTCTAACCAAACGGCGAATGCCGTTTGGCAGCATCACGCCGACGAGGTCGTTCCCTGGAAAGACGAGCGGTTGGTCGAGCGAGCCGGTAGCGACGACGATCCGCTCAGCCCGGAAGCGGAGCAGGACGTTGCCGGCGTCGACGGGAACGAGGCCGCCCTCGTAGATCCCGATCGCCCGT
The DNA here is from genome assembly GCA_024330215.1 of Candidatus Gaiellasilicea maunaloa. Taxonomy (GTDB): domain Bacteria; phylum Actinomycetota; class Thermoleophilia; order Gaiellales; family Gaiellaceae; genus Gaiellasilicea; species Gaiellasilicea maunaloa. The sequence goes on from JANDLU010000020.1 coordinate 21,511, forward strand.
GCCGGCGCGACCACCTCGATTCCGAGCTCGTCCAGCCCGCCGAGCTCGAGGGAGAGGCCCTCGTCGACGAGCACGACCTGCTCGCCGGCCGCGGCGGCCGCACGCGCCGCAGTCACCCCGCCCTCGCTGCCGCCGATCACGAGCACCTGCGTCCGGCGGTGCTCGGTATCGAACCGCCGCGTCCGCCGCCCGTGCCGGTCGACCCGCCCGAGCCCGGCGAGGTTCCGCAGCACCTTCTCGTAGTACGGCCAGGCCCAGCGTGGCCGGATCATCGTCCGGTAGTAGAAGCCGACGGGGGTGAACGGGCCTCCGATCTTCCCGATCACCGCGAGCGCGTCCCGGTCGAGCGAGCCGAGCACGTTCTGGGCGCGCACGACGGCTCCGGCGCGGGCCGGCTCGATGCAGGCGCGAATGCCCGGCGCGCCGTCGACCTGCATCAGGCAGTTCGGGCACGAGCCGGTGCAGCAAAGGAGGCCGCGCGGGCGGTGGTACTTGAAGCTGCGCGAGAAGACCCGGCGGCCTCCCGCATAGAGCGCGGAGGCGATCGTGTCGCCCTCGAACGCCTCGACGGTCGCGCCTTCGAACGTGAAGGTGAGCGGACGGGTGCGATCGAGCCGCTCGCCCGGTTGCGCCGGCAGCCGCATCAGACGGCCGGCTCGGGTGGGATCGCGGCGTCCGCGGGCTCGACCGGACCGTCGGCGAGGGGAGCTTGTGTTTCAGAAACACAAGCGTCCGTCCGTAGCACCTCGTTCGTCCTTGTATCGCGCTCGGCCTGGAACCAGAGCTCGCAGCCGAGCCGGTGGAACCACCACTCGCGCTGGACGCCGGCGACATTCGCCCGGAAGTACAGATAGGAGCCGAGCTCGCGGACGTCGGGCCGCTCCTGCGGGCGGGCGGCCAACTCGCCGCCGTAGGCGAACTCGTTCACGTCGCGCGGGCCGCAGCTAGGACAGGACAGGCGAAAGGACATGCAACGGCACCGTACAGAGACGTGGGCGGCTGCTGCTCTCCCCGTGAAAATCGTTGGTCAGTGACATATATAGAAGGTATACAATGCGTGAGGTGGAGGCGAAGGTGTCGACAACCGCGCCCGCCGAAACGGCGCCGGCTACGACGATGGGGCCCGTGCAGACGCGGATCGGCGTGGACGTGGGCGGCACCTTCACCGATCTGGTCGCGCTCGTCGACGGACAGCTCTCGACGACCAAGGTTCCATCGACCGCGGACGATCAATCGATCGGGATGCTCGACGCGCTCCGCGCGTCAGGCGTCGACCTAGGTAGCGGCGTCAGCCTCGCCCACGGCATGACCGTCGCGACGAACGCGCTGCTCGAGCGGCGGGGGGCGCGCGCCGCGCTCGTGACCACGGAGGGGTTCCGTGATCTGCTCGAGATCTGCCGCCAGGACCGCCCCTCGATGTACGACCTGACGGAGGACCGCCCGCCGCCCCTCGTCCCGCGCGAGCTGCGGTTCTCGGTGCGGGAGCGAATGGGTCCGGACGGTGTCGTCGAGGCGCTCGACGAGGAGAGTCTCGCGTCGGTCGTCTCGGCGCTCCAGGAAGCCGATGTCGAGGCCGTCGCGGTCTGCCTGCTCTTCTCCTTCCTGCATCCCGAGCACGAGAGGCGCGTAGGCGAGGCGCTGAGGCGGGCCCTTCCTCAGGTCCATGTCTCGCTCTCGAGCGAGGTGCTGGCCGAGTTCCGCGAGTTCGAGCGCTGCTCGACGGTCGCCGCCGACGCCTATCTCGCGCCGCGGCTTTCCAGCTATCTGCTCGGGCTCGCCCAGCTCCTTGCGGAAGCCGGGATCCCCGCTCCGTTCGTGATGCAGTCCTCGGGCGGCGTGACCGAGATCGAGGGCGCCGTCGCGCGGCCCGCCGCATGCATCCTCTCCGGTCCCGCCGGCGGTGTGATCGGCGCCGCCTACACGGCGAAGGAGAGCGGCTACGACAATCTGCTCACGTTCGACATGGGCGGGACGAGCACCGACGTGGCTCCCGTCGTAGGCGGTCGGGTCCAGATCACGACCGAGTCGATCGTCGCTGGGATTCCGATCAAGTTCCCGATGGTGGACGTTCACACGGTGAGCGCCGGCGGAGGATCGATCGCATGGGTGGACGAGGGTGGAGCGCTGCGCGTCGGTCCGCGCTCGGCCGGGGCGAACCCGGGCCCGGCGAGCTACGGCCGCGGCGGCAGCGAGCCCACCGTGACCGACGCGGACCTGTTGCTCGGATACCTGTCCGGCGACGCGGTTCTCGGCGGCGAGGTGGTGCTTCGCGCGGAACTCGCGGAGCAGGCGCTCGCGTCGCTCGCCTCGAAGCTCCAGATGACGGCGCTCGAGCTGGCTCACGGCATCGTGGAGGTGGCTGACGCCGAGATGGTGCGGGCGCTGCGGGTGATCAGTGTCGAGCGCGGCCTTCATCCGCGCGAGTTCGTGCTCGTCGCCTACGGTGGGGCCGGGCCGCTCCACGCCTGCTCGCTCGCAGAGGAGCTCCGGATGGAGACCGTGCTCGTTCCGCGTGCGTGTGGTGTCCTCAGCGCACTTGGACTCACCGTCTCCGATCTCCGGCGCGATTACGTCAGGCCGTTCTTCGCAGCGCTTCCGCTCGCTGCGCCGGCGCGCGCCGAGGCAGCGTTCGCGGAGATGGAGGCATGCGCGGGGCGCGAGCTCCAGGAGCCCGCACTGGAGCGTCTCGCCGATGTCCGCTATCGCGGACAATCGTTCGAGCTGACGGTGCCGGCGGACGACCTGCACGCACTTGCCGACGAGTTCCACCTCGTGCACGAGCGGCGCTACGGCTTCCGGATGGAAGGCGAGGGGATCGAGCTCGTGAACGTCCGGCTCGTGGCGACCCTCGGTGTCCGGCGTCCGCGCCTGCATGAGCCCGCCCCGGCCGTTCAGCTTCCCGAGCGGCATCGATCGGCGAACTTCGCAGGGGACTGGGTCGACGTCGACGTCCTCGACCGGGAACGGCTCGGCGTCGGCTCCAGGGTGGTGGGACCGGCAATCGTCGAGTTCAGGGAAGCCACCTGTCTCGTCCGTTCCGGCTGGGGAGGCAGCGTCGACGAGAGCGGCTCGCTCGTCCTGCGCAGGCAATGAGCCGTCGAGCCCTCGACCCGGTCACGCTGTCCGTGCTCGCGAGCGCCCTGGGCGGGATCGCGGAAGAGATGGGCTCCGTGCTGATCCGCAGCGCCTACTCGTCGAACATCAAGGAGCGCCGCGATTGCTCGACCGCGCTCTTCGACGCGCGCGGACGCATGGTCGTCCAGGCCGAGCACATTCCCGTTCATCTGGGGGCCATGCCGGAGGCAGTGGCCGCGGTGATGAGTCGCGATCCGAGGCCCGGCGATGTTTTCGCGATCAACGACCCCTACTCGGGCGGCACGCACCTGCCGGACATCACGCTCGTCTCTCCGATCTCACACGGCGAGTCGGTGATCGGCTACGGCGTCACGCGCGCCCATCATTCCGACGTCGGGGGAAACCGGCCCGGGTCGATGCCGAGCGACTCCCGCGAGATCTACCAGGAGGGCCTGATCATCCCGCCGGTGCGCCTCGTCGAAGGATGGGAGCCGGTGAGCGACGTGCTCGACCTGATTCTCGCGAACGTGCGGACGCCGGCGATCAGGCGCGGCGACCTGCGGGCGCAGATCGCGGCAAACCGGCTCGCGCAGGAGCGAACGGCCGAGCTGATCGACCGTCGCGGCCTCGAGACCGTGCTCGCGGCCTTCGACGAGGTGATCGCGTATGCCGAGCGGCGGACGCGGGAATGCATCCGCCAGCTTGCCGACGGCGTCTACTCGGCCGAGAGCGAGATCGAAGGCGACGGGACGAACCCGGATGACATCCTGATCCGCGTAACCGTGACGATCTCGGCCGACACGGTTCTCATGGACTTCCAAGGAACCGCCGGCGCGGCCGCCGGAAACGTCAACTGCCCGCTGTCGGTGACGCGCTCGGCGTGCTACTTCGCGCTCAAGGTGCTGCTTCCCGCGGACGTCCCTGCGAATGCCGGTAGCCAGGCTCCGATCACGGTGCTCGCGCCCGAAGGATGCCTCGTCAACGCTCGCCGACCGTCGGCCGTCGTGGCCGGGAACGTGGAGACGAGTCAGCGGCTGGCAGACACCGTGCTGCTCGCACTCGGCCAGGCGGCCGACGTGCCCGCGCAGGGTCAGGGAACGATGAACGTCGTCGTCATTGGCGGCTCGGAGTGGACGTACGTCGAGACGCTCGGCGGGGGCCAGGGCGCGAGTCGCCTGGGACCGGGCCCATCGGGTGTGCACGTCGGGATGAGCAACACCCTCAATACGCCGATCGAGGCGCTCGAGCTCGAGTACCCGATTCGGGTCGAGCGGTACGAGCTCGCCTACGGGTCGGGCGGTGCCGGCAAGCACCGTGGCGGGGACGGGATCGTTCGTGCGCTCCGCGTCCTCGAGCCGGCGACCCTGTCACTCCTCACCGATCGCCGGAGGCACGCTCCGGCGGGGGCGCACGGTGGTGAGGACGGGCGGCCCGGACGCAACCTCCTCGGCGACGAGACATTGCCCGCCAAGGTGAGTCGGGCTCTGGAGCCGGGTGATCTGGTGACGGTCAACACGCCCGGCGGAGGAGGATGGGGGCGCGTTGAAGGCTCCGCCTGAGCGCCGGGCTCCGACCCGAAAGCCTCGCCCTCTGTCGCCTCTCGGTGTGGACCCCGCACGGGCGTCGCTGAGGCTCGAGCGTCGAATCGAATGGGCGGACACCGATGCGTCGGGTCACTGGCACAACACGGCTGCGTTGCGATTCGTCGAGTGGGCCGAGCGGATCCTCCTCGATCGGCTCGGCCTGCTCGAGGACAGCTACGGGCGGATGCCGCGGGTGCACATCACCGTGGACTTTCGCCTGCCCCTACGGTTCAACGAGCTTGCGGAGATCGTGCTCGAGATCATCGAGGTCGGCAGGACCTCGGTCACCTACCGCGCGGACATCAGCCGCGGCGGTGAGATCGCGGCCCAGCTTTGCTTCGTGGCCGTCCTGCGTGGCGATGATGGAAGGCCGACTGCCTGGGCCGAGGAGACCCGGCGGCTGCTGACGACCGCGGGGCCGCAGGTGCCCGAGCTGCTTCCGAGCCCGACGCACGACGGGCCGGGCACTCGTCGCCTGCCCCGCCCCTGAGTTGACCGTCAGCTGGTCGGACGAGACCCGCGGCTGCTGACGACGGCCGGGCCGGGACGCCTGCGCTACTCGAAGCCTGCCGTCGGGGCGACGAGCGCGTCGTACTGATCGGCGGTCAGGAGCGTTTCCACCATCCCCGGATCGCTCGGGGCGATCGCGATCAACCAGACCCCGTACGGATCGTCGTTGATCCGTTCGGGCGACTCGCCGGCCTCGCCGTTCACCCCGACGATCTCGCCCGAGACCGGCGCGAAGAGATCCGACGCCGCCTTGAGCGACTCGATCGTTCCGAACGGCTCTCCGGCCCGCACCGCCGAACCGGTCGCCGGAACGTCCACGAAGCTGATCTCACCGAGTTGGCTCTGGGCGAAATCGGTCACCCCGATGAGACAGCGGCTCGCCGACTCGACGCGGATCCACTGGTGCTCGGGTGTGTAGCGGCGATCGGAAGGTGTTGTCATGGCAGTAGGCTCGCGCGCGATATATCTTACATATATGGAACGGATCCGAGCGACGCGGCGCTGCTGTTGATGCTTGCCACGGAAGCGGAGCGGACGGAGAGCCTACGGGCATTCTTCGAGCCTGCTGCGATCGCCGTGATCGGCGCGTCGCCGAATCCCGCCCGCGGCGGCCACCGGATCCTGAGGAATCTCAGCGGCCATTTCACCGGCGACCTCTACGCCGTCAACCCGAACGCCGAAACCGTACTCGACCGGAAGTGCTATCCGACCGTGCTGGACGTGCCCGGCGAGGTCGACCTCGCTGTCGTCTTCGTTCCTGCCGCCGCCGTTCCCAGCGTGGTCCGCGACTGCGTCGAGAAGGGCGTCAGGGCCGTCTGCATCGAATCGGGAGGGTTCGCGGATGCCGGGCTTGCGGGGGAGGCCCTGCAAACGGAGCTCGAGCTGGCCGTCGCGGGCACGACGACTCGACTGTGGGGCCCCAACTGCGCCGGCTACGTGTCCACGAATCCGCCGCTCTCGACCTCGTTCGTGGTCACGCCCGGCAATCTCGAGCCTGGCAACGTCTCGTTCGTCGCTCAGAGCGGGATGATGGCCGCTGCGCTGCTCGTCCAGATCCTGACGCAGGACCGGTTTCGGGTCGACAAGGCCTGCTCGATCGGCAACAAGTGCGACGTCGACGAATCCGACCTGCTCGAGTTCCTCGCGGAGAGCGACGGCTCCGACGTGATCGCGTTCTATCTCGAGTCGATTCACGACGGCCCTCGGTTCGCGGCGGCCTGCGATCGAGCCGGAAGGCATGCGTCGCTGCTCGCGCTCGTCGGTGGCCTCTCGCAGAGTGGGGCGGAGGTCGCGCTCAGCCACACCGGCTCGATTGCGGCCGGAGAGGCCGCCGTGGCGGGTCTCCTGCGGCAGCACGGCGTCCTTCAGGTGGATGACTTCATGGAGCTCGTGGATCTCGCCGATCCGCTCTCGCGGCTCGCTGTGCGCGGCTGCGGCGACTCGATCGCGGTCCTGACGTTCAGCGGCGCGGCAGGCGTCGTCGCAGCCGATCTGTTCTCGACGCGCGGCCTGCGTCTGGCGACGCTGTCCGAGCGCACCACGGCCCGACTCAGGGAGCTGTACCCGAGCTGGCTCGAGCCCCAGAATCCGGTCGACGTGTGGTCGACGGTCGAGCTTCGGGGGCTCGAGCGGACGATCGCCGACTCGCTCGAGGCCCTGCTCGAGGACGACGCCGTCGACGCGGTGCTCTTCATGCCGCTCGCGTTCGAGTTCTTCGCCGCGCGGGAGCTCGAGGCGTTTGCGCGGCTCGCTCGGGCGAGCACGAAGCCGATCGTCGCCTGGCCATTCGGCGAGGACGGGCCGCTCGCGATGTGGAGAACCGTGCTCCGCGAGGCCGATGTCGGCGTCTGCCGGAGCCTGTCAACCGCTGTTCGCGTGCTGGAGGCGCTCGTCTGCCGTCAGCGGGCTCTGGAGAGGACGGACGCGCTCGAGCGCGAGCCGCCAGCGCCGCTCGTGCTGCCGTCGCTGCCACGCGGCAGCGGGCCGATAGCCGAGGACATTGCGAAGCGGATCCTCACCGCCGCCGGGCTGGATGTCGTCGACGAGCGGGTTGCCGATACCGCCGCCGAGGCGCTTACTGCCGCTGCCGAGACCGGGTATCCGGTCGTGCTCAAGCTCGTAGGAACAGGATTGGCTCACAAGACCGACGTCGGCGCCGTCCGCGTCGCTCTGACATCGTCAGCGGCCGTTGCCGAGGCGGCGGGCGAGCTGCTCGCGCTCGCCTCCAGTCTCGGGGCAGAGGACTCGCGGCTCCTGATCCAACCGATGATCGAGGACGGCGTGGAGACGATCGTCGGCGCCCGCCGCGATCCACGGTTGGGCCCTCTCGTCGTCTTTGGGATGGGCGGGATCTTCGTCGAGACGATACGCGACGTGTCCGTCCGCGGGGCGCCGCTCACGGCTCAGGATGCGCGGGCGATGATCGGCGAGGTGCGAGGCGCCCGCGTGCTCGAGGGCGTTCGCGGCCGGTCGGCGGTCGACATCGGCGCGCTCGTGCAGGCACTTCTGGCGATGTCGAGGTTCATTCTCGCCGCCCCGCCGACCGTCGTCGAAGCGGAGGTCAACCCGCTCGTCGTTCGTCCCGAGGGCCTCGGGGCGGTCGCCGTCGATGCGCTCATCGTTCTCGAGAAGGAGGAAGGCAACTGATGGCAGAAACCATGCGAGCAGTGGTTCTCGAGTCGTTCGGAGGGCCCGAGGTGCTTGGGCCGCTTCGAGAGGTGCCGGTGCCCGAGCCGACGCCGGACGAGATTCTCGTACGGGTGCGCGCGTGCTCGGTGTGCTACCTCGACTCGATCATCAGGAGAGGGATCCGGCCTGGGATCGAGCTCCCGTTGATCCTCGGCCACGAGATAGCCGGGGAGGTGGTCGACCGCGGTCGCAACGTGAACGGCTTCGGACCGGGGACGCGCGTCGCCTCGACTTATCGCGCGCCGTGCGGGCACTGCTACTACTGCCGGGACGAACGCAGCATCTTCTGCACGAACGTGCAGGGCGTCGGCGTCGAGCGCAACGGAGGCTACGCAGAGTACGTGGTGCTGCCTCCGGCGAGTCTGAGCGAGATCCCGGAGGGCGTCGCCTACGAGGCCGCGTCGTTCGCGGGCTGCGTTCTCGGCGCCGTGTACCGGGCAGTGCGAGAGAAGGCGCGGGTGCGGCCGGGCGACACCGTGCTCGTGACCGGGGCGGGCGGCGGAGCCGGGATCCATACGGTTCAGCTCGCCGCACTCGCTGGGGCGCGCGTACTTGCGGCGACGACGTCGCCTGAGAAAGCGGTGCTGATCGAGGCGAACGGCGCCGACGAGGTCCTCACGGGGAGTCCGGAAGAGGTGCTCGAGCGAGTGCGCGAGCTGACGCACGGCCGCGGCGTCGAGATCGTCATCGACTGCGTCGGGCAGGCAACCAGCAGTCTCAGCCTTCGTTCTCTGGCCCGCGGCGGCCGGCTCGTCTTCGTCGGCGAGCTCGGAATCGAACCGACGAAAGTGAGCGTCGCCCGGATGCTCTATCGGGAGACCGAGATCTATGGTGTGGCCAGTCCCTCTGCCGGAGAGCTCTCGACCATCCTCGACCTCATCGCGTGGGGGAGGATCAAGCCGGTCATCAGCGATGTGCTTCCGCTCGAGGGCGCGGCTGAGGCGCACCGGAAGCTTGGCGAGCGCGCGAATGTCGGCAGGATGACGCTCAAGCCGTGAGCGGTACGCTTCGTCCAGGATCGGGCGAACGAGAGAAGGTCGGAGATGCCGCGTAAGGATCGCCTGCTGATGCAGCGGGCCTATGACGAGATCAAGCGGCGGATCATCACGCTAGAGCTCGAGCCCGGCGAGAGGATCGACGACTACCAGCTCAGTGTCGAGCTGGCGTTCAGCCGGACGCCGGTGCGCGAAGCTATCTTCCTGCTCGGAGCCGAGGGGTTGGTGGACATTCGGACGAAGGCAGGGTTCATCGTGCGTCCGCTCGACCTCATCGACATCACGCACCTCTTCGAGGCGCACGTGGTACTCGCCAAGGCGGTCGCACGTCTCGCTGCGAGTCGCGCCACCGCTGCCGACCTCGAGCTCCTGTCGAAGCAGGCCGCCGTCGTCAGGGCCGCAATCGACGCTCGCGACTACCTGGCGATCACAGCGGCGAACGCCGTGCTGCACCGGCTCGAGGCGACCGCAGCTCGCAACAAGCACCTCGAGAGCATGGCCGAGTCGATTCACGACCAGGGTCAGCGTCTGGCCTATCTCTGTTTCGGCGGCGGCGGGGGGGAGTGGAGCGAGCTGAGCGAGCACTTCGACGCCGTCTGCAAGCACCACGACGAGATGATCGCCGCCTTGACGGCGCACGACGCGGATGAGGCCGAGCGCGTCTCGACCGCGCATGTCAGGCTCTTTCGGCAGCGGGTCCAGCGGTACCTCGATTCCGATGCGATCAAGGATTTCACGCTCACCGACGAGGACTTCGCGCTCGTCTCGCTCGCGGGTCCCGGCGCGACGTAGCCTCCTTTACGGTGCGCTTACGCCGCCTTGACGGTGTGCTGACATCAGCGGCTCATGCTGCCTGCGTCGTCGACCATTCGAGGAGAAACATGAGACTCATACTCGGCATCGGATCGGTCTGTGCCTTCGCTGCGTCGATTGCGGGCGCCGTCGGCCTCGCCGCCGGTCCAGCCGCGTCTGCGGGCAGCAAGGCGCTACCGCTCGGCTCGCTCTCGCTCGGTGTCTCCGGCCCGGGCGACGCGCCTGCGGGGTTCACTGCGCGATCGTTCAGCGTCCGCTGCCCGGGCGTCCCTGAGCCGGCTGAAGGGATCATCGCGACTGCTCCGGCATTGGCCAGGGCTCGTGGCGTCATCATGTTCTTCAGCGGCGGTCTTGGTACGGGGTACTGGGGCGCTCGCACAGAGAGCCTCGAATTCTTCGAGGCGTTGCGCCGGGACGGCTTCACGCTCGTCCAGGTGCGCTGGGTCGACAGCTGGATGGAGAGCACCCCCGGTGAGCGGGTGGGGCCTGCGCGGCTCGCCTGCAGGCCCGCGACTGTCGTCAAGTGGGCGCACGATCGAATCTTCGAGCCGCTGGGAGTCAAGCCGGCGAACGTGGGACGCTGCGGGTTCTGCATCACCGGCAACAGCGGCGGCGCCTCACAGGTCTCGTACGCGCTCAGCCATTTTGGGCTGGAGACGCTGCTCGACGCCGTCGTGCCGACGGGCGGACCGCCACACGCAGCACTCGCGAAGGGTTGTCTCGGGAGCGACCGCTCGTCCGCGCTTCCCGCCGGCAAGATCGACGGCTCGTACGGGTTCGCTCGTGGGCGCGGTCCGTGTGCGCGGCGAGATGAGTCCTTCCGTGCGCGCTGGCTGGGCGACGGCATCGCGACGGGCGGGAACGACTTCTTCCATCCGCGGACCCGAATCGCATTCATTCTCGGGGGCCAGGACCCGACGAGCGCCGTGCCTCAGGCGGCGGAGTACGTCGCGCGGCTCCGCGTTGCGGGCTCACGGCGGGTTACCGTGCGCCGCCCGCCGGACGTGCCACATGGAATTGCGGGCTCGAAGGCCGGCCTCGTGTTGCTGAGAGCGCTCCTGCGCGCTTGACCAGAGCGCGCGAACTGTCAGTTGCCGCCCGAGGCCGCACGCTCGCGCAGGACCTTGCGCTGGATCTTGCCGCTCATCGTCTTCGGTAGCTCCGCCACGAACTGGATCTCCTTCGGCACCTTGTAGGGTGCGATCACGCCGCGGACGGTCTCGCGGATCTCCTCCGCCAGCTCCTCCGACGCGGCGCGACCGTGCTTCAGCACGACGTACGCCCTGATCCGCTGTCCGAGCTCGGGATCCGCGACGCCGACAACGCCGCTCTCGAGCACGTCGGGATGCGTCATCGTGGCGGACTCGACCTCGCCGGGGGAGATGCGATACGCGCGGCTCAGGATCACGTCGTCCGCTCGTGAATGGAACCAGAAGTAGCCGTCGTCGTCGCGGTAGGCGAGATCGCCCGAGTAGAACCAGCCGCGGCGGTGCAACGCCCGCCACTGCTCCTCCTGCTTCCGATAGCCGAGCGCGAGCGCAGGATCGTCGGAGGCGAGACAAAGGTTCCCGACCTCGCCGTTAGGAAGCTCGCGACCGGCGTCGTCGACGATCGCGCAGCGCCTGCCCGGGAGCGGGAGGCCCATCGAGCCGATCCTGGGAGGGCGCCCGACGACGTTCGCGATGTACGGGTGTCCCTCGGTCGAGCCGATCATCTCGTACATCTCGAAGCCGAACGTTCGCTTGACGGCCCGGTAGGTGTCCTCCGGGAGCGGTTCGCCACCGACGAGGGTCATTCGCACCGAGCTCAAGTCGTATCGCTCGACGTCAGGGACGGAGAGCAGGAAGCGGAACATCGTCGGCACGCCCATGAAGATCGTCAGCTTCAACCGCTCGACCTCTGCGAGAAACCGCGCCGGCTCGAACCGCCCGCAGAACAGCGATCCCTGCGCTCCGACCGAGAGCGGCCAGAGGATGCTGAAATCGAGCGTGATCAGCGAGCTGAGCTCGATGGGCACCATCATGTGGTCGTCTGCGGTCAGCCGGAGCTGGATGTGCGCCACCGGGTCGCCTGCCGCGACGATCATGCGGTGCGCGTGCTCGACGCCCTTGGGCTTTCCGGTCGAGCCGGACGTGTAGATCGCGTACGCGGGATCATCCGCGCCGGTGTCGGCGGCGTCCAGTTCGGGTGAGGCGTGCGCCATCAGCTCTGCGAACTCGGATTCGAGCACGAGGATGTCGCGCAAGGTCGGGCAGTCCGACGCTACCTCGTCGACGGGTTCTCGGACATCGGCGCCGGTGAGCACGAGCTTCGAGTCGCTGTTTACGATCGTGTGCCCGACCTCCCAGGCGCGGAACAGCGTGGTGGAGGGGATCGGCACGGCGCCGATCTTCATCCCGCCCAGCACCGTGGCTGCGTAGTCGAGCGAGTTCTGCGCCCGGATGACGAACCGGTCGCCAGGCTCGAGCCCGAGTGTGAGCAGCGCGTTTCCTGCCCTGTTGCAGCGCTCCTCGAGCTCCGCATAGGTGAGTGAGGCGCCCTCGCACTGAAGCGCGGGACGGCCGCCTCTGCCTTCGCGCACGTGCCTGCTGACGATCCGATCGGCGATGTTGAGGCGCTCGGGGATCTCGAGGAAGCCGGGCGGCAGCACGTCCGCCGCCGACGTCACGGCAACCTCACCTTCACCTGGTCGTTGCGTCCCTCTTTGTTGACGAACCGGCGCAGGCTGGCCTTGAAGTACGGGTGTGCGAGCGAGTCCATGATGTTCTGGATCTCGAACTCGGTGCATTCCTCGATCGACTGGCGCCAGCCCATGTGGAAACGCTCCTTCGCCATCGCCTGCAGGTGCGTCGGGCCTGCCGCGAGATCGGCGGCGATCGTGGCAACGTGCCCGCGGAACTCGGCCTGCGGATAGACGCGGTTGACGATTCCCCACTCGCGCGCCTCGTCGGCCCCGAGCGTCTGATTCGTCAGCATCATCTCCATCGCCCGCCGGAAGCCGACGATCTTCGCGAGCGTGTAGCTCGTGGCTCCATCATTCGCGACCCCGTTTGCATGCCAGGAGCAGAGAAATCGCGCCGAGTCGACGCAGACCGCCATGTCGGACGCGAGCACGATGCCGAAGCCCCCGCCGGCGGCGATCCCATTGACAGCGGAGAGCACCGGGAGACGGATGCGGGTCAGCTTGTGCATGACCTGATGCCACCACATCGCCTTGTAGCGGAAGTGATGGTCGATTTCGGCGTCGCCTTCGTCGATGGGAACCTCCTTGAGGTTGATCCCTGCGCAAAACGCCTTGTCGCCCGCGCCGGTGAGCACGAGCGCGCCGACGTCGTCGCGTTTCTCGATCCGGTACAGCGCGTCCATCACTTCCTGGAGCGCGTCGATGTCGAGGGCGTTGGCCACCTCCGGCAACGTGAACGTCAATGTCGCGACGCCGTCGGCGACGTCAAGCGAGATTCGGTCGTACTCCATCTCGATCGACTCCTTTCCCTCTGGAGGGTTCAGCTGCACTGGAATATGAACCATATATCGAGCTGGGTTGTCCGGCCCTAGCCGACGCCGAGGAAAGCGCGCGCGGTCTCCGGATCAGCACGAAAGACGTCGGCCGTCGCGCGGTAGACGATCTCGCCCTTCGTCATGACGGTGACTGCGTCGGCGAGCGACAGGGCGACGTGGAGGTTCTGCTCGACGAGGAGCGCCGAGAGCCCGTGCTCCCGCAGGCCGGCGATCAAGCCGGCGATCTGATCTACCGCCTTCGGCGCCAGACCCTCCGACGGCTCGTCGAACAGGACCAGACGCGCGTTCGCCAGCAGCGCTCGCCCGATCGCGAGCATCTGCTGCTCGCCTCCGGAAAGCTGTCGTCCGCGGTGCCGCCGACGCTCGTACAGGCGCGGCAAGAGCTCGTAGACCGAATCGAGGTCGTGGCGGCCGTCCCGCGACCGGTGCGCGAGCCTCAGGTTCTCCTCGACGCTCAGCCGCGAGAAGATCCGCCGGCCCTGCGGCACGAGCGCGATTCCGCCGCGCGAGATCTGATCGGGCGTGCGGCCGGAGAGCTCCTGCCCCCCGAACCGGATCGACCCCGCCGACGGCTGCACCAGTCCCATGATCGCGTGGACGAGCGTCGTCTTGCCGACGCCGTTCCGTCCGAGCAGCGCCACGACCTGTCCCTCCTGAACCGCGAGATCGACACGCTGGAGGACTACGCTGCGACGATATCCCGCGCGCAGGCCGTGGATGTCGAGTAGAGGCTCGATCATCAGTCGGATTCGAACAGCTTCGCGAGGTGCTCGCCCTCGCCGAGATAGGCGTCCTGCACCGCACGCGAGCCGCGGATCGCCTCCGGCGTCCCGTCGGCTATGAGCTTGCCCGCGTCGAGAACCGAGATCCAGGTCGCCAGCTCGAAGACGACGTCCATGTCGTGCTCGACCATGAGGATCGTCAGCGAGTCCGGCAGAGTGACGATCATGGCGAGAAAGGCCATTGCCTCGTCACGTGACATGCCCGCGGTCGGCTCGTCCATGAGGACGAGCGAGGGCTCCGTCGCGAGCGAGACGGCGACGTCGAGCTGGCGACGCTGTCCGTGGGAGAGGGCGCCGGCCGGTATGGCCTCCCTCGAGCCGAGGCCGACGAGGGAGAGGAGCTCTCGCCCACGCTCGCTCACCCGTGTCCTCCGTCGAGCTGACGGAAAGAGCCGACGTGCGACACCGGCTTGCTGCTGTACCGCAAGCTCGACGTTTGCGAGCACGCTCAGCCCGTCGAACAGGCTGGTCTGCTGGAAGGTCCGTCCCAGACCAAGCTGTGTGCGGACGTGCTCCTGGACCCTCGTGATCTCCTTGCCGGCGAAGACGATTCTGCCCCGCGTAACGCGTTGCGTGCCCGTGATGACATGGAACAGCGTCGACTTTCCTGCGCCGTTCGGGCCGATCAGCGCGTGGCGCGCTCCCACGTCGACCGACAGCGACACCGCGTCGAGCACCAGCAACTCGCCGTAGAGCTTGGTGACGTCGCGAAGCTCGAGCGCAGGCGGATCTTCCCGCTCGGTGCCGGCTGTCACGCTGGCTCGCCCGCAGCCCTCTCGGTCCGCCGTGTGAGGAGCCCGCCGACCCTCGCCGAGAGACCGCTGATCCCACGCGGCAGCAGGTAGACGACGCCGATGAACACGAGGCCGAGCACCAGACGCCAGTGCTCGTTGAAGGCCGAGGAAAGCTCATCGCGAATGACGAAGACGAAGGCGGAGCCGAGCACGGCGCCGACCAGCGTCGCCCGGCCACCGATGATGACGGCGATCAGCGCCAGCGCGGAAACCTCGAAGGAGACGCCGCTCGGCGACATGAAGCTCGACTGCTGGACGGTCAGCGAGCCGGCGAACCCTGCGACGGCGCCCGCGAGGCAGAATGCGGCGAGCTTGTAGCGGGAGGTGGCGTAGCCGAGCGAGCGCATGCGCGACTCGTTCTCGCGAATGCCGACGAGCGCCCTGCCGAACGGGGAAGCGACGACCGCGCGCAGCAACCCGAGACCGAACAGGAACGCGACGAGCGCGTAGTAGTAGAAGGCGGTGCCGCCGTCGAGCGCACCGCCGCTGTCGCCGGGTCCGAGCGTCGGCTTCGGGGTTGGCAGCCCGTTGGCGCCGTGCGTCAGCGAGTCCCACGTGATCGCGAGCGTGAAGAGCAGCTGCGCGAACGCGAGCGTGAGCATCAGGAAGTAGACCCCGCGTGTGCGTACGGCCAGCCAGCCGGTCGCGGCGGCCACAATGCAGCTCGAGGCCACGCCGGCAGCGAGCCCGGCGAAGACGTTGTCGGTCAGGTGGATCGCGATGAGCGCAGTCGCGTACGAGCCGACGCCGAGGTAGGCGGCGTGACCGAGTGAGAGCAGTCCCGTGTAACCGACGAGCAGGTCGAGGCTGGCCGCGAAGAGGCCGAAGATGAGGATCTCGGTGAGCAGGAAGAGGCGGAAGTCGCCGAGGAGCAGCGGTGCGACGACGAGCAGGAAGACGACAGCGAGTTGCACGAGCGGACGCGCAGGACCGGGAGCGAGCGCTCTCATCGGCTGCCGAAGAGACCTTCGGGGCGGACCGCAAGCACGATCACCATCGCGCCGAACAGGGCGAAGGGAGCGGCCTGTGGGACGAGCGCGATGCCCAGCGATTGCACCTGCCCGATCACGATCGCGCCGACGAAGGCGCCGGGAATCGAGCCAAGCCCGCCTATGACGATCACGATCAGCGCCAGGATGAGCACCTCCGCATCCACTCCGGGGCTCAGGCTGAGGATCGGCGCCCCGATGACGCCGCCGAACGCCGCCAGTGCGGTGCCGAGAGCGAGGACGGCGAGCATCACGCGGCCGACGTTGATGCCGAGGGCGGAAACCATGGCCCGGTCCTCCACTGCGGCCCGGAGCACCGCGCCGACCTGCGTCCGCTCGACGACGAGATACACCACGACCGCAAGCGCGAAGCCAACGCCCATCACGGCGAGCCGGTAGGCGGGGTAGAACTGCCCGAGCACCTCGACGCTGCGCTGGAGGAAGACCGGCGAAGGGATCGACTGGAAGTCGCTGCCCCAGAAGATCGTGGCCAGATCAGCCAGCACGAACGCCAGGCCGAAGGTGAGGAGCGCCTGATCGAGATGACCACGATGCCGAATGGGGCGGAGAATGCCGCCGAGCGCCAGCCCGGCGACGGCTCCGAAGGCGACGGCGACGGCGACGCCGACGAGCCAGCTTTGACCTTCTTTGACGATCACCTGGTAGGCGACGTAGCCCCCGAGCAGGAAGATCGCGCCGTGGGCCAGGTTGAGGACGTCCATCAATCCGAAGATCAGCGATAGCCCTACAGCCATGGTGAAGAGCAGCATCCCGACGGCCAGGCCGTTGAGGATGCTGACGAGGTTCTCGTTCAAAAAACCAGGGAGCGCCGCCCCGACCGCAGGGGTGGTCATCGTAACTTTCCCCCGCAGTTATTTACCGGGATCGCGGAAGCTCCCGAGGTTGGAGAGCAGTTTGTTCTGCCACTTCCCGTTCTCGAACCGCGCCTGCCGCAGGTAGAAGTTGCGGATCGGATTCTGCGTTTTCGGATCGAGGGTGAAGATCCCCGACGGCGTCTGGAACGTCCCGACGTTCTTCATCGCCTTCAGGAACCGTGCCTTGTTGCTCGTGTCGCCCTGGATCGATTTGAGCGCCTCGTCGAGGAGTTGCGCCGCGTTGTGTCCCGTCGCGGCGAAGGTCGACGGTTCGCCCGTGCCGTAGAGCCGCTCGTACGTCGCGAGGAAGCGCGTGTTGCGCTGATTCTTCAATTCAGCCGCCCAGATCGCGCTCGTGCCGACGCCCTGCGCAGCGCTTCCCTGTGCATTGAGCACCGGTGCGGGGTCGGTGATGAAGGCGCCATGAAGCGGGATCGACCGCTTCAGGCCGAACTCGGAGTATTGCCGCACGAACCTGATCGCCTCTGCGCCGGGGAAGAAGGCGAACACCGCGCTCGGCCGCGCGCTCTGGATCTGGGAAAGGAAGGGCTGATAGTCGGTGACGGTGCCGAACGGCGGAAACACCTGGCCGCCGATCTTGCCCCCGGCTTTCTGGAACGTGTCGACGAAGCCGGCCATGATCTCCTGGCCGGCGGAGTAGTTCGGGGCTGCGGTGAAGACGCGGTCCTTCGCGATGTTCCGGTAGAACCACCGACCCATCGACGCGCCGATCATGTAGTTCGTGTACGCGGCGCGAAAGATGTACGGCGAGGATTCTCCACGCGTCAGCTCGTCCGCCGCCGCCTGCGAGATGATGAGCGGAACCTTGGCCGAGTGGAAGAAGTCGCGCAGGGCGATCGCGACGTTGGACGGAACGACACCCGTGACGATGTCGACCTCGCGCTCGCTGACGAGCTTCTCGGCCTTCTGCAGCGCCGTCCGCGGGTCGCCCGCGTCATCCTCGACGAAGAACTGGATCTTCCGGCCGCCGAGCCGGCTGCCGTTTTGGCGGACGTACGTAACGAAACCCTTTTGCAGATCGGCGCCCACCGATCCGAGCGGCCCGCTCAACGTGAGCAGCTGGCCGATCCGGAGCGGTCTCGACTGCCGGGCCGCCCCCCAAGCCACGTCCTCGAGCCGGCCGAGCGGAAGCGCGGGGACGCTCATGAGAGCGGCCGCCGCGCCCGCGCGCTTCAAGATCGCTCGACGTGTGAGGGTCGTCTCCGGTTCGTCCATCGTCGCCTCCTCGTTCATCCGCTTCTGTATACGGGTGGTATATTGCCGCAGTCGGGCGACAAGGTCAAGCGAAGCGAGGTGGTCGCGGGTGTCCTGGATCAGCACAGACCCACGCCCGAACGGGCAGAGTTGGATGCGGTTGGCGGCCTCAAAGAGGACACCTCGGACTAACCCCTTGCGGGCCGTCGCCCGAATCTCATGACCGAGCCGGCGCCCAGGTACCAGGAGTACAACTATCCGAACTTCCTCGCAGGCACGGACGAAGCGGAGTGGGCCGATTTTCAGAGCCGGATGCGCGTCGGCACGACGGCTCCGGACTTCGAGGCGCTTCGGCTCTCGGACGGCGCGACCGTGCGGCTCAGCGAGTACACGGCCGAGAACACGGTCGTGCTCGAGTTCGGTAGCTACACCTGACCCTTCTGCACCCTGGCGTGTCCAGGCATGGAAGCACTGGCAGAGGAGTATCGGCCGAAGGGGTTCGAGTTCCTCTTCGTCTTCACTCGCGAGGCGCATCCGGGGGAGAACTTCCCGCGTCATGCGAGCACGGAGCAGAAGCTCGAGCACGCACGTGCGTTCCGCGATCGCCTCGGAGTGCGGCGCTCGATCCTGGTTGACGACCTCGAGGGAACGGTTCATCACGCCTACGGGCTCTTGCCCGACATGTGCTACGTGATCGGTCCGCGCAACCGTATCCTCTATCGCGCCGACTGGACGAACGCCGACGCGCTCCAGATGATCCTCGACTACCAGCTCACGCGCTCCGAGCAGCGCCTGTCGAACGTAAAGGTCGGGCCGAACTACTGCGAGTTCCTCGGCTTCCGGCCGCGCGTCTGGGACAAGGTCGTGGCGCACATCCAAGCCAATGGTCCTCAGGCCGTCGAGGACTGGAAGGCCGCCATCGAGTACTGGAATCAGCACCCTCCGTCGCACGGGTAAGGGCGCGCACGAGCGGATCGAGCGACTAGAACAGCGGAAGGCCGCCGAGCTTCTCTAACCTCGTCCTCCGGAGCACGGGAGCACGGGAGCAGGAATGACACCTACGCAGCCCGCCGGATCTCGAGCAGGTAGGCGACCATCAGCTCCTCGTCCCCGAAAGTCAGGTGGTAGGCATCGGAAAGCTGCTCGGCGCGGCCGATCTGCTCCCGATTCTCGGCGAAGAGGGGGCTGAACCGGAAGAACGAGTAGTCCGCGACCTCGGCGGCGAGACCCGCCTGCTCGAGCAGCTCCGCCGTCCGGAGCTGGCCGAGAATCGAGAGCTGCATCACGTACGCGACGCCACCGGGCGCGAGCAGCCGCGGCAGCAGCCCGAATAGATGGTCGAGCAGGTTTCGGCCCCAGTAGTCGAGCGGCCGGTGGGTCGCGCGACCGAACGGATCGACGGGCACCTGATAGAGGCTTGCGACGACGACGTCGTAGGCATCCTCGGGGTCATAGCCGAAGAGATCGACCTCGTGGGCCGAGACGCGCTCGGCGACGCCGTTGCGAAACGCATTTGCGAGCGTGTTCGCGACGGCGCTCCGCTGGAGGTCGATCGCCTCGACCGCCGTAGCGCCGTTGAGCGCGAGCTGGATCGCGAGCAGCCCGGTGCCGCAGCCGACGTCGAGGCACCGTCCGCCCTGGCCGGTGCCGTTCCGTGTCAGATGCTTCCAGACGAGCAGGCTGCCCTCGGTGGGAACGAAGACGCCAGGCTCGCACACGAGCTCCGGGAACGGGAGCGGAAAGAAGCTGCGACCCTGCTCGTCCGTCCACGGCTGCGCCGGAACCGGGCTGCGGCGTCTGGGCTCGCGCTCGGTCTCAGCCGGCGCACTGCGCGGCCGTCCGGCCGTCGTGCCGGCGATCGCCGCCCGCGCGGCGGCGATGTGCTCCGGCGAGGTGCCGCAGCAGCCGCCGACGATCTGCGCGCCCTGCTCACGCCAGGCGAGCGCGAGCTCCGCGTATCGCTCCGGCCCTGTCTCCTCGTCGAACCGCCAGCCCGCATCGGAGAAGTAACCGAGGTTGGGGTAGACCCCGAGCGGGAGGTCGGTGAAGTCACGCAGCCAGGGGAGCATCCCGTCCAGATGCTCGGGCGGCAGGCAGTTGATCAGGAGCGCCGAGACACCGAGCTCCTCGAAGCGCCGTGCCGCGCGACCGAAGAGATCGCCTTCGGGACCGCCCCAGTGCTGGCCATAGACGCCGCAGACGCCGTGCCGGCAGCGGCGGAACGAGAGCCAGACCGGGATGCCGCTGGCGAGCGCGGCCTCGATCGCCCCGATCGTGAAGCCCTCCCGGATCAGCGACATCGTCTCCAGCAGGAGCAGGTCGGGCGGATCGTCACGGAGAGCGCGCAGCAACAGCTCGAGCGAGGCCTCCCGCTCGACGCTGTCCACGTCGCCGTTGACGCTGAAGGCGACTGCGCACGCGCCGGTTCGCCCACCCTCGTCGATCGCCTGCCGTGCCAGTGCGATCCCGAGGCGGGCCACGTCCAGCCAGTGCGTGGTCGCCGAGCGCACGGGCCCACCGGCATCGAGCTCGGCAGCCGCCAGTACCGCCCACGTGTTCGTCGAGATCACGTCGCACGGAACATCGACGTAGCGGCGATGCACGTCCTTGACGGCGTACGGAGTGTCGTACAGCGCCCATGTTCCCCAGAGCCCGCGATCCGAGTTGCGCAGGTCGCCGGCCCGGGCGTGCGCGCGCTCGAGCTCGGTCGCGTTCGCGCCGTCCAGGATCACCGGCTCGCCCGCTTCGAGCAGGTCGACGATCCGCTCGTATGCGGGTGCGAGCGTCGTCGCCTGAGCCGCGCTGCTCATCGCCCGCGTCAGAGCTTCGCCGCGTAGTCCTGGTTGTGCTGCTTCAGGGTCTCGTCGGTGCCGAGGAACGCGTGCTTCGACATGTCGGCGCTGTACCTGCTCGCGGGCGGGTCCTTGCCGAGCGCCTCGGCGACGCTGCGGATGTGGTGCGGCGCGGCGCCGCAGCAGACGCCGAGGTAGTTGACACCGAGCTCGTGGGCGGCCCGAGCGAACTCGCCGAGCTCGTAGCGGTTGCAGACGAAGGGGTCGAGCGCGGTTGGGAACGGCCGCCCGCCGGGGATGCAGTCGCAGTCCCGGTCCCGCAGCGACTGGAACGTCGGCTCGTCCTCGTGGGTGCGGTAAGGCACCGGAAGCGCGGCGACGTGACCGCTGACGGCCTCACGGACTGCAGCCACGAGCGGAAGCATCGTCTTCGGGCCGCGGATGCAGTTCAGGCCGACGACATCGGCGCCCGCGTCCTCGATTCGCTTGCAGGCCTCCGCCGGCGACCAGCCCTCCCGAGTGGTCGCTTCCTGGTGCATCGCCAGCGTGACGACCGCGGGCACACCCGCTGCCTTGACGACCTCGGTCGCGATCAGCGCTTCCTCGCCGTACGAGAACGTCTCGGCGATGACGAAGTCGACGTCGGCGTCGATCGCCCAGGCGACCTGCTCCTCGAACATCGCGCGCACGTCGCGGCGAGAGCTGTGCTCCGGAGCGAAGACGTTCGTGTTGCAGATGTCGCCGGCGAGCAGCGCGTCGCCCTCGTCCGCGACGCCCTTCGCGGTCGCGAGCGCGGCCCGGTTCATCGTCTCGAGCAGATGCTCCTTGCCGATCAGGCGCAGCTTCTCGCGGTGCGCGTAGTAGGTGAACGCCTCGACGACGTCCGAGCCCGCGTGCACGAACTCGCGGTGGAGCTGCGCGACGAGCTCGGGGTGCTCGAGCACGACCTCCGGGACGAACGCGCCCGCCTGGAGGTAGCCGCGGCGCTCGATCTCGAAGAGGTAGCCCTCGGCGCAGATCACGGGTCCTTGGTCGAGGCGCTCGAGCAGGCCGAGCTTCTGTCCCACCGCGTTCTCGCTCATTCCGATTCTCCTCTCTTCGACGGCTTCGCGAGCCATGCTTGCAGTTTCGGCTCGAGAAAGAAATAGTGTTGCCCCTATGGAGACGAACCGACGTCCTTGAGCCAGCCTGCCGGACGGCGTGTCGCCGCCGTTCAGCGCGCCCTCTCGGTGCTCGACGAGCTCGCCGCCGCGCAGGTCGACCTCGGCACGAACGAGCTCGCGCGCCGGACGCGGATCAACGCCAGCTCGGTCTCGCGGCTCCTCGCCACGCTCGGCGAGGCGGGCGTCGTCGAGCACGTGCCCGAGACCGGGCGCTACCGGCTCGGCCTGCGCCTGCTCGAGCTTGGGAACGCGGTGCTCGAGCGGCTCGACATCCGCACGATCGCGCGAGGTCGGCTGGAGGCGCTCGTCGCCTCGACCGGCGAGACGGCGACCCTGTCCGCTCCAGGTCCGGCGGAGTCGATCACGATCGATGTCGCTCAGAGCACCTCGACGGTGCAGAGCGTGCCGCGACTGGGCCGTCCGGGAGTGGGGCACGCGACCGCTACCGGCAAGATCGTGCTCGCGTTCGGTCTCGTGCCGCTCCCGGCCGGGCGGCTCGAGCGCTACACCGAGCGGACGATCGTCGACCGCGCCGCGCTCGGGCGCCACGTTGCCGAGGTCCGCGCGCAGGGCTGGGCCGAGGCGGTGGGCGAGCGCGAGCTCGATCTGAACGCGATTGCGGCGCCGATCCTTGGCCAGCGGGGGGAGCTCGTCTCCGTGCTCGGGGTCCAGGGGCCGGCGTCACGGTTCGACCGCGGAGCGATGCGAGCCGCCCTCGGGCCGCTGCTCGCGGGCGCCGCAGCGATCTCGAAGGGGCTGGGCGCCGGGCCGGGCGCGACAGCCTAGTGCTGCGTGGGCTCGCCTGGCTGGGTCTCGCCACGGGAGCGGCGCTCGCGATCCACCGTGGGTTGCCGGCGATCCCGCCCTTCCCCCTGGCGCTCGCGCTCGGTCTCGCCGCGGCGAACCTCGGTCTGCTGAGAGGCTCGACGCGCGCCGCCTCCCGCGCGGCCGCCGATCCTCTCCTTCGAATCGGGATCGTCCTGCTCGGCTTCGAGCTCGCGGCGGGCGACGTCCTCGAGCTCGGGGCTGAGCGGCTCGCCGTCGTCCTGGCGGTCGTCGTTCTCACCTTCGCCGGGACGCGCTGGCTCGGCCGGAGGCTCGGTCTCAGCGGGCCGCTCTCGCTCCTGATCGCGGCCGGCTTCTCGATCTGCGGCGCCTCGGCGATCGCCGCGCTGCGGAACGTCGTGGACGCCGACGAGGAGGAGGTGACGGCGGCAATCGGCCTCGTGACGCTGTGCGGAACGCTGGCGATCGTCGTGCTCCCGCTCCTGCAGGGCCCGCTCGGCCTCGACGACGAGGCCTTCGGCGCCTGGAGCGGTGCCAGCGTCCACGACGTGGCCCAGGTCGTCGCAACCGCCTCGACGGCCGGTCCCGTCGCGCTCGCCGCGGCGGTGGTTGTCAAGCTGACGCGCGTGCTCTTGCTCGCGCCGCTCGTCGCGAGCGTGAGTCTGACGTCGCGCCTGCACTCGCTTCGCTCGCACCGGATCTCGTCCCCGGTGCCGCTGTTCGTCCTCGGCTTCCTGGTCGCGATCGCGCTTCGGACAGCGGGAGTCGTGCCCGATCCCGTGCTCGACGTGCTGGGCGACGCGAAGACTCTCGCGCTCACCGCGGCGCTCGCCGGGATCGGCGCGGGCACCGACCTCCGCAAGCTGGGACGACTCGGATCGCGACCGCTCGTGCTCGGCCTGCTTTCGTGGGCACTCGTCGCGAGCGTTGCCTACGCAGGCGTCGTCGTGACCGACTGAGGCGCACGAGAGGGACCGAGGGACAGTCCCTCGGACATGTCGCGAACCGACCTGTGGAGAACGGACAGGTCCGAGGGACTGTCCCTTCGCGCAACGCCTCGCGTGGAGCGGTTAGACGCGGGCTACCTTCTTGTCGCTCTGGAGGCGGCGGAGCTCCTCGATCGGGATATGGCAGCGCATCGAGTGAGCCGGCTCGACCTCGGCGAGCGGCGGCTCCTCCTCCTCGCAGATCGCGCCGAGCTTGCGCGGGCAGCGTGTGTGGAAGACGCAGCCCGTGGGCGGCGAGGCGGCGCTCGGGATGTCGCCCTCGAGCCGGATCCGCTCGCGCTCGGTGCCGTCGATCGTGGGCACCGCCGAGAGGAGCGCCTCGGTGTAGGGATGATGGGGCCCGTCGAAGACGACCTCGGCCGGCCCGAGCTCCATCAGCCGTCCGAGATAGAGCACCGCGATTCGGTCGGAGAGGTAGCGCACGACGCCGAGATCGTGCGAGATGAAGAGGTACGCCACCCGGCGCTCGGCCTGCAGCTCGACGAGGAGGTTCAGAATCGCCGCCTGCACGGACACGTCGAGCGCCGAGGTGGGCTCGTCGCAGACGACGAGGCGCGGGTCGCCCGCGAATGCACGCGCGATCGCGACTCGTTGCTTCAGCCCTCCCGAGAGCTGGCCGGGTCGCGCGCTGACGTAGCGCTCGGCGAGCCGGACGGACTGCATCAGCTCGAGCAGGCGCTGCTCGGCAGGCCGACCGGTCAGGCCGGCGAGCTTCTTCAGCGACCGGCGCAGGATCCGCCGCACCTGGTGACGTCGGTTCAACGCCGAGTCCGGGTTCTGGAAGACGATCTGGAGCGCGCGTAGCTCCTCCGCCGAACGGCCGCGCAGCGCCGGCGAGAGCGCCTCGCCCTCGAGCGTGACACCGCCCGAGGTGGGCTCGAGGATCCCGAGGAGTGCGCGCGCGAGCGTCGTCTTGCCGCTCCCCGACTCGCCGACGAGACCGAGCGTCTCGCCGGGCCAGATCGCGGTCGAGGCGCCCACGAGCGCGTGGACGTCGTGACCCTGCTGCTTGAACACCTTGCCGAGGTCGTCGAACGCGAGCAGTGGCGCCTCCGAACGGTCGACGACCGGCAGCGCGAGATCGGCAGCGAGCACCCGCGGTAGCGTCTGTGCGCGCTTGTGGAAATGGCAGCGGCTGACGTGTGAGCCGCCTGCGTCGTAGAGCGGCGGTTCCTCGACGCGGCAGATCTCCTCGACGAGCGCGCAACGCGGCGCGAAGACGCAGCCGGGCAGCTCCTCGCCGAGATTCGGCAGGAAGCCCGGGATCGTGTCGAGTCGGCCGTGATCCTTCCGGGTACCGCCGCGCGGGATGCAGCGGAGCAGCCCGACGGTGTAGGGGTGGCGGGGGTCGCGCAGCACCGTCTCGGTCGCACCCTCCTCGACCAGTCTCCCCGCGTAGAGCACGCCGACGCGGTCGCACATCTTCGCGATCACGCCCAGGTTGTGGCTGATGAAGAGGACCGAGGTCTGGAGCTCGGCCTGGAGCCTGGCGACGAGGTCGAGCACCTCGGCCTCGACGGTGGCGTCGAGCCCGGTCGTCGGCTCGTCCAGGATCAGGAGCGCGGGATCGGTCGCGAGCGCCATGGCGATGATCACACGCTGCTGCATCCCGCCGGAGAGCTGATGCGGGTAGCGGGCGAGCACCGAGCCAGGGTCGGCGATCTGGACACGCGTCAGCGCTTCTCGCGCCCGCTCGAGCGACTCGCTCCTGCCGACGCCGCGGATCCGGAAGACCTCGGCCACCTGCCTACCGATCGTGAGCGACGGATTCAGGGCTGCGCCGGGGTTCTGATAGACCATCGAGACCGACTCCGAGCGCAGGCGCCGGAGCTGCCCGCGCGAGAGCGAGAGCACGTCGCGGCCGTCGATCTCGATCTCACCGGAGCGGACGCGGCCGTTGCGGGGCAGGTACTGGACGATCGCAAGCGCGGCGGTCGACTTCCCGCAGCCCGACTCGCCGACGAGCCCGTACGCCTCGCCCCGCTTGACCTCGAGCGTCACCCCGCGCAGGACCTGGCGGTCGCGGCCGCGGACGCGGTAGACGACATCGAGGTCGCGCAGCTCGAGCGCGTGCGGCGTCGGAACCGGTTCGGGCAGCTCGATCTCTGCAACGCTCACCGGCCAACCTCCGGTTGGACGCTCATCGGTCGAGCACCTGTTGCAACCCGTCCGCGATCAGGTTGACGCCGACGAT
>JANDLU010000191.1 GCA_024330215.1 Candidatus Gaiellasilicea maunaloa
GCCCATGCGGGATCGCAGGCACCACGCGCACCTACCTCATGCGGAACTCCGGTGATCTTTCCCTCGCGAAAGTCGACAACCGTGGCGTAGTCGCTGCCGGGTACGGTGGCCCCGTTCTTCTTTATCTCGACGCTCTCGGTTCCGAGGACGACGACGCGGTCGCCGCTGGCGAAGAACTCCATCGGCGCCTCCTGCCGGAACTCGAGCAGACCGCCAAGCTTCGCGAAGTGCTCGATTATCGCCTGCTTGCCACGGATCTCCGGGCAGATCGGTGTGCCGCTAGCAATGGTCACCCGGAAGACGGCGTCCTCGGCCAGACGGTCGATCAGCGGCTGCCAGTTTCCGTCTGCCGGGTTGATCAGCTTCTTTGCAAGCGCGATGTTGTCAGACATGTAAGAGACCTCCCCGGACCTCTTGATTGAGATCGTGTGTTTGTCAATGGACTGCCTTTACCGGACGCTCACGTGATAGGTCGCCGAGCGAAGCGCCTGCCCGGACGACTCGCCGCGGGTGAGCGCGAATCGGATGACCGTCTTGCCCTTACCGGTGGCGCGGAACACAAGGACGACGCTCGTGCCAACGTCGGCCTCGGAGACCTGCTTGAGAACACGAGCGTCGACGCGTCGGGCGACGCGCCAGCCGAGGCCGGTCGAACGGTTCTGGCGCGGCCCACGCGGCGCTGGCCGGCCGCTCCTCGTTCGCCTCCGCCGGCCCTTCGACGCGGACGCGTGGCAGCCAGCGAAGCCAGAAGCGCAGGTACCGGTTCCCATTCGCCCAGATGTGTTGCTCCTAGCCTCAAGGGCGTCGCGAGTCACGGCGTGCTCCTGGGTTGGGGACTTGGGTCTACAGGCGGTACTCGCCGCCTAGGCCGCCGCGAGCCACTCTTCGAAGCTGGGGCCGGCGAGCTTCGCTCCCGGATTGGGCAGCGCGGCCCCCTCCGCATAGGCCGCAGCGTCCGGGTCGCCGGGCTGACGGCCCTCGCGGATCTCGAACGAGTCACCTCGGCTTGCGAAGAGCGCGGCGGCCACATCGGCGAGACGCTCCTCCCGCGGGCCGGCGACTTCGGTGATCTTGCCGTTCTCGATCTCCGGCTCCTCGGCAGCATCGGCGAGAGTTTCGGCGACGGCGCGGGCGGCCACGAGTTGCGTTCGCAGCTCGGGCAGGTAGGCGACGCCGTCCTGGATCGTCCACCCGACCAGCTGATCGACGAACTCGTGGAACTGGGCCGCGCGAACGATCCGGACCGGGAGCGGGCCTTCGAGCAGTGTCTGCTCCTGCGCGACCTTCGCCGCGTTATAGCCGCCCTGGAACTTGTCGATGCCGATGATCGAGACGACGACGATCCGCTTCGCCCCGGCTGCGGCGCCGGCTCGCTGCAGGTTCCGCGCCGAGGCGGTGAAGAATGCGGTCGCCTCCTCTTGGTCGGGCGAGGGCCCGGTGGCCGTGTCGATGATGGTCTCGGCCCCGGCGAGCGCCTCGTCGAGACCCTCGCCGCTGACCACGTCGACACCCTTGGAGCGAGCGATCGGGACCACAGCGTGTCCGCGCTGCTCGAGGATCTCGACGACGTGCGATCCGACCCGTCCGGTGGCTCCCGTGACGGCAATCCTCTGGCTGTTGCTTTCGGTCTGCATCGTTCTTCCTTTCCCAGCGCTGGCGGCTCGGCGCCGGCAGCGTTGATCTGGTTACTCGTCTGACACCCGGCGGCGCGAAGATGACCGATGGCGGGCCACGAGCCGGGGCGATCCGCCCGGCAAGACACGAGGTTGCGCGAACGGGCTACGTCGCCGACATTGCGCCGGTCGCGGATCGAGAACCCGTTCTCGCCACGCTGGCCGGGGGGTCGGTCGTCGCAACGTGAGCGCGACCGCAGTCAGGGGGATGATCTCGTGAGCTCGCTTGGAATCGTCGAATCGTCCTGCGCGACAGCGGTCATCGCCTGTGTTGTCGCGGGCAGCTAACACGACCGTCGCTCCGGCTTTCGCGAACACCCGCGCGGCCACCGCGCCGATGCCGCTGCTGGCCCCGGTGACGATGGCGATCTTGTCGCAGGCAGCCCGTCGAGCGAGACCATCACCGGGCGTCTTGGGCGGCCGAGGCG
>JANDLU010000192.1 GCA_024330215.1 Candidatus Gaiellasilicea maunaloa
GAGACGATCACATCTGCGCGCGCTCCGTGCGCGAGGGCGATGAGGTAGTCGTCGGTGCTGTCGGAGCTGACGACGGGTGGGTCTGGCGGGTCTTCGAATGCGATGGCGTCGCCGGCGAGTGCGGCGATGTAGGCCTCGGCGCGCCCTCCGGCTGCTTGGCGCACGAACTTGGGGCGGACGAGCACGTCGGTGAGTTCGGCAATCAGTTGAGGTGAGACAACCAGCTCGAACGCGCCCTCGCGCCACGCCCGCACGATGCGATCGGGGGAGCCCCCACGTTGGGAGATGAACGCCGAGACCAAGACGTTGGGGTCGAGGACGGCTCGCGTCAACGCCGCTTGCGACGTTCGCGGCGGGCGGCATGGACCTCGGCGTTGGCGAGCTCGAGCGCTTCATCCTCGGTGAGTTTGCTCAGTCGCTGTGCTTCGTCGAGTGCTGCGATCCCGAGGTGGGCGCGCAGTGCCTCCTCGATCACTTCCGAGTCGCGTTTATCGAGGCGGGCGGCCCGGACCTTTGCGGCACGCGCCACCTCGGGGTCGAGGTAGACCGTGACCTTGCGCTTGGTTGTCGCCATGAGTCCATTTTAGCGTGATAACGCTATGACGTCAAAAGGCGCGCTCGGGCTCATCAACCCGGAGGTCGCAGGTTCACAGCCCCCACGGGCTGGCTTTCGCCATATCGAGAAGCAAGGCAGTCCGCCGCTTCCGGCGGAGGCAATGATACTATCTTCGTATCATGGCCTTCCAAACACCCGTGCTCCGAGAGGACGAGATCGCAGTACTAGCGCTGATCGACCAGCTGCGCGAAGATCTGCGGGACAGCGTTGCTGAACCTAGACGTTGGTTCGGCACGCTCCGGCGCATGAGCTTCGCCCGCGCGGTTCAAGGGTCGAACAGCATCGAGGGATACGACGCGTCCTTGGATGATGTTGTCGCCGCGGTCGAGGGCGAGCCAACGCTCGACGCCGACACTGAGACGCAGTTCGCTCTCGCCGGGTACCGGGACGCGATGACGTATGTCCTCCAGGTCGCTGACGACGAGACCCTTGAGGTGGACGAGGGGCTCTTGAAGAGCCTCCATTTCATGATGCTCAAGCACGACCTGACAAAGAACCCGGGGCGATGGCGACCAGGGGCCATCTACGTCCGACGGGAGTCAAGCGGCGAGATCGTGTACGAGGGCCCGCCGCACGATGAAATTCCGCGATCTATCGCCGAAATGCTTGCGCAACTCGATGGCGAGGACGACTGTCCAGTACTCGTCAAGGCCGCGATGGCGCATCTGAATCTCGTCCTGATCCACCCGTTCAGTGATGGCAACGGGCGGATGGCCCGATGTCTGCAAACCTTGGTCTTGGCACGCGATCGAGTGGTCGCCCCTACCTTCTCGAGCATCGAGGAGTTTCTCGGCCGCAACACGGCGGCCTACTACGAGGTCCTCGCTGATGTTGGGGAAGGGTCCTGGCATCCGCAGAATGACCCGCGTCCGTGGGTTCGCTTCTGCATGCGCGCCCATTACATCCAGGCGCGGACCTTCCTACGTCGGCGCCAGGAGGCGGAAGCCCTATGGAATGGCAGTCTTGCTCTTGCTACTGCGCATGGCCTGCCCGAGCGGTGCGCCGCGGGGTTGATGGACGCTGCTTATGGACTCCGTCTTCGACGCGGCAGTTACCAGGCCGTGGTTACTTCAGTCACGGGCGAGGAGATCTCGAACCTGACCGCCTCTCGCGACCTAAAAGCCATGACGGACAGCGACCTGCTCAACGCCGTCGGTGAGACCCGTGGGCGTTACTACGTCGGCGGCGACCAGGTCGAGCAACTCAGCGCCCGGGTCCGGAAGGCTCGGCCACCCCGATCCGACGATGACCCGTTCGCCCTCGTCCGTCGGGGCAGGCAGCTCAGCTTCGACGCCGCAAACTGACGGGTGGGCCGATCTGATGGCGGACTCCCAACTTTCTCCTCGGCGCATCCGGCCGCGGTCCGCGTAAGGGCACGGGCCGCTGGGGAC
>JANDLU010000193.1 GCA_024330215.1 Candidatus Gaiellasilicea maunaloa
GCCGAAACTGATAGGGGGCATGTAAAGACCAACGCAACCCGCAAACGCCTCGGCGAGCTCGGGCGTGTGAAGTCGTGGTTCGTAGAACGTCGCGGCGGCCTCGTCGATCGCTTCCACGACGACGACGCGCCCGCCGCCGTCGTCGTCGGCGGCGCTGACGATGCGGTCGATCGCGTCGATGAGCAGCTGGCTGCCGTGACCTTGCACAAAGGTCCGCGAAAGGTCCGCCGAAGCGTAGAACAAGGCGTGCTACGTTGTCGGCGTGGCCCGTTCCCTGCATGTGCGCCTCGATGACGCGAGCGCCGCGGCGCTCGAGGTCGTGCGAGCCGAGGGCCTGAACGAATCGCAGGCCGTCCGTACAGCCCTGCGCGAAGCGGCCAAGCGCCGTCGCACCCCCACGGCCCTGCGTGACGAGGTTCGTGAACTGGCCGCGGACCCGGCGGACCGCGAGGAGATGCGCGCCGTCCGTGAGCAGATGGCTGAGCTGGCGCCGGCCCCGTAGGGGCCTCGATGGTCCACGGCGAGGTGCTACGTCTGCCCGCCCCGCGCCGAGCCCGTGGCCGCGAGCAGCAGGGAGCTCGGTACGCGGTGGTCGTACAAGCCGACGACTTCCTCGGCCTGAGCACAGCGCTTGTGGCGCCCACGTCTGCGAGCGCTCGATCGGCAACGTTCCGGCCCACCATCGAGCTGCTCGGTACCGAGACCCGTGTGCTGGTAGAGCAGACGACCGTCGTAGACCCGCAACGCCTCGGGGAGTCCGCCGGGCGACTCGACGCCGCGGAGATGCAAGCGCTCGACGACGCGCTGCGCCTCGTCCTCGGGCTCTGAGCAGAGCGAGCACGGCGGCTTGTCGTGAGAAATGAGAGGACCTCAGCCCGCCGCCGACTCGACGGTGATCTGCGCGGACACGGTCCGAGCTCCTACCTGCGCTGGGACGGCATCCGCCGCTGTCACGACCAGAATGCTCCGGGTGCCCCGCCTGGCCGCGTTCTACGGGGTCACCCGGAACGTCGACTGCTCGTTTCTGCTGCGCGGCTTGCTCGGTGAGCCGCTGCGCGACCCCAGCTACTTCAGGCAGGTCCGAGTCGACGAGCAGGCCCGCACCGTCGTGTGGCCCAACGGCCTTGATCCAGCGCCCGAACTGCTCACGGTGACTACGACTCGACGACGCGCGAGCTCGCGCGCAATCGGGCTCCGTGCGCACGGCGAGCCGACGACAGCTTTCGCGGGCATCTGACGTCAGATGGACAGCGTGACGCCGCGCCATTGCTCCGGACGCGGCCGCTCGCGGAGAAGACGCGTGTCTCTTGCCACGATCGCGGCGAACTCGCCGTGGCCGAGCGTCCAGATCAGAATGGCGCCGACGTGATCGCGGCCCCCCTCGGCCCAGTCGCGCAGGATCGGCGCAAAGTCGCGGCTGTTTCTCGTCACGAGGATGCGCCGCTCGTCGGCGGCCAGCCTGCAGCACGAGGCGATCCTCGCGCCCCTCCAAAGGGGCCTCGGCGGCGAGGGAGCGCACGTCGTGCCCGGCCGTCCCGCAGCCGCTCGCCGATGCGCGCCCGGTGAGAGGTTTGCGTCGAGAGCAGGCGCACCCGCCGCTACTCGGGCTCGAAGCGACGAACGGGTAGAGATCGCGCAGCTCGGCGACGGGGCGACGGTTCTCGGCGACGGCCTGGCCGATCTCCTCGCCGAACTCGTGCTGGTAGGCCAGGGCGAGCCGGACGTGGCGCTCGGTGAGCTGGGAGTCAGTCACCAGCGGCTCGGCGCCGCCAAAGTCTTCGAGCATCTGGATTACCTCCCACACGTCGAGCCCTGTGCCGACGATCCAAGGGCGACGGGCCGCATCGTCGCCGCGGCGAACCCACCGTGTATCAGGACGATCGCCGGGCCGCGGGCTTGGATAAGAGCCG
>JANDLU010000194.1 GCA_024330215.1 Candidatus Gaiellasilicea maunaloa
CTGATCACCTGGCGGATGGCAACCACCGAGGTCCAAGCGGGATAGGCTCTAAGCCCGGGCGAGACAACCGGGGAGCACGCCCAGGGGTGGCCCGGTCTTGGACGGGTTAGGGGTGGGTGATCGTGGCCAGGACCCCGGTGGTGCGGCGGCATTTCTTCTAACCGCGCGGGAGGGCCGTCTGTTTGCCTCTCGGACACAACAGATCGAGCCGTCCTCCCGCGCCCGTTGCTCGTCTCACGTTCCTCCGAGCCGGTGAAGGTGATGCCCCGCTCGCCGGTCTGGCGTTGACAGGTACCTGGGTGGAGCACCCGGCGATTGCACGGGGGAGCAGCAGACTGCCGCTTCCGGGCTACTGCCGTCCGGGCGCCGCGCAGGTCGAGCCAGCCTGGTCGGGCTCGCGACAGCCGCCGCGGCTGACGATCTCGCCGGGGCCGCTCGCGACGGCCTGGCGGGTCGCCTGGAGCACCGCCGGGCCCGCGTTGCCGCCGACTCGTAGCTGGGCGATCCCGAGCTTGGGCAGGCTGACGAAGGTGTTCTCGCAGTGGCCGGTGCCGGTAGCGGTGCTCGTGAACGTGCAGATTTCGCCGCGGCTGAAGACGACGACGCTGTAGGCCGTTGCGGGTGCAAGTCCGGAGAAGCGGAAGGACGAGGTCCAGACGGTGTCGGGCTCCGTCGATGCGCCTTTGACGTAGTTGATCGTCCCGGTGCCTGACGCCTCGGGTGAGGCCGAGCCGACGACCGGCGCGAACGTGAGCGCGTTGTTGCTCTCGTGCGAGGCGAGCGCCGGTAGCGCGGCCAGTCCGGCGAGCGAGAAGACGGCGAACAGGAGGGGCAGGATTCTCTTCACGGTCGACCTCCCGGGTCGTTGACGGTGGGATCTCCTCGACGGTGGTACGGACGCGGCCGCAGTTTCGTTCAGGCCGGATGAACCCCGGCGGGTCGCCGTCCGTAGTCTCCAGCAGTGGCCGCAAGCGCGACAGTCGACGCCGACCTCCGGCAGCTCTACGACACGCACGCGGGCGAGCTGTTCGCCTTCGCCGTGCGGTCGCTCGGCGAGCGCGGGGCGGCGGAGGACCTCGTGCAGGAAGTGTTCCTGCGCGCCTGGCTCCGCGCGGAGACCTATCGGCCTGAGCTGGGCTCGGTGCGGGGATGGCTGTTCGCGATCGCCCGCAACCTGGCGATCGACGCCGCCCGCGCCCGCTCGGCACGGCCGCGACTCGCCGAGGACGCGGCGGAGGAGACCGGCGCCTTCGATCGTGAGCTGGAGCGGGTCGAGCAGCGGATCGTGCTCGCCGAGGCGCTCGGACGCTTGACGGCCGACCACCGGCGGGCGCTGCTGGAGGTCGCGGTTCGCGAGCGAACGGTCAGCGAAGCGGCGGCCCTCCTCGGCGTGCCGGAAGGAACGATCAAGAGCCGGCTCTTCTACGCCTTGAAAGCGCTCCGCCTCGCACTCGAAGAGCTCGGCTTCGGAGCGCCGGGATGAGCGGCTGCGCGGAGATCAGGACCGAGCTCGGCGCCTACGCGCTCGGCGCGCTCGGGGCCGCCGACGCGGCGCGGGTCGAGCGGCATCTGGCCGGCTGCCCGGTCTGCCGGGACGAGCTCGACCAGCTGGCGTTCGCCTCCGAGCTGCTGCGCACGCCGCTCGCGCGCTCGCTCGCCGTCGAGACCGACGAGACTCCAGCCGCCGACAACGGGTTGGCGGCGATCGCCGAGGCCCGCGCGGGGGCCGACGCCCACCCGCAGGTCAGCGTCGAGGTCCTCGACGACGACCAGGCG
>JANDLU010000195.1 GCA_024330215.1 Candidatus Gaiellasilicea maunaloa
ATCCTCGCCAAAGCAGTCAAACAACAAGGCACTTCAGAAACGCTGCACTAGCGACCGGTGATCGAGAAGACACCACGGATGGGCACGCCAGCGCCCGCAAACGGATCATCCGCGTCTGCCAGTGCGGCGACCGCAGCGAAGCCGACCTGACCGGAGGCACCGAGAATGGAGAATGACCGGCACGAGTCTCGGAGCGAAGGCGCCTAAGTGCCGTTGGACCTTCGGAAGTCCGCGGCCGGCGATGGCTTGGGCCAACTAACCGCGCGTACGCTCCGCGTCGAAAGAATCGTGAGCGAGGCGAGGATTGACCATGCTGCGCCGAAGGCAAGGACCGTCTGCGGGGATGTGACGGCGGCGATCGGAGTCGTCGACGCGCCGATGGCGAGCAGAGCCAGCGGAAGTGGGAAGCCGAGCGTCGCGAGCGTCGCGACGGTGAGCGGACGCCTCGGCCTGCGGCCGAGGGCCAAGAGACCACCCACCACGGAACCAGCTCCGTACCCCGACAAGATGAACCCCCATGAGCGTGCGCCATTGAGAGACTGATGCGCTACGAGGGGACCGAGCAGCAGAAATGGTCCCCAGGCGAGGAGATTGAAGAGCGCGAACTGCGTTGTCGTCAGCCAGATCCAGCGGCGCGAGCGGAATTCGTCCCACCCGGCCACGAGCTGCCGAATCAGCGGCTGGGTGCGCAGCGAGACATTGGGGAGGCGAAGCCCGGCCAGCGCAATCGCGCTGACGAGGTACGTCGCGGCGTCGAGCGCGAGTACGGTCGCCGGCTGAGTGAGGCTGATCATGATTCCAGCGAGCGCGGGTCCGAGCACCAGGGCCCCGGAGTTCGCCATGCCAAAGAGCGCGTTCGCGTCGCTCAGTTCTTCGCTTCTTGCGACCTCGACGGTGAGTCCGGTCAGCGCCGGAGTGAAGAACGCGTCGCTGATGCCCACTACGGCCGCCAGACCCGCGAATACCCAGATCGGCGGGCTGCCTGAGAATACGAGCGCGGCGAGTATGGCTTGACTCGCAGCGCCGACGAGCACGCCCCGTGCGGCCGAGGACGTGGAAGATCGGATCAACTAGGCCGGGAACGCCACGACCGCGAGTCTAACGAGCAAACCCAGCCTTCGCGTAGCCGCTTAGCGGGTGCCTCTCGCCAACCCGCGCTACACGAGAGCAAGCGGCGGAGCCACGACGACCTGGTTTGCGCAACGTCTGGTTCTGCCCACCTCATGAGAGAGCAAGAGTCCTGTTGACCGAGGGCTCTGGTTCTTTCCCGTTGGTGCCGGATGTTCCGCTTGAGAACGCCGCCGTCGGCTCGTCTTCGGTTGTAGTGTTCTGCTGTGCCCGACCGCGACGCCGATGCCGCGGTCGCCCCGCTCCCCCTCGGCTATCGCGACCTGCTCCACGCGTTCGTCGCTGCGGTTCGGCCTGACGAGCGGATCAGGGCTGCGTGGCTGAGCGGATCGGTTGCTCGCGGCGTCGCCGACGCAGGTTCCGACCTCGATCTGATCGTCACCGTGCGCGATGGAGCATTCGAAGGGTTTGCGGACACGTGGCGCGAGTGGCTCGACACGTGGGCGGACACGATCCTCGCTCGGGAGCTCCCCGGAATGCCGGGAAGCTTCTCTGCCACCACGCGCGACGGTCTTCGGGTCGACGTCGTGAGCGAGTCTGTGAGCACGAGTCGCGAGACGCTTCACCGCATC
>JANDLU010000196.1 GCA_024330215.1 Candidatus Gaiellasilicea maunaloa
TCGGCAACGGCTGGAGCCGCACCGTCTACACCGTCACCCCGGGCATCCCGGGCGATTCGGGCAGCGGCTTCCTCAACGACTCGGGTGGAGCGATCGGCACGCTGAGCACGGTGGCGATCGCACCGCTCGCCGGCTCCAACGGCGTGGCC
This sequence comes from Candidatus Gaiellasilicea maunaloa, assembly GCA_024330215.1. Classification (GTDB taxonomy): domain Bacteria; phylum Actinomycetota; class Thermoleophilia; order Gaiellales; family Gaiellaceae; genus Gaiellasilicea; species Gaiellasilicea maunaloa. The sequence goes on from JANDLU010000196.1 coordinate 150, forward strand.
GACCTCCAACGCGAGCTCGACTACGCGAACGCCAGTGGCACGGCGGCGTCGCTCGTGGACGGCACCGAGCCGTTCACGCCGGACGTTGTCGGCGCGATCTTCGGCGCCGGCTAGCAAGGCTCAAAACGGGTACGGCCGGCGGCGCTCTCCCCGGGGCGCCACCGGCCGCCCGTCGGTTCGGGTCGACGAACTTCACGTCCGCCTCGACGCCTCCCGCGCGCGGCGTGCGCGTTTGCCGAGCCCGCCCGGACTCATTCTCCTCCATGTAGATACATTGAGCATGTACGATGTCTACATGGCCGACGTCGGAGTCCGGGAGCTCAAGCAGCGGCTCTCCGAGTACCTCGACCGCGCCGAGCGCGGTGAGCTGCTCCTGGTGACTGAGCGCGGCCGGCCCAAGGCGTTGCTCGGTCCGCTCCCGGGTCGCGGTCGGGTCGAGGAGGGCGTGGCCGAGGGCTGGGTCACACCGGGATCGGAGAGCGGTCTCGACGCGATCCGGCGTTGGAAGAGCCCGCAGCGCGTACTCGACGCGCTCGCCGAAGATCGCGCCGAGTGAGCCTGTACGTGGACTCGAGCGCCCTGCTGAAGCGCTATGTCGACGAACCCGATTCCGAGGCGGCCGAGGCGCTGCTTCGCAGTGACCCCTTGCTGCTGACGGCCCGCCACACGGTCGTCGAGGTTCGCCGCAACCTCGCACGCCTGCTCGACCAAACGGATGTGGCGCCCGCCCGGTCGGCATTCATCCAGGACCTCCGCGCCTTCTCGATCGTCGAGCTGGACGACGTCACGTGCGAGACGGCCGCGGGGATCTCCGAGATGACCGGAGTACGAACGCTCGACGCGCTCCATCTCGCCGCCGCCCAGCGCGTCGGTGGTCCTGCGGTTCCGTTCCTTACTTTCGACCTGCGTCAGGCGCAGGCAGCACGGGGCCTGGGCCTGACCGTCGTCGGCGCCTGAGACCGGTGACGCACCACATCGTCACCTTTCCCGGAGACGGGATCGGCCCCGAGATCATGGCCGCGGCCCTCGAGGTGCTCGGACGCCTCGGCGACTTCTCCTACGACGAGCATCTCGTGGGTGGCGCCTCGATCGACGCCCATGGGGCAGCGCTCACCGAAGAGGCGCTCGAGGCCTGCCGCGCTTCGGACGCCGTCCTGCTCGCCGCCGTCGGCGGGCCGAAGTGGGACGCCACGGTCGCGGCCGACCCGACGGCGCCCCGGCCCGAGCAGGGCCTGCTCGACCTGCGCAAGGGCCTCGGCCTGTTCGCGAACCTGCGTCCCGTGCGCCCGAGCCCGGCGCTGCTCGACGCGAGCCCGCTCAAGCGCGAGCGGATCGAGGGCACCGACCTGCTCGTGGTGCGCGAGCTGACCGGAGGGATCTACTTCGGCGAGTCCGGCCGCGACGGCGACACGGCCCACGACGACTGCGCCTACAGCGTGTCCGAGATCGAGCGCATCGCCCGGGTCGCGTTCGCGAGCGGCCGGCAGAAGGTCACGAGCGTCGACAAGGCGAACGTGCTCGAGACCTCGCGGCTCTGGCGTG
>JANDLU010000197.1 GCA_024330215.1 Candidatus Gaiellasilicea maunaloa
CGGGGGCGCACCTACGACCCGAAGACCCACGTCGCCTGCCGGCGAAGTCACTTGCGCCCTCTGCGGATCGATGGCTACATGGACGACCGACGCTCCGCTAGCTGGAGAAGAGCCTGACGATGACTCGGGTTTGCATATACACGCGCATCTCGACGGATGAGGATCATCAACCGACATCTCTTGGTACGCAGCGCGAGCGGCTGGAGCGCTTCTGCGAGGCGATGGGTGACTGGCGGATCGTCGCCGCGTTCGAAGACCAGGCCTCGGGCACATCGCTCGAGCGACCGGGCCTCAGCGAGGCGCTCCAGCTCGCCCGCGAGAAGCATGCAGACCTGCTGCTCGTCTACCGGGTCGATCGCCTCTCACGCAAGGTGCGCCAACTCGCCGCGCTCTGCGAAGAACTCGACGAGCTCGACGTCGTTCTCAAGTCGGCGACCGAACCGTTCGATACCGGCTCGCCCGCAGGACGGATGATGCTGCAGATGCTCGGTGTGTTCGCCGAGTTCGAACACGCCACGATCGTCGACCGCGTCACCGCCGGGCTCGAACGACGCGTCCGCGAAGGACGCTGGATGAGCGGCCGCACCCCATACGGCTACCGCCGCGACCCCTCCTCGAAGCTGCTTGTCCCCGATGAGGTCAAGGCGCCCGTAGTGCGGCGCATCTTCCAGCTCTACGCCGAAGGCAAACAGGGGACGACGACGATCGCTCGCATCCTCGAGGCCGAAGGAGCGCCGGCACCACGCAAAGAAGGCTGGTCGCCAAACGCGCTACAGCTGATCCTCGCCAACCCCGCCTACCGAGGCTTGATTCGCTGGAACGGCAGCCTCCACGACGGCATTCACGAGCCACTCGTCGATGAGGACCTGTTCGAGAAGGCGGGGCAGATTCTTCGGCGCCGTCGCGAGGACGCCTCGCTCCGGCGCGGCAACCCAACCGACTACCTGCTGTCCGGGCTCGTCCGCTGCCATCACTGCGGCCGTGCGTACGTGGGCACCTCCGCCCATGGCCGCCGCAGCCGCTACACCTACTACGCCTGCTCGACCCGCTACAAGTACGGCCCCAGCAGATGCAACGGCGACCGGCTCCCCAAAGACCGCCTCGAGGAAGCCGTGCTCGCCCAGCTCGCCGAGCTCTACCGCGACGGGCGGCTAATCAAGCGAGCACTCGCCCGGGCCACGACCGAGGCCACCAAGCAGAGACCGGAGGTCGAGCAGCAGCTCGCCTCCACGCGCACCGAGATCGGCAACGTCGAGCGCAAGCTCGAGCGCTACTTCCGCGCCTTCGAGAACGGCGACCTCTCACCAGCGCTGTTCGAAGAGCGCATCCGGAGCCACCGTGAACGGCTTGCGACACTTCGCGTGCACGAAGCCGGCCTCGCCCAAACACTCGCCACACAGGCCCACACGCCGCCGGACACGGTCGCCCTCGCGCGTCTCGCCGATCAACTCGACCAGATGATCCTCGCCACAGAGAGCCCGGAGCAAGCGAAGGAGCTTCTCCGACTACTCGTCAAGGAGATCCGCGTGCACGACCGCCGCCGAATCATCCCGACCTATCGCGTGCCGGCGGCGGTTCGCGCAATACCCACGACGATGGAGCTAGGCGGGCTCGAACCGCCGACCTCCTGATTGCGAACCAGGCGCTCT
>JANDLU010000198.1 GCA_024330215.1 Candidatus Gaiellasilicea maunaloa
CTCCGACGTTCTCTCTAGTAGTCCCAGAGCCGGTGGTAGCCACAGACGCGTCATGCCCGAGTTCAAGCGGTCCGTCGCAACGGTTTGTTGTTGACTCGATAGTAAATGCTCGTCGAACTTTTCCGCCGGTGTCTTCCAGTCGAGCGTCTTGCGAGGTCGGCTGTTGAGCGTCGCGGCAACCGCCGCGAGGTCGGCAGCGCTGTGTCTCGACAGATCGGTCCCTCTCGGGAAGTACTGCCGGAGCAACCCGTTGGTGTTCTCGTTCGTGCCGCGCTGCGAGGGACTCTGCGGATCGCAGAAGTAGACCTGGAGGCCGGTGTCGATTCGAAGCTGCGCGTGTTGGGCCATCTCCGCGCCCTGATCCCAGACGAGCGAGCGGCGTAGCTGCTCGGGCAACGTCGTGATCGAGGCGGCGATCGCGTCACGGACGGCCTCGGCTCCGTGCCCGGTCAACGCAGGCCCGTTCTTCTCGCGCGGCTGGTCGCCATGGCCCTCCATCCGAGGCAGGTGCAGCAGCATCGTGAATCGGGTGGTGCGCTCGACGAGCGTTCCGATCGCCGAGCTCTCGAGGCCCAGGATCAGATCGCCCTCCCAGTGGCCGGGGACAGCGCGGTCGTCCGCCTCGGCCGGCCGCTCGCTGATCATGACCTCTGCCGTGACGAACTTCTTGCCCCGCGCCTGCGTGCGAGCGCGCGGTACCCGGAGTGCGCGTCCGGTTCGTAGACAGGCGACGAGCTCGCGTCGGAGCGCGCCTCTGCCTTGGACGTAGAGCGCTTGGTAGATCGCCTCGTGCGAGATCCGCATCGAGTCATCATCGGGGAAGTCGATCCGGAGCCGATTCGCGATCTGCTCCGGACTCCACGACTCCGCCCAGCGCCGATCCTGACGGCGACCATGTCGGCGACCGACGAAGCGCACGTCCGGCCCTGACAACGGCTCGCCGTCCGGCCTGACGATCTTCCCGGCGAGCCGTTCCTGCACGTACTCGCGCAGCGTGTCGTTCGCCGCGAGCTTCGAGACCTTCGGGCGGCTCGCGCGTCGCTCCGCGTGCCACTGCGCCGTCGTCGCCCGATACTCCAAGCGGTACGTGCGCGTGGATGCGTTGCGACGCAGCTCCCTCGAGATCGTCGACGCGGAACGATTCAGCCGGCGAGCGATCTCGCGCACCCCGACGCGCTGGGCATGAAGGATTGCGATCTCTTCCCGCTCACTGAACAACAGATAGCGCCCCGACCGCGGGGCCAACGAGATTGGCGACATCCCGCCACCGTCGCGGAACCACCGGCTGCCAACCGCCTGCGACACCCCCACCGCCCGGGCCGCCTCCTCGCTCGAGCACCCAGCCGCGATCGCCAGCCAGAACCGCTGCCGATCCTCCCGCCGCGCCACCGACGGCCGCCCCGGCGACCACATCCGGCCGCGCATCACACGAACCGCCCGCTGACGCTCCCGAACTCCCATCGCACACCACCCCCATCACGAGGTGTTGCGACGACCAGCTGAATCCGCCATGTCCGCGTCAGTCCCAGTGAACGACGATCCGCCCGCCGGCACCAGCTAGCGGCAGCGGCAGCGATTCCGCCTCTGCGCTGACCGCTTCGCGGGCCGCGCGC
>JANDLU010000199.1 GCA_024330215.1 Candidatus Gaiellasilicea maunaloa
CGACACGGTGCAGCGGCGACTCCGGGAGCGGGGGAGGAAGCTTGCGCTCGAGCAGACGTGGAAGCTCGTCAACGCGCCGGTCGACGAGGACAATCTCGAGCTCCTGGCGACGCTCGCGCTCGCCGTCGCGGGCGATCGGGCGCAGCGGCCGATCCTGGCGTACCTGCTCGATGCGGGTCGTCTGCGCGACTCCTCGCTCGAGGACGCGGAGCAGGCGGCGCGCACCGCGAGCATCCTGCGCTGGTTCGCGCTCCAGTACCCGGATGTCGGCGGGGTCACGATCGAGAAGGCCGCGGCACTCGAGCAGGCGGCCTCCGACCGCGTCAGCGCGAGGCTCGCTGCCGAGGTGCGCTCACCGAGCGTCGGCCGCTGCCGCTCCTGCGGGCAGAGCTGCGCTCCGTGGTTCCCGCTCTGCGATCGCTGCTTCGCGGGCCGCCGCTAGAGAACCGGCAGGCGGAAGCGCCGGGTGACGACGATCGTCAGCGCCGAGACGACGATCGCGAACGCGTTCGGGACGATGATCGCCCAGTTGTCGCTCGCGATCCCGTAGGAGAACCAGAGTCCGAAGCCGACGAGGAGGACGCCCTGATAGGCGGCCGAGACGCCGTGTGAGCTCTGGTGGCGAAGGATCGCGCGGATCTGCAGAAGCGGCGAGATCGCCATCAGGATCCCATACGACGAGGCGATGAAGGCGAGCGCGGTCTCGGCGGACACGCGGCTGACGCTACCTACAATCCTCCGATGGCCAGACCCACCGGAACGAAGCAGATCGCAGAGAATCGACGTGCGCGGCACGACTACGAGCTGCTCGAGCGCTACGAGGCCGGGATCGTCCTGACCGGCACGGAGGTCAAGTCGCTGCGCGAGGGACGAGTGACGCTCGCGCAGGCCTACGCGGACGTCCGCGGGCTCGAGGTGTGGCTGATCGGAGCCGAGATCGCCGTCTACGCGCAGGGCAACAGCGCGAACCACGAGCCGACCCGCGACCGCAAGCTGCTGCTGAAGCGCCACGAGATCTCGACGCTGCTCGGTAAGGTGCGCGAGAAGGGCCTGACCCTCGTCCCGACGCGGCTCTACTTCAAGGACGGCAAGGTAAAGCTCGAGATCGCGGTCGCCCGAGGCAAGGAGCGGCTCGACAAGCGCCGTGACCTCGCAACGAAGGACGCGAAGCGGCAGATGGAGCGCGCGCTCAAGGCCAGGCGCTGACGGCTACACTGGCCGGACAACACATACGGGGGCGACCTGGTTTCGACGTGGTCGGTTCTCCGGCAGAGCTGCAAGCCGAGGTCCCCGGTCGGCCTCGTTAATCCACCGGGAAAAGAACAAATGCGAAGCATGATCTCGCAATCGCTGCCTAGGTAACCCTAGAGTAGGCGACGTCGCTCCTGGCTCGGCCCGAGGTCAGGTAAGCGGCGCCAACGTTCGGGCTCGGCGCCGAGGGAGAGCCAATCGCCCGAGGTGCGACGCTTCAGGATGGCTAGCCCGTCGGTAGGTCGTCTGCGAACCGGCCGCCGGGCGAAACCAAAGCGCAGACTACGCTTGTAGA
>JANDLU010000200.1 GCA_024330215.1 Candidatus Gaiellasilicea maunaloa
CGCCGGAACGTGGATCGTGTGCTCCGAGGCCACCCTGGCCTGCAGCCATCCGCCGCTGTCGTTCTCAGGCTTGAAGATCTCGACCGCGGCCGAGGCATCGAGGACGATCAAGGCAAAAGCGGGCCACGATGCTCACGGATGATCCGCACCGCCGCGTCGCCGATGTCGAGCGGCTCGCGCTGCGAGATCCGCTCCATCAGCTCGGCGAGCGTCGGCTTCGCCGCGATCGCCTCGAGCTCCGAGAGCACGTAATCGGAGAGCGTCATCCCATTTTCCGCGGCGCGCACCTTGAGCGTCCGGTGCAGGTCGTCGGGAACGTTGCGAACCTGGAGCATCTTGGACATGTGCTGCACATTAGGCCATGCGATGCGCATGTCAACCGGCTTCAGACGGTTCCGCGGAACCGCTCGCACATGCTCTGATCGGTTCCGCGGAACCGCTTCTCCGTTGCGGCCCGGGGTTCCGCAACGCATCTCGATCGCCCAAATCCTGATTCGCTGGCCATTGCGGCGATGCTAGGAGTGACCGTGTGCCGAGTGGCGCGCAGGATGTCGAGGATGAGCGCACGATGGCGTTCGGCGCTGAGCCGAAGCCCGGGCCGCTAGGACCGCTCGAGCACCACGACCGGGATCTCCCGGTCGGTCTTCGTCTGGTACTCGTCGTAGTCGGGCCACTCGCCGATCATCGCCCGCCACATCTCCGGCTTCTCCTCCGGGGTGGCGGTGCGGGCCCGGGCACGGAACTTCTCGCCGAGGATCTGCACCTCGACCTCGGGGTCGTCCTTGAGGTTGACGGACCAGTCCGGCGGCGCGTCGGCGCCACCCTTGGAGGCGACCACGGTGTAGGCGTCGTCGCCGTGCGGCGCGTAGATCAGCGGCGTCGTCTTCGCCTCGCCCGACTTGCGCCCCTTGGTGGTCAGCAGCAGCGTCTGCGTCCCGCGCCACTCGTGCCCAACCTCGCCGTCGGTCTCGCGGTAGCGCTCGACGTGGGGCGGGCCATGGAGGTCGTCTGCTTCGCCCATCGCGCCGGACGTACCCGCTTGATCCTGCGGTTAGTCATGACCCCGAGGGCGGTCTGGCGCCGGGTAACGGCTCGGGCGTCAGGCTCCGCCGCGAAGATGCGACCACACGCCAATGCTTCGCCTCGAAGACAGCTCCCTAGTCCTTGCCGCAACCGACCTCACAAGTCATCTTGCCTGTCGGCACCTGACCCAACAGCGCCTCGGCATCGCCCGCCGAGAGCGAGGCAAACCACGGCCGGTCGATGACCCTCACGCCGACCTCGTCCGAACCCGGGGCGAGCGGCACGAAGAGGAGCAGCTCGAGCGCCTGAGCGGCGAGTGCGGCGGTCACGTCGATCTGACCAGCGGACCGACGCTGACGCGGGACGCGCTCGACGGAGCAGCCGAGGCGACCGCGTCGGCGATGCGCGACGGGTCGCCGCTGATCTACCAGGCTCAGTTCTTCAACGGCCGTTGGCAGGGGCGCACGGACTTTCTCCGCAGAACCGATGTC
>JANDLU010000003.1 GCA_024330215.1 Candidatus Gaiellasilicea maunaloa
GGCTGACATCCGATGGTGAAGATCGAGGCAGTCGTGGTGCGAGACCGGGTCGAACCGGTAATGGACGCGGTCACGGAGCGGACCGGGCACGTGGGCGTGACCGTGCTCGAGGCGGTAGGGCACGGTCGCCAGCCGGGGATCACGCACGAGTACCGCGGTCGTGTCTTCGAGTCGCGTTTCCTCCCGAAGGCATTGCTCGTCTTCCTCATCGGGGACGAGCTCGCCGAGGCGGTCGTCGAGACGATCGTCGACGCCGCCCGCACCGGTCACGAGTCCGGCGACGGGATCGTCTGGACGACACCTGTGCTCGAGGTGCGGCACAACCGCACGGGGCTCAGTCTCGAGGCCGTGGAGGCATGAATGCGCAGCTCGCAATTCCGAGACACACGGCGTCCGAACGAATCGCGGAAAGGCGAAAGGCATGACGAACGCAGAGCTCGCAATCGCCGCGTCGACGATCTGGGTCGTGCTTGCCGCGATCCTCGTCATGTTCATGCAGGCCGGCTTCGCGTTCCTCGAGGCAGGCCTGACGCGGATGAAGAACGTCGGCCACGTCGCTGCCAAGAACGTGCTCCTCTTCGGACTCGCCTCGCTCGTCTACTACCTCGTCGGCTTCGGGATCGCGTTCGGCGATGGCGGCAACGGGCTCCTCGGCGGCTCCGGCTTCCTGCCGGGGGTCGACGACCTGCTCGCGGTCGGTTCGGCACCGTTCTCCTGGTTCGCCACCGTTCCGGCCGGGGCCGCGTACCTCTTCCAGGCGGTCTTCGCGGGCGTCTCGCTCGCGATCGTCTGGGGCGCGATGGCCGAGCGGACGAAGCTCTGGGTCTACTTCGCGTTCGGGATCGTCTTCACGCTGATCTACTCGGTCGTCTCGCACTGGATCTGGCACCCCGAGGGCTGGCTCTTCGCGCTCGGGATGCAGGACTTCGCGGGCTCGACGGTCGTCCACTACCAGGGAGCGCTGGCGGCGCTCGCCGGTGCGCTCCTCCTCGGGCCGCGCCTCGGCAAGTACGGCACGGACGGGAAGCCGAACGCAATCCCGGGCCACAACATGGCCTACACGACGCTCGGCGTCCTCATCCTCTGGTTCGGCTGGTTCGGCTTCAACGCGGGCTCGACGCTCGGGGTCGCGAGCGGGGAGCACATCGGCTACTTCGCCTACGTGGCGCTGACGACGAACGTCGCCGCGGCGGCGGGAGCGCTCGGCGGCGTGCTCACCTCGTGGCTCGTCGTCAAGAAGCCCGACCTCTCGATGCTCCTGAACGGCGTGATCGCCGCGCTCGTCGCGGTGACCGCCGCCTCGGGCTTCGTCGCTCCATGGGCTGCAATCGTGATCGGCTTCGTCGCCGGTGCGATCGCGGTCGGCGGTGTCCTCTGGATCGAGTCGCTCGGGATCGACGATCCGATCGGCGCTGTCGCGGTGCACGGGATGGCCGGCGTCTGGGGGACGCTCGCGACCGGGCTCTTCGCGGTTCCTGCGCTCGCCTCGAACCTCGCGACCGGCGCCGGCGGCTTCGTCTACACGGGCTCGCTCCGGCAGCTCGGCGTCCAGGCCCTCGGTCTCGTCGCCGTCGGCCTCTTCACGTTCGCGGCCTCGTACGGGGCGCTCTGGTCGATGAAGAAGCTCGCCGGGATCCGCGTCGACGAGGCGGTCGAGCGGGCAGGCCTGGACGTTGCCGAGCACGGCATGTGGAGCTACCCCGAGTTCTACATCCCGGTCCCGGGCGGCTACGGGACGGAATCGCGCGGCGCGACCGTCTCGCCGGGCCTCCGCCACCAGGCAACCGCGCCGGCGTCCGCGCTCGTCGCCGATTCGAGTTGACGAAACGCGAGCGAAAGACGGAGGGACAGACCCTCGGACACGTCTGTAACGGACATGTCGGAGGGTCTGTCCCTCGCGCTTACGACGCCGCGAACGTGACCGTGACGGAGGCGACGAGCTGCTGCTCGCCCGGCTCGATCGGCGTGCTGGACGCCTCGGAGCTCTTCGTCGCGTCGAGCACGCCCGGGGGAGGAGCCGCGCCACCTTCGACGATCTGCGTGACCCGGCCGAGCGATACATTTGCCGCCGTGGCGAGAGCCTGGGCGCGCAAGCGAGCGTCGGCGACCGCCGCGCGGAGCGCTTGGCGGTAGAGCTCGTCCTGATCGCCGCGCGAGAGGGCCGGCCCCGAGACCTTGTTCGCGCCGGCGCCAACGGCCGCGTCGATCACGGCACCGGCCTTCTCGAGCTCGCGGATCGTGGCGGAGACCGAGTTCTGCGCGACGTAACCCTGAACCGCCCCCGAGCCGTTGCCCGTCGACTCGGCGTAGCGCGGATAGAGGGAGACCGACTGCGTCTGCACGTCGGTCGCGCCCGCGGCCTTGATCGCCGCGATCACCTTGCGCATCTCGGCGCCATTCGCAGCGAGCGCCGCCTTCGCGGTCGCGGCCTGGGTCTCGACGCCGAACGAGAGCTGCGCGCGGTCCGGAACGGAGGTGACGCTGCCGCTTCCCTGAACGGTGATCCCGTCGCCCTGCTCGCCGGCAGCAGCCGGAGCCTCGCCGGCTCGCGCGACGGCCGCGACGGCCGCGAGCGCGAGCAGGCTCGTGATGATGATCGTGAGTCGTCTCATGTCTTTCATACGCCACCGATTCGCTGTTCGTCACACTGCTCCTGTGGAGACGCGCTTCGGCGACTGCCGCGATCGCGACGCCTATCCCGTGGAGCGAGTGGTCCGAGCTCGGCCATCCGTCGAGACAGAGCCGGTCGAGCGCGGCTGACGGTCACGTTCCTCTACGCCACGGTCGCAGCGAGCTCGTGGACGCGATGCGCCGAGATCCCGTGCTGCTGTGCCCCAACGAGCTCGTGGTCGCCGTGCTCGAGCGCGACGAGCGGCAACAACTTCACGTCGCGAAGCCGGATCTGCACCGCCAGACCCTCGGTTGCCGCGTATGGGCTGAGCTCGTTGGCGAGCGTCCCTTCGAACGGATCGCTTCGCCAGCCCTCGTCGTCGTGCCAGAGCTCGCCGAGCGCCTCGAAGTCCGGCCGGCTCACCTCGATCCAGGTGCCGTAGCCGAAGTAGCCGTCCTCGTCCTCGATCGGGAGCTCCAGGAGCCCTCGGACGAAGAAGCGCTCGCCCTCCGGAGCCTGGAGCACCGCGGAATCCTCACCGACCCGTGCGCGACGGTCGCGCTCGAGCTCGTCGAGCACGAAGATCGGCTCCGGTAGGCCCATCCTGATGTCGCGCGTCTCTCCCACGTGAATCTCCCCGCAGAGGGCGCAGGTGAAGGCCATGGCTACGCGGCGGCCGTGGCCCCGCGCGGCAGGTAGCGCTGCCACTCCGACGGGATCGACGGCGTCGCCAGGTGGATGAAGAGCACGGGTGCGGGCGGTCGCGGCGCCCGGTGCAACGTCAGGCCGCTCTCCTCGAGCAGGCGGTTGCCCTTGCGCAGGTTGCACGGCGAGCAGGCGGTGACGACGTTCTCCCAGACGGACTCGCCGCCTCGGGAGCGCGGGATCACGTGATCGAGCGTCAGCCGGCCGCTCGAGGTGCCGCAGTAGACGCAGCGCCAGCCGTCGCGGGCGAAGAGTGCCCGGCGCGAGATCTTCCGCTGGATCGCCCTCGGCACGCGCACGTACTTGACGAGCCGGATCACGTGCGGCCAGAGGTAGGTGTCGGCCGCGGAGTGGAGCGCCTTCGGCAGGCTCTCCAGGATCTCGGCCTTTCCCTTCCAAACGAGCACGTGGGCGCGCCGCACCGAGCAGACGTTCAGCGGCTCGTAACTCGCATTCAAGACGAGGACGTGTTGCAACCTGGGTGAAGCGTACCAACGGGGTTGCCTTTCTAGGCTTCGCCGCCGAAGGCGGCGAGCCTAGCGCGCCATTGCCCGGTCCACGGCTTCGAGCTCCTCGGGGGAGAGAGCGATCGGCGCGCGGCCGCGGTCGAGCTCCTTCACGTAGAGGCGCGCGTAGTCGCGGCCCTGGATCGCTGTGACGACGGTTCCGGTCCGGTTCGCGTCGAGGAAGGCGAACGAGGCGGACTGGTGGCCGCCCGTGCCTGCGTAGGCGTCGTAGCGAACGACGGAGGTGTTCGTGATCGAGCCGTCGACGCGGCGGTCGACTCGCGAGAGCGCCGCGGCGATCTCGTCGACGGCGCGATGGAGGTCGTCGATCCGTCCCTGGAGCGAGACGGCGAAGTCGACGAGATCGGCTCTACCGCCGCCGAGAAGGACACGCTGCGCGTCCCGCAGTCGCTTCACCCGCAGCCACAGCCAGATGCAGAGCGCGACGGCGACCGCGGCAGCCGCCGCGGCGGCGATCGCGACGACGAGCGCAGCCGTCACTCGACCGAGAAGATGACCTTGTACTCGCCCGAGTTGTTCTCGACGATCTTCTCCTGTGGAACGGGTTCGACATCGATCCGGAGCGTGCGCAGCTCGCCGAAGTCGAGCGAGGGGAAGTCTCGGAAGACGACGCGCTTGGTCTCCTCGGGGTTGATCAGGTCGATCGTCGCCTTCTTCGTCACCGGCGTCGGGCTCTGCTGGATCGTCAGGGTCACCTCGATCTTCACCTCCTGGTTGTCGCCGCCGTTCGCGACGGCGACCTCGAACGCGAGATCGGTGGAGGCGACGACCGTGTTCTCGGTCGACGTGGAGAGCTGCTGGCCGCCGGGCCGCACCCGCACTCCGACGATGTTGGTGCCGTGGAGCCCCGCACCGGTTCCTCCGGTCGCCGCAGGGGTACCGTTGATCCGCTGCCAGATCGGAACCATGGAGCGGCTGCTGGCGAGGTCCGGCGTCTGGACGAAGTTCGAGTCCGGAACCCTGATCCCGGTGAATCCCTGCGCGCGGAGCTCCGCGACCGCACTCCGGATGAAGAGGTCCTCCCAGACCACGTCGCTCGCGACGAGCCGTTGGGCCTCCGCGGCGAGGTTCGCGCCCGCGGCGGCGGCATCCTTCGAGTCGCGCGTCTCGCGGAACTGGGCGGCAAGGCCCTGGAGTCCGCTGACGCGGAACTGCAGCGCCTCGACCACGCTGCGATTCGCGGGTCGCAGCGGCCCGGGCGCGTCGAGCTCGAGCGCCTGGTTGGCGCCGAGCTGCTGTTGCTGCACGAGTCCCGCGAGCTGCTTGTCGAGGTCGGCCGGCTTGATCCCCGGCGTCGTGAGCACGTCGTTCAGCTCCCGCCCGACGCGCTCCGAGTCGCGCGCGACCGCAGCCACCTCACCGAGGTAGCTGCGGTAGGAGTCTCGCCGCTGATCCTCCTGGCAGCTCTGCACCCAGAGGACGAGCAGAACGACGATCAGGATCGCAAACGCGACCAGCCCGACGAGCCGCGCGAGCGGCGTGAAGCCCGGAGCCGGGCGGATCGGGCGCCGCGGCCCGCGCGGCTCTCTGGGTCCTCTCGGCCCGCCGCCGAGCTGACGTCCAAGTGGGCGCCGGAGCGAGCGCTGCCCCGACGCCTCCTGGGTCGGAGGCTCGTCGAAGAAGTCGAACTCGAAGTCGGGCTCGCGGTTGCTCATGGGCTTGACAGGGTCGATTCGGGCCACTGTAACCATTGCCTCGGCGGTCAAGGCCTCCGTAGAGGAATCTTTCGCGCCGCGGCCAACCCGGAGAAGACGTGTCTTCCGCGCTGCCCGTACTCCCGTCCCGGGAACTCGTCCTCGATCGCTACCGGCCACTGCGCCCGCTCGGAAGCGGCGCCTCGGGCTCTGTTTGGCTCGCGCGCGACGAGCGCACGGGACTCGAGGTCGCCCTGAAGATCGTCCCGCGCGAGGGAAAGGCGGCGCATCGCGCCGAGCGCGAGGCGGAGGCTGCGGCGCGGTTGCGCCACGAGCGCTGTCTCCGCTCGTACGGCTTCGGTGCCGACGCCGGCCACGTCTACATCGCCTACGAGTACGTCGGCGGACGCACGCTCCGCGAGGCGATGCGCGCAGGAGAGCTGACGGATGCGCGGGCGGTCGAGGCGGCGGCCCAGATCCTCGAGGGGCTGGCGCACGCCCACGGACGCGGGATCGTCCATCGTGACGTGAAGCCGTCGAACGTACTCCTGCTCGACGAGGAACACGTCTCGATCCGGGTGCTCGACTTCGGGCTCGCGCGGTTCGACGAGGCCGAGACGCTGACCGCGGTCGGCGACGTCCCGGGGACGCTCGCCTACATCTCGCCCGAGCGCCTCGCCGGGGAGGAGGCAGGGCCGGCAAGCGACGTCTGGGGGGTCGGGATCCTGCTCTGGGAGGCGCTTGCCGGGAAGCACCCGTTCTGGGGGACGCCGTTGCAGCAGATGACGACCGCGATCGAGAGCGGCGCTCCTCCACTCGCCGCCGAGCGGCGCGACCTGCCTCAGCGACTGCTCGGCGCGATCGACCGCGCGCTCGCGCCCGACCCGGCGCGGCGGCCGTCGGCTTCCGCTCTTGCACACGAGCTTCGCGAGGCGGCGGCCGGAAAGCGGCGGAAGTCCCGCCCGAAGAGACTTGGAGCCTCGAACGTGACGAGGCCTCAGAGCGTCATGGCGTCGAAGATTCCACGTGGTGGCACGACCCACAGCCCCTTCGCCGCGAGCACCCTCGCCGCACGAGCCCTCCCGGCTTTCGCGGCGGGGCTCGCCACGCTCGTCGGCGCGAGCTTCCTGCCGTTCTTCCCGGCGGGCTGGGCGATGGCGCTCGCGTTCGCCGCCGCGGTGGGGACGGTCGTCCGGGCTCGCGCCGGGCTCGCGCTCGCCCTCGCGACGCCGATCCTCCCGCTCGGCAACCTCTCGCTCGGCCTCGCACTCCTCTACGGAGCCCTGGCCGCCGGCTGGCTCGCGCTCGCCTGGCGCGATCCGCGAAGCGCCCTATCCTTCCTCGCCGGTCCGCTCCTCGCTCCACTCGGGCTCATCGCGCTCGTCCCGCTCACCGTCCAGCCGGCTCGCGGATCGGTACGACGGGCATTCCAGGCGGTCGCGGCGGTCGGCGTCGCCGCGCTCGCAGCCGGGATGCGCGGCGCGAGCCTGCCCTTCGGCGAGACGGCGCCGACGCCGGAGCTGGCGGGCCTCGAGAGCCCGGTGGAGGCGGCGCGCGTGTTGCTCGAGACCATGCCCGCGGCGATCGGGCTGGAGGCGCTCGCGCTCGCCGCGGTCGCGGTCGCGATCCCCTGGGCGACGAGCCTCTGGCGGATCGCGGGCCTTGGAGCGGTCATGCTTGCGGCCACGCTCCTACTCGCCCCGTCTGCGGCTCCACTACCGCTCTTGGTCGCGGTCTGGCTCACCTGCGCCGCGCTCGCCTGGCGACACGAGCATTAGACTCGATCCGAGGCACCACCGGTCTGATGAGCGTCCTCCGGAACATCGAGCAGAAGATCGAAGGCCTCTTCGAGGGGATGTTCGGCCGCGCCTTCAGGACGCACGTCCAACCGGTCGAGCTGGCCCGCAAGCTTGCAAAGGAGATGGACGAGCACCGGACGGTCTCGGTCTCGCGGGTCTACGTCCCGAACGAGTACTCCGTCTACCTCTCGAGCAAGGATCGTGAGCAGTTCGAGGGCTACGAGGGCTCGCTGATCGGCGAGCTCCAGGACTATCTCGTCGAGCACGCCCGTCGCGAGAGCTACGCCACGCTGACCGCGCCGAAGGTGCTGATGAAGACCGACGACGACCTCTCGATCGGCGAGTTCGGGATCGCCACGCGGATGGTGCAGCCGGAAGGCCGAAGGGCGCCGGTACGCGACGAGCCGGCCGAGCAGGTCGAGCCGGGCGCGACGATGATCTACAAGGCGAAGCCGCCGCAGCCGACGGAGGCCGCCTCTCCGGCCGAGCTGGGGCTCGAGCAGGAGCGGTACACGCTGACGCTGAACGGCAAGCGCCACGTCCTCGAGGACCGCCGCGCGGTGCTCGGCCGCTCGAAGGAGTGCGACGTCCAGGTGCCCGACGCGAACGTCTCCCGCCGCCACGCGGAGCTGCGCGAGGAAGGAGGCTCGTGGTGGCTCGTCGACCTCGACTCGACGAACGGGACCGAGCTGAACGGCAAGCGCGTCCAGCGGGCGAAGCTCGCCGACGGCGATCGGATCGGGCTCGGCGAGCTCGAGCTCGTCTTCGCCCGCGATCGGGAAAGCCGCGCGTGAGCGGGATCGAGGTCGACGAGGCGCTGCTGATCCTCAAGATCGCCTTCATCGTCCTGCTCTACCTCTTCATCTGGCGGATCGTCCGCAGTGCGAGTCGAGACTTCCGCACCGGCGGCGGCGGCGCGCAGGAGAGCATGATCATCTCGCCGGGACAGGCCGCGAGCCTCGGGCCGAGCAAGCAGAAGCGGGCGCGGCTCGTCGTCCTCGAGAGCCCGGCTCTCGCTCCGGGCGAGGAGATCCCGGTCGACGCCGCCCCGGTCTCGATCGGCCGCGGCGGCCAGAACGACATCCCGCTCGACGGCGACGAGTTCTCCTCCGCCCGGCACGCCCGCTTCGAGACGCGCCGCGACGGGCTCTGGGTCGAGGATACGGGTTCCACGAACGGCACGTTCGTGAACGGCGCACGGGTGACGACTCCCCGGCGGCTGGGTAGAGGAGACGTCGTGCGCGTCGGCCAGACGGATTTCAGGGTTGATCTATGAGGGTTCGGCTTAGGCGGCGAGAGGCGTGAGCTTGGGCAGATCGGTCGGACTCACCGATACCGGCCGGCGGCGGCGGCGGAACGAGGACTCCTACGTCTGCGAGCCGCCGCTCTTCGCGATCGCCGACGGGATGGGCGGCGCCCAGGCGGGCGAGGTCGCTTCCCGACTCGCCGCCGCGGTGCTCGAAGAGGCGAACGGCAACGACCTCAGCGAAGCGCACCTCGCGGAGCTGATCCAGGAAGCGAACCGACGTGTGTTCCGGCGCTCGAACGAGGACGCGGCCGCGTCCGGGATGGGCACGACGATGACGGTCGCGCTCGTCGACGGCAGCGCCGAGGCGGTCGCGATCGGCCACGTCGGTGACTCACGGGCCTACCGGGTTCGCGAGGGCGAGCTCGAGCAGCTCACCGAGGATCATTCCCTCGTCAACGAGCTCCTGAAGAGCGGCCGGCTCTCCCCCGAGGAGGCTCTGAGCCACCCCCAGCGCTCGGTGATCACCCGTGCGATCGGAACCGAGCCGGACGTCGACGTCGACACGTTCACCGTCGATGCGCGGCCCGGCGATCTCTTCCTGCTCTGCTCCGACGGGCTTACCGACATGATCACGGACGATGAGATCCTCGGGCTCGTCGAGCGGGGTGAGGGCGATCTCGACGCGGCGGCGCGCGGGCTCATCCAGGCAGCGAACCGAAGCGGCGGTGGCGACAACATCACGGTCGTCGCTTTCGAGATCGCCGCCGCAGGAGACGCCGGCGAGACGCAGCGGCTGCCCGCCGCGTCGACGCAGACCGCGCCCGCAGACGACGAGGACACGCTCTCCGGCCTCGAGCGCGTGCCCGCGATCGACACCGCCGTCCTCTCGGCTGCGGACATCCGCGAGCAGATCGAGTCCCGGCCCGCAGCGGAGCCTGCGGTACCGGTGGTGCCGCCGCCGCGCGAGTCCCGGCCGCGCCGGGGCCTGCTGCCGCTCCTGCTCCTCCTCGTGCTCCTCGCCGTGATCGCCGCGCTCGTCGTCTGGGGGCTCCTCCGCTGACGGCGCGAAACCGCGAGCTGCTCACCCTGATCTCGGTCGGGCTGATCACTGCGATCGGCTTCGCCAGCGTCTACATCGCCCGCTCCGAGGTCGTCTCGGGAGCCTCGCTGACCTACGCGGGGATCTTCTTCGTCCTCTATCTGGCCTCGCATCTCGTTGCGCGCGCGACCGTGCCATACGCCGACCCGTACCTGCTTCCGCTCGCGGCTCTCCTCACGGCGATCGGGGTGACGACGATCTACCGGCTCGAGCCGGACGACGCCTTCCGCCAGAGTCTCTGGGTCGTGATCGGCGTCGCCTTCTTCGCGGTCGCGCTCGTCGTCTACCGCCACGACTACCGCCGGGTCGAGACCTACAAATACCTCTTCGGGCTCGGCTCCCTCGTCCTGCTCGCGCTGCCCGCGCTGCCCGGAATCGGCCAGACGGTCAACGGTGCGCGCCTCTGGGTGAAGGTCGGGCCGCTCCAGTTCCAGCCGGGCGAGCTCGCGAAGATCCTCCTGATCGTCTTCCTCGCCGGCTATCTGCGCGACAAGCGCGAGGTGCTCGCGCAGGGTCGGCTGAAGGACTTCGGCCCGCTGCTCCTGATCTGGGGCGCCGCGATGCTCGTCCTCCTCCAGACGAACGACCTCGGGAGCGCCCTCCTCCAGTTCGGGATCTTCCTCGCGATGCTCTACGTCGCGACGGGTCGCGCCTCCTTCGCGGCCGCCGGGCTCGTCCTCTTCCTCTTCGGCGCGGCCGCCGTCTACCAGGTCGTCGATCACGTCCAGCAGCGGGTCACGATCTGGCTGCAGCCGTGGACCGAGGAGCCGGTCTTCTGCGCTCAGACCGGGGCGCAGGCGTTGCGCCAGGATTGCGGCTCGTTCCAGCTCGTGAAGAGCCTCTACTCGATCGGGAACGGCGGCTTCGGCGGCACCGGGCTCGGCCAGGGCACGTTCACGACGACCGCCGGCGACCCGATCATCCCCTTCCTCAACACGGACTTCATCTACTCCGCGATCGCTCAGGAGCTCGGTCTCGTCGGCGCCGCCGCGCTCCTCCTCGTCTACATGCTCTTCATCGCCCGTGGGATGCGCATCGCTATCCGCGCCGACGACGGCTTCTCGAAGCTCCTGGCGGCCGGGCTCACCTTCGGCTTCGCGCTGCAGACGTTCATCATCGTCGGCGGCGTCCTCCGGGTGATCCCGCTGACCGGGATCACGCTGCCGTTCGTCTCCTACGGCGGCTCCAGCGTCGTCGCCAACTTCGTCCTCCTCGCGGGGCTCCTCCTCGTCTCCAATCGGGCGAACGCCCAGCACACGCTGAGGTAGCGGATGAACGACCAGATCAGGAAGCTCGCGCTCGTCGGCACGACCCTGATCGTCGTCCTCGTCGTCGCCACCACCTACTGGCAGGCCTGGGCCGCCGGCGACCTCGCCGACCGCCAGGACAACCAGATCCAGCGCGTCGCCGAGTTCACGGTGAAGCGCGGCGAGATCATCGGCAATGCCGGACGGCCGCTCGCGAAGAACAGGCGGGAGAAGATCGGTGGGCGCACGTTCTACTTCCGCGGCTACCCGCAGGGGGGCCTCGCCGCGCACGTCGTCGGCTACTCGACCCAGTCGCGGGCGCGGGCCGGGCTCGAGCGCTCGCTGAACGACTATCTGACCGGCTCGAACGCGAACCTCGGGGCGGTGCTCGACAAGCTCACCGGCTCGACGGTGACGGGGAGCTCGCTCCACCTGACCCTGAACCTGAACGCCCAGCGGGCGGCGCTCGACGCGCTCGGCGGCCGGTGCGGCTCGGTCGTGGCGCTCGACGTGCGCACCGGGAAGGTGCTCGTGATGGCGAACGTCCCGACCTACGACCCGAACCTGATCGAGAAGAGCTACGGCCGGATCGCGCGGATCGACGCGCCCTGCCGTCCCGTCGCGCCGCTGATCAACAGGGCTACGAACGGGCTCTACGCGCCGGGCTCGACGTTCAAGGTCGTCACCGCCGCGGCGGCGCTCGACTCCGGCAAGTACACCCCCGACTCGAGCTTCGTCGATCCCGGCTACTGCGAGGTCTACGGCAGGCGGGTCTCGAACTACGACACGACGCGGCCGTTCGGGAAGATCGACCTCCGTAACGCGCTCAAGTACTCCGTCAACTCCGTCTTCTGCAACATCGGCAAGGAGCTCGGCTCGAAGAAGATCGTCGAGTACGCCAAGCGCTTCGGCTTCTACTCGACCCCGCCGCTCGAGACCCCGACGAACGAGCGGGCGCCGAGCGGCCTCTACGAGGGCGGCGAGCTCTTCGACCCCGAGCTCGACAGCGACGTCGATCCCGGCCGCTTCGCCTTCGGTCAGGAGCGGCTGCTCGTGACCCCGCTCCAGATGGCGATGGTCGCAGGCACGATCGCGAACGACGGGGTCGTGATGCGGCCCTACGTGGTGGATCAGATCCGCGATCCCGACGGCGCGATCGTGACCCGGACGAAGCCGGACGAGCTCGGCCGCGCCGTCGAGCCCGAGACGGCGCGTGCAGTCGCGGCGATGATGCGCGGGGCAGTCGAGGAGGGAACCGGCACCGCGGCCAAGATCTCCGGTCTCGCCGTCTCCGGCAAGACCGGAACAGCCGAGACGGGGATCAGCGGACGGAACACGACGTGGTTCATCTGCTTCGCCGGGAGGGAGGGCCGCGAGGTCGCGATAGCGGTCGTCGTCGAGCAGCAGAGCTCGACGGGCGGCGAGACGGCGGCACCGATCGCCCGCGGGGTCTTGCAGGCACTCTTCGGCCGGACGGCGAACTCCTAGGCGGAGATGCGCATGGCGGTCACCGATCCCCTCATCGGCTCGCTCTTCGACGGGCGCTACCTGATCTCGCGCAAGCTCGGTGCAGGCGGGATGGCGAACGTCTACCTCGCCGCCGACCAGGAGCTCGGCCGCCGCGTCGCGATCAAGATCCTCGACGATCGGCACGCACGGGACGACCAGTTCGTCGAGCGCTTCCGCCGGGAGGCCCAGAACGCGGCCGGGCTCTCGCATCCGAGCATCGTCTCGATCTACGACCGCGGCGAGGCCGAGGGCACCTACTACATCGCGATGGAGTACGTCGAGGGCCGGACGCTGAAGGAGCTGATCGTCGCGCGCGGGCCCTCGCCGATCGGGATCGCGATCGACTACTCGCGCCAGATCCTCTCCGCGCTGCGCTTCGCGCACAGAAGCGGGATCGTCCATCGCGACATCAAGCCGCACAACGTGATCGTCGACGGCGACGGTCGCGTCAAGGTGATGGACTTCGGGATCGCGCGCGCCGGCACGAGCCAGATGACGGAGGCGGGCTCGATCATCGGTACGGCGCAGTACCTCTCGCCGGAGCAGGCCCGCGGGGCGCCGGTCGACCAGACCTCGGATCTCTACTCGACCGGAATCGTCCTCTACGAGCTCCTGACGGGATCGGTTCCGTTCAATGGCGACACTCCGGTCGAGATCGCGATGAAGCACCTCTCGCAGGCCCCGGAGTCGCCCTCGACGCACCGGCCGGAGATCCCACGCGACCTCGACTACGTGATTCTGCGCGCGCTCGCGAAAGACTCGTCGGAGCGCTACCACTCGGCCGAGGAGATGGACTCCGACCTCGAGAGGATCGGGCGTGGGATCGGAGTCTCGGCCGAGACGGCGGAGGCGGCCACGAGCGTCCTCTCGCGCACGGACGTGCGCGACGCGGCGACGACGATCCGGCCTGCCGCAGCGACGACTGCGTATACCCCGGGGCGGTACTACGAGTACGACGAGACGCGCCGGCGCCGCTCGATCTGGCCGTGGCTACTCGCGGTTCTCGCGCTCGCCCTCGCCGCCGTCGGCGGCTTCTTCGCCTACGACCAGCTCCAGGATCAGCTCAGCGCGTCGAGACCGGTCACCGTCCCGGACGTCGAGGGGATCCTGGAGTCGCGCGCGGTCGCGCAGATCGAGGCGAGGGGGTTGCAGGCGAACGTTCGCCGCGAGCCGCGCTCGGACGTCCCGATCGGGATCGTCGCCGAGCAGGAGCCCGAGCCGCCGAATCGGATCGAGAAGGACAACTTCGTCACGATCGTCGTCTCGACGGGCAAGGCGAAGACACGGGTTCCCGGCGTCGTCGGCAGGCGCCGAGACGACGCCGTCGTGGCGCTGCGGGACGCGAACCTGACGCCCAGGGTCGTCGAAATCAACTCCGAGCGACCCGCGAACACCGTCACGGCGCAGGCGCCGAAGGCGGGTACGACCCTCGTCGAGGGCTCGACCGTGCGGATCAACGTCTCGATCGGGCCGAAGCCGATCGCCGTTCCGAGCGTGATCGGCGTCGCCTACGAGTCCGCCGCCTCGCAGCTCCAGGGGATCGGCTTCGGAGTCGCGCGCACCAACGTCGAGTCGAACGAGGCCGAAGGGATCGTGGTCGGTCAGGAGCCGAATGCGGGCTCGTCGCGGGGCAAGGGCTCGACGATCACGCTCCGAGTCTCGGAGGGCCCGAAGACCACCGCGATCCCCGACGTCACGAGCCAGCAGGAAGACCAGGCACGCGAGCTGCTCGAGACCTCCGGCTTCAGGGTCCGGGTCAGGCGCCAGGACACCGAGGATCCGCTGTCGGATGGCAACGTGATCTCGCAGGATCCGCCGGGAGGCGAGCAGGCGACGCCGAATACGACCGTGACGATCTTCGTCGGTCGCCTGATCGAGCCGCCGCCGCCGACCGACACCGGACCGACCGACACGGGTCCGACGGATACGGGCCCGACGGATACGGGTCCGACAGACACCGTCCCGCTCGATCCGTGAGCAGGCGCGTCCGGGTGGCCGTGCTCGCCGGCGGGCGCTCGAGCGAGCACGAGATCTCGCTGGCGTCTGCGCGCTCGGTCCTCGCGGCGCTCGATCCGAGCCGCTACGAGGTCATCGAGATCGCGATCGCCCGCGAGGGGCGCTGGGAGCTGGGCCAGCGCGAGTCTCGCGAGCTGGTCAGTGGCTCGGAGCCACAGAGCTCGATCGAATCGCTGCCCGTCGTCGCCGAGGCCGCCTCGCCGGCCCAGGCGCTCGGCTCGGTCGATGTCGTCCTCCCGATCCTGCACGGCCCGTTCGGCGAAGACGGCACCGTCCAGGGGCTGCTCGAGCTCGCCGGCGTTCCCTACGTCGGCGCCGGCGTCGCGGCCTCGGCGCTCTGCATGGACAAGGATCTGTTCAAGGCAGTGCTGCGGGATCGCGGGATCCCGGTCGCACGCAACGCGACTCTCCGCCTCGGCGACGAGATCTCGAATCCGTTCGGCTACCCGGTCTTCGTCAAGCCGGCCCGCCTCGGCTCGTCCGTGGGGATCTCGAAGGCGCACGACGAGGCCGAGCTCGAGGCCGCAGTCGCGCTCGCGCGGCGCCACGACGAGAAGGTGCTCGTCGAGGAGTTCGTCGCCGGCACCGAGGTCGAGTGCGGCGTCCTCGGCAACGTCCGTCCGGCGCCGATCGCGTCGGTCGTCGGTGAGATCGTCCCCCACGCCGAGTGGTACGACTACGAGGCGAAGTATGCAGAAGGAGGCTCGGACATCATCGTCCCTGCCCGCATCCCCGTGGCGACCGCCGCGCGCGTCCAGGAGCTGGCCGTGGACGCGTTCGTCGCCACCGAGTGCGAGGGAATGGCACGTGTCGACTTCTTCGTCCGGGAAGACGGCGAGGTCGTCGTCAACGAGCTCAACACGATCCCCGGCTTCACCGCGACGAGCGTCTATGCGCGGCTCTTCGAAGCGTCGGGGATTCCCTATGCGTCGCTGCTCGACCGCCTGATCGAGCTCGCCCTCGAGCGGCACGAGCGCCGCTCCGGCCTGGAGTACTAGCTCGCCGTGACCTCGTTGACGCGCGCGAGGCCGTCGAGATCGGTGATCCAGACGACGTAGTAGCGCTCCTCGGTGCCGTCGAGCTCCCAGGTCGTGCTCGCGGCGACGCTCTTGCCCTCGGCGACGACGTCGAAGGGGCCTTCGGGCGACGCTCCCGCCTGGATCTCGGCTGTAAAGCCCGGCGTCTCGCTCTCGACGGTGAGCGAGGAGAGCGAGCGTCCCTCGGCGTCGAGGACGAGTCCGACGCCGTCCTTGGTCGCGGAGAAATCCTGGTAGGTCTCGGTCGTCCAGTAGGAGGCGGGATCGCCGTCGGTCGCTCGGGCGACCGCCTCGGGATGCTCGGCGCCGTCCCCCTGTGGATCGAACGAGCCCACTCCGGCCAGCTCGGCCGGCGGCGCACCGGGAGCGACACCCTCTCCACCCTCGCCTTCGCCGCGACCGACGAGCAGCATTCCACCGACGACGGCCGCGATTGCGAGCGCACCGAGCACGACGAGGAGGACTGGCGCGGAGCGGCGGCGCCCGGAGCGCTCCCGTCGAGGCCGGCTCTGCTCGACGACGGGGCTCCTGACGATCATGGTCGCGTCGCCGTCGGGCCGGCCGTCGAGCTCGGCGAGGCATGCCTCGAGCTCGGCGACGACGTCGGTCATCGAGGCGGGACGCTCGGCCGGATCCTTGGCCATGCAGCGCTCGACGAGCGTCGCGAGTCGGAGCTGCGCGTCCGGCCTCGCCTCGAGCACGCTCGGCACGGGATCGTTCACGTGACGCAGCGCGACGGTGAGGAAATTGTCGCCGGAGTAAGGCACGCCGCCGGCGAGCAGCTCGTAGAGCACGACGCCGAAAGAGTAGACATCGGTCTGCGCGTCGACGCGTTCGCCGCGGGCCTGCTCGGGCGCGATGTAGTGGCTCGTCCCGAGCACGGTGCCGGTCTCGGTGCGACCGACGGCATCGAGCGAGCGCGCGATCCCGAAGTCGGTCACCTTGGCGCGACCCTCGCCGTTCACGAGCACGTTCTGCGGCTTGATGTCCCGATGGATCAGGCCCTGCTGGTGGGCGAACGCGAGCGCCCGGCTGACTTCGAGGCCGACCTCGAGGGTCCGCCGAATCGGCATCGGCCCGCCGCGCTCGACGAGATCCTTCAGCGTCTCGCCCTCCACGAACTCGAAGACGATGAACTGGCGGCCGTTCTCCTCACCCCGGTCGATCACGGTCACGATCCCGGGATGCGAGAGCTGCGCGGCCGCCCGGGCCTCGTGCCGGAAGCGCGCGACGTAGTCGTCGTCCTCGCTGAAGTGCTCGTGCAGGATCTTCAGCGCGACGTTCCGCTCGAGCTGGGTGTCGTACGCGCAGTAGACCGTCGACATGCCGCCCTTACCGACGGCGTCCTTGAGCTCGTAGCGCTCGGCGATCAGTTTCCCCACGGTTGGCACGGTAGCGTGCCCCCGGCCGAGGGAGCTACACGAGAGCGGCGTCCAGCGCCTCGTCCCAGACCGCGAGCCCCTCGTCGAGCTCGGCGTCCGTAATCACGAGCGGACAGAGCACGCGGATGCAGTTCGCGTAGACGCCGGCCTTGAGCAGGAGCAGGCCGCGTTCCAGGGCCGCGTCGATCACGCCCTGGGCGAGCGCCGGCGCCGGCGCCTTCGTGGCCCGATCCTCGACGAGCTCGATGGCCAGCATCGCGCCGAGCCCGCGGACGTCGCCGATTGCCGGGAAGCGTTCCTGCCACGCGAGCATCCGCGCTCGCATGACCTCCCCGATCGCGTTTGCCCGCTCGATCAGCCCCTCGTCGTCGATCACGTCGAGGACGGCGATTGCCGCAGCCTGCGCAACCGGGTTGCCGACGTAGGTGCCGCCGACAGCCCCCTCGTGCGCGGCGTCCATGATCTCCGCCTTGCCGAGCACACCGGAGAGCGGCAGACCCGCGGCGATCGACTTGGCGACGACGATCAGATCTGGCTCGACCCCCGAGTGCTCGATGGCGAAGAACCTGCCGGTGCGCGCGAAGCCCGTCTGCACCTCGTCGACGATCAGGACGATGCCGTGCTCGTCGCAGAGCCCGCGCAAGGCGACCAGGTACGCGTCCGGTGCCGGATGGAACCCGCCCTCGCCCTGCTGCGGCTCGATGATGATCGCGGCGACCTGCTCGGCGGCGACCTGGGTGGCGAAGAGATTGCGCAGCTCGGCGAGCGCGGTCTCGGCGTCCGGGCCGCGATAGGCCTGCGGGAAGGGTGCACGGTAGACCTCGGGCGCGAGCGGGCCCATCCCGAGCTTGTACGGATGCGGCCTCGAGGTCAGCGTCAGCGAGAGCAGCGTGCGGCCGTGGAAGGCGCCCTCGAAGGCGATCACCGCCGGGCGGCCGGTGTAGAGGCGCGCGAACTTGACCGCGTTCTCGACGGCCTCGGTTCCGGCATTGAAGAAGGCGGCCTTGGACGGGCCGCGGAACGGCGCGCGCGCCAGCAACTTCTCCGCCAGCTCCACGTACGGCTCGTACGGGACGACGGTGAAGTCGGTGTGTGCGAAGCGGCCGAGCTGCTCCTGGGCGGCCTCGACGACACGCGGATGCGAATGGCCTGTGTTCAGGCAGCCGACCCCGCCGGTGAAGTCGAGGAAGACGTTGCCGTCGACGTCGGTCAGGGTCGCCCCCCGACCTTCGAGTGCGACGAGAGGCAGCACGATCGACTTCGCGTTCGCGACCGCTCGCTGCTTGCGCTCGAGGATCGCCTGCGAGCGCGGACCTGGGACGGCCGTCCCCAGCTTGATCGTTTTCGTCGTGGGCGCCTTCGTCATGGCCATCGGCCCTAGCCCGTGGCAGGAGCGAGCGCGCCGGGTGTGTAGACCCCGGCGGCGTTCCAGAGCAGATAGCCGCGAGCGCCAAGCTGCCGGGTGGCCGCGATCTGGGCCTGCACGTCGGCGAGCCCGTAGGTCCGCCCGTAGGAGAAATCCTGCAACCACGGGATGAGCTCCGCCTTGCTCGAGCGCAGCTCCCGCCGGAAATGGGAGAGCGAGTACTGAACCGTCTCGCCGGGAGCCGCGTTCGGGTCGTCTAGTCCGTACTCGCCGGGGCCGTAGTGCGACGGGTAGACCATCGGGTAGACGGCATCGACGTACTTCGAGATCCGCTTCGGTAGCTGGCCGATCCCGAGATCGCGCGTCGCCGCCAGCCCGAAGACGTCCGTCGAGACCCGGACTCCGAGCGGCTTCAGGCGCCTCGCTGCGTAGTGGACGAACTCGGCGATCACCCAGGCCGGCGGGGTCGCCGTCTTGCCGGGATAGACGATCGAGGTCGTATCGCCGTCGGTAGGGAAACGGACGTAGTCGAACTGGATCTCGTCGAAGCCGGCGCGAGCCGCGACCTCGGCGATCGAGACGTTGTAGTCCCAGACGCGACGGTCGTACGGGTTCGACCAGCCGAGCCCCGCGTCGTTGTGCCACACCGCGCCGCCGCTCGTCTGAATCGCGAGCTCCGGGCGGCCGGCGGCGAGGAGTGGATCCTCGAAGACGACGACGCGGCCGATCAGGTAGACGCCGCGGGCGTGCGTCGACTTCGCCACCTGCCGCGGCTTGTAGTAGGGCCGAGCGGCCCCGATCTGCTTTGCGAGCGGAACCGCCGACGCGACGAAACCGACCTCGCCGTTCTCGTCTTTGATGTCGAGCTCGATCGCGTTCAGGCCCTCGCGCGTCAGGTCGAGATACTCGGCGAGCTTGCCGTCGAGCGAGGCGAGGGCCATCGTCACGTGGACGCCGCGCACCTCGTCCGGGAGCGCGCGAGGCTTCGGCGCGGCCGGCTTGGGCTTGGGTTTGGGGGCGGGTCTCGCAGGCGGCTTCGCAGCAGCGCGGACGGGACGCTCGTCGCCTGAGATCACCGTCGCGCCCGCTGCCATTCCGAGAAGCGTCGCGAGCAGGAGCGCGACCGCGATCGAGCGCCGTCGCCGCTGCCGTCGCCGGGCCGCCTCGCGCCGCGCGCGGAAGCGCTCATTCGGTTCCAGCGGCTCGAACAGCATCGACACGGGCGCGGGAACGGTACGCGGTCCGGACCGGCCTCGCAACCGCGCGCCGTAGAATCGCGCCGTGGTTCTCTCCGACCGGACGATTCGCCGCCAGCTCGATGAGGGCCGGATCGGGATCGATCCGTACGACGTCTCGCTGCTGCAGCCTTCGAGCGTCGACGTCCGCGTCGATCGCTACTTCCGCGTCTTCCGCAACTCGCGCTACCCGTTCATCGACGTCAAGCAGGCGCAAGAGGAGCTGACCGAGCTCGTCGAGATCGACGACGAGACACCGTTCATCCTCCACCCCGGCGAGTTCGTGCTGGGGTCGACGCTCGAGCGCATCCGGCTCCCGGACGACCTCGTCGCGAGGCTCGAAGGGAAGAGCTCACTGGGGCGGCTCGGGCTCCTGATCCACTCGACTGCGGGCTTCGTCGACCCCGGCTGGGACGGGCACGTCACGCTCGAGCTCTCGAACGTGGCCAACCTTCCGATCACGATCTACCATGCGATGAAGATCGGTCAGATCTCGTTCGTGCAGCTCACCGAGGCCGCCGAGAAGCCGTACGGCTCGGGCGGGTTGGGCTCGAAGTACCAGGGGCAGAAGGGGCCGACCCCGTCCCGCTACTGGAAGAACTTCGAATGATCCTGATCACGGGAGCAACGGGCTTCGTCGGCCCTCACATCGTCCACGCGCTTCGCGCGCAGGATCGGCCGGTGCGCGCGCTCGTGCGGGACGGCACAGATCTCGGCCGGCTCCGGGCCTGGGGCTGCGAGACGGTCGTCGGCGACATGAGCGATCCGGCCAGCCTCCGGCGGGCGATCGAGGGCTGCGAGGTCGTCGTCCATCTCGTCGGGATCATCAACGGCAAGCCGCGCGAGTTCGACCAAGTGATGACACAAGGCACCCGAGACCTCGTGGCCGTCTCGCTCGAGGCGGGGATTCGCCGCTTCGTGCTCATGTCCGCGCTCGGCGCCGACGAGTCGACGAAGGAGCTCGTCCCCTACTACCGGGCGAAGTGGGAGATGGAGCAGACCGTGAAGAGCTCGGGGCTCGAGCACGTGATCTTCCGGCCGAGCTTCGTCTTCGGGCCCGACGGCGGCGCACTCGCGCAGTTCCGGAGGATCGCGAAGCTCGCGCCGGTGACGCCGATCGTCGGCCCCGGCACCCAGCGGATCCAGCCGATCTGGGTCGAAGACGTCGCCGCTTACTTCGCCGCCTCGATCGAGGAGCCCGAGGCCGCGAACCGCACCTTCGAGCTCGGCGGGCCCGACGTCGTCACCTGGAACGAGTTCTGGGCGCGGCTGAAAGCGAGCCTGGGGACGAAGCGTCCGTCCGTGCACCTGCCGTTCGCGCTGATGCGGGTGCAGGCGGCCGTGCTCGAGCGCCTCCCGAACCCACCGGTGACGCGCGATCAGCTGAAGATGCTCGAAGCCGGCGACAACGTCGTGTCGAACGCGGACGCGGTCGAGACCTTCTGCCTGCCGCTCGTCCCCCTCGACGAGCAGCTCCGCCGCGCCACCTGACCCGTCCTCGCGGGACGTGTCCGGGGTCAAAGCCCGGACGTGTCCGCAGCGGACTTCGAGCAGGCTCGTCGCCGTTCGTTCGGAACTCTTAATCGAACCGAAAGCCTCTCGAAAGATCCGGCTGGTTAGGTAGAGGGGACATCGCGAAGCCCCAGGAGAGGACACTGTGAGCTCGAACCTGTTCGGAAGGCAAACCACCCGCTTCCTCACGCTCGGCGTACTCGCGCTCGTCACGGTGGTGAGTGGCTTGATCGGCTCTTCCGCCGATGCGCGCGCGGGGGAGCAGACGGCGGACCGCACCACTCAGACGTCTGCCACTCTGACCGTCCGCAGCACCAGATTCGGCGTCATGCTCTTCGACGGCCGCGGCCGCGCCCTCTACGGCTTCACGCGCGACCGGCGGGGCGGCCCCAGCCAATGCTACGGCGCCTGCGCCCAAGCGTGGCCCGTCTATTTCGGGCAAGCGCGAGCGGGCAAGGGCGTCAAGCAGTCGCTCATCGGCACGACCCGACGGCGCGACGGCCGGCGCCAGGTCACCTACAACGGGTGGCCGCTCTACTACTACGTCGAAGATCGGAGCCCCGGCCAGGTGACTTGCCAGAACGTCGACGAGTTCGGCGGTCTCTGGCTGGTCGTGCGGCCGAGTGGTCAGCTCGTGCGGTAGCCGAGCCGGCGAACACGAACGAGATCGCCCGGCAAGAAATGTCTCGGGGCCCCTTGCGGGGCCCCGAGACCGGTGACTAGCTTGGAGTAGTAGGGGCGTTCCGGGCCGCTCTCCTCTGGAGCGGCGGCGCGTAACGCGTAGTCCCCCACGCTGGCTAGACGATTCCCCCTGCAGGTACCGGGGACACGCCCCTACCGGCTAGTACCTCCACTGCCCGTACTGGAATCTGTCACTACCGGACCACCTCCTTTCCGCGGTATGCGGAGTGTAGCGACTCCGTCGGAGGACGACACCGGCCTGCCGGCGAGCCCGCGTCGCGGCGACGCTCACGTCTCGACCTCGACCCTGACCCAGCCGTCCTCGACCCTGACCGGGAACGTCTCCACAGGCTCGAAGGCCGGCAGGGTCAAGGCGCTCCCGGTCGTGATGTCGAAGCGCGCGCCGTGGCGCGGGCAGATCGCGACGCACAGCTCGGGCTCCCAGTCGCCCTCGGCGAGCGGGCCGTCGTCGTGCGAGCAGCGATCCTCGATCGCGTAGAGCTTGCCGCCGCAGTTGTAGACCCCGATCCCGACGAGACCGGCGTAGACGATCTTGACGTGGCCGGGCGGAAGCTCCGCGACCGGGCAGACGTCTACGGTCAACGGAAGGAGAGGTCGTCGCTGCTCGACCATTCCTCGGGCAGCGGCGTCCCTTTGCCCTTGTTCAGCGCCACCTTGAGGACGCCGAGCCCGAGCAGGGCGCACTTGAGCCTGACCGGCGTGAGCGGGATCCCGATCTCCTCGAGCAGCTCCTCCTTCGGCAGCCTGGCCACCTCTGCCGCGTCGCGGCCGACGACGAGCTCCGTCAGCATCGAGGTCGCCGCCTGCGAGATCGCGCAGCCGCGGCCCTCGAAGCGGACGTCCGAGATCGTGTCGCCGTCGAAGGCCAGCGTGATCGAGATCTCGTCGCCGCAGAGCGGGTTTTGGCCCTCGGCCACCGCGTCCGGGTGCTCGAGCACACCGTGGCCCCGTGGGTTGCGGTAGTGGTCGAGAATGACCTCCCGATAGAGTTGGTCGAACTCGGACATCAGGCCGCGTCGCTCAACCCAGGCTCTTCTTGACCTTCTCGAGCCCGGCGACCAGCCGGTCGATCTCCTCAGGAACCGTGTAGAGGTAGAAGCTCGCGCGGTTGGTCGCGATCACGCCGAGCCGGTGCATCAGCGGCTGCGTGCAGTGGTGACCGCCCCGGATCGCCACGCCTTCCCAGTCGAGGATCTGGCAGACGTCGTGCGGATGGATCCCGTCGACGTTGAACGAGACGATCCCGGCGCGGCGCGCAACGGGAGGCCCGTAGGTCTCGATCCAATCGAGCTCGGCGAGCCGCGTCAGCGCGTATTCGGTCAGCTCGTGCTCGTGCCGCTCGATCGCGTCGAGCCCGATCGAGCTCAGGTAGTCGATCGCGGCCCCGAAGCCGACAGCCTCGGCGATCGGCCCCGTGCCGGCCTCGAACTTGTACGGGAGCTGGCCCCAGGTCGTCTCGACCGCGGTGACCGTGCGGATCATGTGGCCGCCCAGGTTGAACGGCGACATCTGCTCGAGCAGCTCGCGACGGCCCCAGAGAGCGCCGACGCCACTCGGGCCGCACATCTTGTGCGCCGAGATCGCGAGGAAGTCGCAGCCGAGCGCCTGCACGTCGATCGGGCGGTGCGGCGCCGCCTGCGCAGCGTCGACGACCATGATTGCGCCCTGCTCGTGCGCCCATGCGGTCAGCTTCTCGACCGGGTTGACCGTGCCGAGCGTGTTCGAGACGAGTCCGGTGGCGACGACCTTGACCTGTCCCTCCGCGGCGATCCCAGCGAGGACTTCGAGCTGCAGCTCACCGGCTTCGTCGATCGGGATCGTGCGGAACTCGGCGCCGGTGCGGCCGGCGATGTACTGCCAGGGAACGAAGTTCGAGTGGTGCTCGAGCTCGCTGACGACGACGAGGTCGCCGGGGCCGAGGTTGTCGAGCCCCCAGGCGTAGGCGACGAGGTTGAGCGCCTCGGTGGCCTGACGGGTGAAGATCACCTCGCGCTCGGAGGGGGCGTTGACGAACTCCGCCACCTTCACCCTCGCTCCCTCGTAGGCGTCGGTCGCGCGCTCGGCGAGCCGGTAGACGCCACGGTGGACGTTCGCGTACGAGTGCGAGTAGAAGTCCGTCATCGCGTCGAGCACCTGCCGCGGCTTCTGGCTCGACGCCGCCGAGTCGAGGAAGGCGACGGGCACACCGTTCTGGAGCTCCTCCAGATAGGGGAAGTCGGCGCGCAGGCGCTCGGCGTCGAGCTTCGCGATGGCGGTGACGGCCATTGTCCTATGGTACTGGCGGCATTGCCGCTAGCCCCTTGGGTCGACCTTGCCGTTCGAGGCTGCGCGCTGCGCTACCTCGTGCTCGCGCTCGACCGCCCTGGCGGCGCCCTCGAGCAGGTCGGCCAGCACCTTCACCCGCTCCCGCTCGGACGTGATCTGGAGCAACCGCTGCTTCAGCTCGGGTGCGAACTCGAACCGTCCCGCCAGCTCGAACGACAGCTGGTCGGCACCGACCGCGGGCGGCTCGACCTCGGCGCCGGTCAGCTCGACCAGCTTGCGGAAGAGCTCGAGCGCGCGGTCGGCATCCGCCGACTCGGCGGGGTCCTCCGGCTCCTCGACCGGCTCGACGAGACCGGTCTGGAATGTCCGCCCGTCGGTCAGCTCGAGCAAGCGAAAGCGCTCGCGACCCTCGACGACCACGTTCAGGCGTCCGTCGTCGAAGCGATCGAGCACCTCCGTCACGGCGGCGCGCGTTCCGATCTCGCGCAGGCCGTCGTCGTCGGCGTAGATCAGCCCGAACTCGCGCTCCTCGTCGAGGCATTCGCCGATCAGCTCCTGGTAGCGATCCTCGAAGATGTGGAGCGGGATCTGCTCGGTCGGGAGGAGCACGATCCCGAGCGGAAAAAGTCCCAGTTCAGGCACGCTCGAACCCGACGACGACCCAGAAGGGGCCGGGCCGCTCGTGGACGAGCCGCAGGCCCTGCCCCTCGGCGGCTCCCACGAGCGCGGCACGCGAGTGGACGAAGACGCGGAAGCGCCGGCGCAGCAGCCGGAAGAGCAGGTTCTGAAGCCGCGCCGCAAGCGCGAACGACCGTCGCTCGCGCGGGAACGAGAAGGCGAGCCTCCGGAGGGTGAGGCCGGCGGCGGCGCCGACGAGCTGAGGGCCGTCGGGCGTACAGCAGACCACCTTGTTCAGCGCGACGACCTCGGCCGGCTCGACCGCTGTCGGGTCGGCGACGATATCTGCGAGCACGAACTCGGCCTCCACGCCGGCGTGCCGGAAGACGGCGCGCGCGAAAGGCTCGTAGCCGGACACGACCTCGACGAGGCGACCGCTCTCGGCCCCGGCCTTCACGAGCTCGGCGAGGAGGCCGCCGACGCCGCCTCCGATCTCGAGCGCGGCATCGCCACGTCGGACCGCGAGCAGGTCGCGCAATCGCGTCGCAGTCTTCTCGAGCCCCTTCTCCCGATACCGCCGCGACGTCCGACGCGCGAAGCGCTCGCCGAAGAACTCGTCGCAGCCGTAGCCCGAGCAACAGCCCATCACCCGAGGATACGCGGCGCTCGTGCCGCAGACGAGGTCGAGGCGTCGCTACCCTCGCCACGTGAGCGACTACGTCTACAGCATGTACCGCGCCGACAAGTTCTACGGCTCGGACCGGCAGGTCCTCGCGAACATCTCGCTCTCGTTCCTGCCCGGCGCGAAGATCGGCGTGCTGGGGCCGAATGGCGCCGGCAAGTCGACGCTGTTGCGAATCATGGCCGGGCTCGAGGAGCCGTCGAGCGGCGTCGCCGAGCTCGCCCCGAACGCCACGGTCGGCTTCCTCCCCCAGGAGCCCGACCTCGACTCCGGCAAGAACGTGCGCGAGAACGTCGAGGACGGCGTTCGCCCGATGCGCGACCTACTCGACCGCTTCGACGAGATCTCCGCGCGCTTCGCCGAGCCCGACGTCGACTTCGACGCGCTGATCGAGGAGCAGGGCACGGTGCAGGACCTGATCGACCGGCACGACGTCTGGAGCCTCGACGCGACGCTCGACCGGGCGATGGACGCGCTCCGGCTTCCGGAAGGCGATCGCGACGTGACCACCCTCTCGGGCGGCGAGCGGCGGCGGGTCGCGCTCTGCCGGCTCCTCCTCTCCTCGCCCGACCTGCTCCTCCTCGACGAGCCCACGAACCATCTCGACGCCGAGTCGGTCGCCTGGCTCGAACGCTTCCTCGAGAGCTACAAGGGCACCGTCGTCGCCGTCACCCACGATCGCTACTTCCTCGACAACGTCGCCGGCTGGATCCTCGAGCTCGATCGCGGCAAGGGACTGCCCTTCGAGGGCAACTACTCGTCCTGGCTGGAGCAGAAGCAGGCGCGGCTCGCGATCGAGGAGAAGACCGAATCGGCTCGGCGGCGCACGCTCGCGCGGGAGCTCGAGTGGGTGCGGATGAGCCCGAAGGCGCGGCACGCGAAGTCAAGGGCGCGCGTCCAGGGCTACGAGAAGCTCCTTGCCGAGGAGCAGAACGTGCGGCTCGACAAGATCGAGATCCACATCCCGGCCGGCCCGCGGCTCGGCGACGTCGTCGTCCAGGCGAAGGCGCTCGCCAAGGGCTTCGGCGACCGGCTGCTCTTCGAGGAGCTGACCTTCTCGCTGCCGCCGGGTGGGATCGTCGGCGTGATCGGCCCGAACGGCGCCGGCAAGACGACTCTCTTCCGGATGATCTCCGGCGAGGAGAGCGCCGACTCGGGCGTGCTCACGGTCGGGGAGACCGTCGAGCTCGCCTACGTCGACCAGTCGCGCGCCGGGCTCACGGCCGAGAACACGGTCTGGAAGGAGATCTCAGGGAACCTCGACACGATCGAGCTCGGGAAGAAGGAGATCAACTCGCGCCAGTACGTCTCCTGGTTCAACTTCCGCGGCGCCGATCAGCAGAAGCGCGTCGGCGACCTCTCCGGCGGGGAGCGGAACCGCGTCCACCTCGCGAAGCTGCTCCGCTCGGGCGGCAACGTGCTCCTCCTCGACGAGCCGACGAACGACCTCGACGTGGACACGCTGCGCGCGCTCGAGGAGGCGCTGCTCGACTTCGCCGGCTGCGCCGTGGTGATCTCGCACGATCGCTGGTTCCTCGACCGGATCGCGACGCACATCCTCGCCTTCGAGGGCGACTCGCAGGTGACGTGGTTCGAGGGCAGCTACCAGGAGTACGCCGACTGGGTCAAGGAGACCCGCGGCGCCGAGGCACTCGAGCCGCACCGGATCAAGTACAAGCCGCTCGCGCAGATCTAATGGCGCAGGAGGAGCATCCGCGGGAGCGGACGCTCCTCGCGCGAAGACCCCTGAAGGGGGCCGCCCGCGGCCCCAAGAGCGCGCCAGATCGGGAGCCGGAGGAGGGTCGGATGACGCTCGCGCACGG
Organism: Candidatus Gaiellasilicea maunaloa; assembly: GCA_024330215.1. GTDB lineage: Bacteria > Actinomycetota > Thermoleophilia > Gaiellales > Gaiellaceae > Gaiellasilicea > Gaiellasilicea maunaloa. The sequence goes on from JANDLU010000003.1 coordinate 27,019, forward strand.
CCTGGCCGCCGCAGTCGTGGCGGCGCTCGGGCTCGCGCTCGTGCCCGGGGCGGACTGGGCGTTCCAGTTCGTCTATCCGCTGATGCTGGCTCTCGGGGCGGCGAGCCTTCGCTGGTGGCCGGCTCTGATCGTCCTCGTGCTTCCGCTCTGGGCGGCGCTCGACTACGCGATCGAGCCCTCCGAAGCCCTGGACGTGGACGACCCGCTCGGTGCCGCCGTGGTGGCGTTGCTCCTGGTAGTTCCCATCTCGCTCGCGGCCTTCGCGCTCGGCAAGGGGGTGCGCGCGTTCGCTCTGGCGCTCGGCGCGCGTAATCGACCGTCCCCGTAGACGACGCGGCTACCCTCGAAGGATGGCGGCGGAGCGGCAGCACCACAACGTCACGCTGGGGATCCTGACGCTGGCGGGAACCGCGTTCGCCCTCCAGCAGACGATGGTCTTCCCGGCGCTCCCGACCTTCCAGGCCGACCTGGACGCGAGCACGGCCTGGGCGACCTGGGTTCTGACGGGCTTCCTCGTCTCTGCCGCGGTGACGACGCCGATCCTCGGCCGGCTGGGCGACCAGTACGGGAAGGAGCGCATGCTGCTCGTCAGCCTGGGACTCTTCCTCGCCGGTTGCATCGGAGCTGCGGCGGCCTGGAACATCTGGTCGCTGATCGGCTTCCGTGTGCTCTCGGGCGCGGGCGGCGCGCTCTTCCCGCTCAGCTTCGCGATCATTCGCGACGAGTTCCCACCCGAGCGGGTGAAGGTGGGGATCGGCCTCCTCTCGGCGGTGTTCGGAGTGGGCGGCGGCTTCGGGATCGTCCTCTCGGGCGTGATCGTCGACCACGTCTCCTGGCGCTGGCTCTTCATCCTGGGCTCGATCCCGGTCGCGGCGTCGATCGCGCTCGTCCACCGCTACGTCCCCGAGTCGCCGATCCGAACCCCATCGCGCGTCGACGTCCCGGGAGCGACGCTGCTCGCAGGAGCGCTGATCGCGCTGATGCTCTCGCTGACCGAGGGCGAGCGCTGGGGCTGGACCTCGGCGCCGATCCTCGGGCTCGCGGTTGCCTCGGCGATCCTCTTCCTCCTCTGGGGGCTCGTCGAGTCGCGCTCGAGCGCGCCGATGGTGGACATGCGGATGCTGGCGCACCGCCCGGTGCTGCTGACGAACGCCGCGACGCTGGTCTCCGGCTTCGCCCTCTTCAGCTGCTTCGTGCTCGTGCCGACGTTCGTCCAGGCCCCGACCTCGCGCGGCTACGGCTTCGGCGCGACCGCAACGCAGGCCGGGCTCTACCTGCTCCCGACCTCGCTGGCGATGCTCTTCTCCGGCCCCGCCGCGGGCCTGATCGGTCGTCGCTACGGCTCCAAGTGGCCGCTCGCAGGCGGAATGCTGATCGTCAGCATCGCGGCGCTCGCGCTGGCGCAGGCCCACGACGAGCCGTGGCATGTCGTGACGGCGAGCGGCGCCCTCGGCATCGGCGTCGGCCTCGCCTTCGCGGCGATGGTGGCGTTGATCGCCGAGAACGTGGACGCGACCGAGATGGGTGTCGCAACGGGGATGAACACCGTCATGCGGATGATCGGCGCCGTCGTCGGCGGCCAGGTCGGGGCGGCGCTCCTGACGACGCAGACGATCGGCGACACGTCCGCACCCGCCGAGTCGGCGTTCACGACAACCTTCGCGCTCAGCGCCTTCGCCGCCCTGGCTGCCGCGATCGTGGCCCTCGCGATCGTCCGTCGACCGCTGCGCGGGCTTGCGCCGGTGCGCGCTCGGTAGTTCTTCCGGACGTCCTCGCGTCGTCCGGGGGCAGACGCGAAGCTCGTCCGACGCGGATGCACGGTGGGCCTAACCCGGAAGCCAACCCTCGCGATATCGGACGGGGAGGTCGTCGGCGTTGCCGGCGTAGGCCTCGTCCGGGTCTGGCGTCGTCTTCGCGACCCCGGCACCGTGGCGCTGCGCCAGCTCCGAGACCGGGTAGACGACGCCCTTGTTCGTTCGCGTGCCCATCGCGAGGATCGCGCAAGGCCCGTCGCCGGCCCCGACGAAGACGTGCTCGGTCCAGGCCGGGCAGTGGACGAAGTCCCAGGCCTTCAACGGCCGCTCCTCACCCTCGATCAGCAGCAGGCACTCGCCCTGGAGAACGAGGAAATCCTCCTGCTCGTCCTCGCCGTGGTACATGCAGGCCGGCTGGCCGGGCTGGAGGACGCCGATGTTGATCCCGATCTGCGAGAACTTCGCCTTGGCCCCTTCGAAGCGGGTGTAGGCGCCGAAGTCCCCGTCGAGCCAGCGCGCCTCCTTCGCGTTCAGCACGAACCAGCCCTCGCCTCCGGGGACGAGGCCGTCGTCCTGGCGTTCGAGTGGGGCTTCCGGAAACACGACGACAGTCTTGCAGGCCGCACAGATGGTCGATGACATGGGATCGTCTAGCTTTCGGACATGGATGCAGACGCCACGGAGATCCGCGTGCTGGGCTGCCTGATCGAGAAGCAGCGGACGACCCCCGACGTCTACCCGCTCTCGCTGAACTCGCTGCGGCTCGCGTGCAATCAGGCGACGAACCGCGATCCCGTCGTCGACTACGACGAGGCGACGGTTCGTACCGCGATCGAGAAGCTCTCGCGCCGCGCCTGGGTTCGGCTCGCGTCCGGACCCGGAAGCCGGACGGCGAAGTACCGGCACCTGCTCGACGACGCCCTCGGCCGGGTGCCGTCGCAGATCGCGCTCCTCGCGGTCCTGATGCTGCGCGGCCCGCAGACTCCGGGCGAGCTGAAGGTGCGCGTCGATCGGCTTTACCCATTCGGGACGCTCGAGGACGTGCAGAAGGCGCTCGACGCCCTGCTGGACGCCGAGCTCGTCGCGCAACTCCCACGTCGGCCCGGCCAGAGCCAGGATCGATTCAGGCAGCTGCTCGGCGGTGAGGACGAGCGCGAAACGCCATCCGAGCGAGAAAGTGTTGTTTCAACACAAAGTCCGCTCGCGGAGCGCGTCGCGCGGCTCGAGGAGCAGGTGGCCGAGCTGCAGCGCGCATTGGCCGACCGCTGAAGTCGTCGCTCGGCGCTACCGTGCCCGCGTGAATCCGCTCGACGACATTCGCGCCGGCGCGCGCCGAGTGAGAGATCAACTCCGGCACTCGGCGGGCCCGGAGGTCGAGGCGATCATCTCCGACCGCTTCGGCTCCCGTCCCGAGCCGAGACCGATGGCGGAGCTCCAGGCGGAGCTCGACGCGCTCGTCGGTCTGGAGACGGTCAAGGAGCAGGTGCGCGCGCTCGTCGCCTTCCTCCAGGTGCAGGCGCGGCGGCTCGAGCACGGGCTCCCCGAGGTGGCGACGAGCCAGCACCTCGTCTTCCTCGGCAACCCGGGTACCGGCAAGACGACGGTCGCGCGGCTCCTCGCCGAGATGTACGGCTCGATGGGATTGCTCCGGAAGGGCCATCTCGTCGAGGTCGACCGTGCCTCGCTCGTCGGCCAGTACATCGGCCAGACCGCGATCAAGACCGACCGCGCGATCCGACGCGCGCTCGACGGCGTCCTCTTCGTCGACGAGGCCTACGCGCTCGCGCCGGGCGAAGGCGACGGCCGGAACGACTTCGGCGCCGAGGCGGTCGAGACGCTGCTGAAGCGGATGGAGGATCACCGCCACCGCCTCGTGGTGATCGTCGCCGGCTATCCGCGCCTGATGCGCGGCTTTCTCGACTCGAACCCAGGGCTGCGCTCCCGGTTCGCACGCGAGCTGACGTTTCCCGACTACTCGAGCGACGATCTGCTCGCGATCACGCGCAAGCTCGCGGCCGAAGCGGAGTACGACCTCGGGCCGGGAGCGGAGGAGGCACTCGAGCGGATCTTCGCGGGCGCCGGCCGGAGCGAGGGCTTCGGCAACGCGCGCTTCGCACGCACGATCTTCGAGCAGGCGCTGAACCGGCAGGCACTGCGACTGGCAGCGGTCGAGGGCTCGGAGCTCGCCGAGCTCGACCGCGAGGACGTGGTCACGCTGACCGCCGGGGATCTGCTCGAGGCCGCCCGCTCGCTCGGCGAAGACGCGAAGGGCCGGCCGAAGCGCCGCCGCTGGCTCGGCGTCTGACTCAGGCGTCTGCCGGAAGGAGCACGAACGCGCTCCCGTCCGACGCCCGCAGCGCGCGGAAATGCCGCTCGTCGAGCGTGAGGATGCGACGCGTGTCGTACCGCTCCGCGAGAACGACGAGCGAGGCATCTGCCAGGCCGATTCCCAGATCTCGGTACTGCTCAACGACCGCCGCCGCCGCTCCAACATCGTCCGCATCGAAGCCGGCAACCTCGTACGCGCCGGCGGTGACGTCTGCGAGGACGGACAACGAGAGCTCGATCCCCTCGCGAGTGGTGATCATGTAGTCGAGCTCGGCGAGCACAAAGGGAGACAGCACGAGCGGAGGAACGGCGGCGACAATCACGCTCAATGCAGCCTCGTGACGGCGCTCCCCCGCCGACATCGCGGCGAGGAGCCCGCTGGTATCGAGGATGAGCGTCAATCGCGGCCGAAGCCGCGGGCGAGCTCCTCGTCGACGCGCTCCGAGAGCCCCGGCTCACCGAAGCTCTGGACTAGCGGAAGGTGAGGCCGCGGACGCTCTCGCTCGACGGTGAACTGGTCGAGCGCCGCCCGGATCACGTCTGCCTCCGACTGACCGCGTGAGGCAGCGGTGCGCTCGAGGCGAGCCTTCAGCTCTTCCGGCAGGTAGACGGTCGTCTTGATCATGCCCTATACCGTACCATACGTCGGAATGGCCTCTTCCAGCCGCGGCGATATTGACGCGCGCCGCCGCCGATGTTTTCATCGGCGGTGTCGGTATCCGCCCTGCGACCCGCGCCTGCGGCGCGGTGGGACCGCCTCGTATCCCCCGGCGAAAGGAACGCGACATGGCCCTCACGAAGCTCCTCACCGCGACGGCGGCCGCACTCGACCGGCGCTTCGGCTGGGATCGCCTGCCGCGGCCGCTCGGCGTGGTCACGCTCGTCGGGCTGCGGACCCGGCTGCGGCAGGAGAACCTCCACGACACCGGCGCTGTCGACTCCGTGCACCCACACCGAAACGGCGACCGCCATCTCCGCACGCGGACGCTCGACGGCAGCAACAACGACCTCGGGGCGCCGACGATGGGGATGATCGGCGCCCGCTTCGGCCGCAACGTCCCGGTCGCTCGCACCCACCCGGAGCCGCTGCCGGATCTGCTCGAGCCGAACCCGCGACTCGTCAGCCGGGAGCTCCTGACCCGCACGGAGTTCCAGCCGGCGACGATCGTCAACGTGCTCGCGGGCGCCTGGCTCCAGTTCGAGGTGCACGACTGGTTCAGCCACGGAAAGAACGTCGAAGAGGAGCCGTTCGAGCTCGATCTCGCCGAGGACGACGACTGGCCGGAACGGCCGATGCGGATCCAGCGCACGCGCCCCGACGCCAGTCACCCCGGCGACGATTCGCCTCCTACCTACGTTACGGCCGACTCGCACTGGTGGGACGGCTCGCAGATCTACGGCAGCGACGCAGCGTTCGCGACGGCGCTCCGCGCGAAGGAGGGCGGCAAGCTCCGGCTCGACCCGGACGGCCAGCTCCCGCGCGACCTCGAGTCGCTCGTCGACCTCACCGGCGTCGCGGGCAACTTCTGGCTCGGGCTCGCGCTCCTGCACACGCTCTTCACCCGCGAGCACAACGCGATCTGCGAACGCCTCGCGCAGGAGTATCCGGCCTGGTCGGACGACGCCCTCTACGACCGCGCCCGCCTGATCAACGCGGCCCTGATGGCGAAGATCCACACCGTCGAGTGGACGCCGGCGATCATCGCGCACCCGACGACGCGCTACGCGATGCGCGCCAACTGGTACGGGATCCTCGGCCGGCGGCTGAACAAGAGATTGGGCAAGCGCAGCTCGAACGAGGTGCTCGGCGGGATCCCCGGCTCGCCGACCGACCACCACGGCGTCCCCTACTCGCTGACCGAGGAGTTCGTCGCCGTCTACCGGATGCACCCTCTCCTGCCGGACGACTTCACCTTTCGCTCGCTCGAGACGGACGAGGTGCTCGAGGAACGGACGTTCCGGGAGCTCGGAGCGCTCCACACCCGAGCCCGCATGGACGAGCTCGGGCTTCCGAACGCGTTCTACTCGCTCGGAATCGCCCATCCCGGCGCGATCACGCTCCACAACTACCCGCGTTTTCTCCAGCACTTCGAGCGGCCGGACGGGACCGTCATGGACCTGGCCGCGACGGACATCCTCCGCGTCCGCGAGCGGGGTGTCCCGCGCTACAACGAGTTCCGGCGGCTCTTCCACCTGAAGCCGGCGGCGAGCTTCGAGGAGCTGACCGACGATCCGCAGTGGGCAGAGGAGCTCCGGCGCGTCTACGACGACGTCGAGCGCGTCGACCTGATGGTCGGGCTCTATGCCGAGCCGCTGCCGAAGGGCTTCGGCTTCAGCGATACGGCCTTCCGCGTCTTCATCCTGATGGCCTCGCGGCGCTTGAAGAGCGATCGCTTCTTCACGCGCGACTACAACGCCGAGACCTACACCCAGGCCGGGCTCGACTGGATCGACGAGAGCAGCATGATCGATGTGCTGAAGCGCCACTACCCTGAGCTGGAGCCCGCGCTGCGCGGGGTCGAGAATGCGTTCGCTCCATGGACGCGGGTCAGCGGTTGAGGGGACTGTCCGAAGGCGTCCACTGCCTGGGCGGAAGGAAGGGTGGCCGAGTCCGCGCGTTCCTGCTCGAGGCGGGCGGTGAGCTGACGCTCGTCGACACGCTCTTCCAGGACGACGGGGCCGGCGTGCTCGAGGCGATCCGGAAGCTCGGCCGCAGTCCGGGCGACCTGAGGCGGATCGTGCTCACGCACGCGCACCGCTCACATCTCGGCGGGCTTGCGGCACTGAAGCGCGAGACCGGGGCGACCGTGCTCGCCCACGAGTGGGAGTCGGACATCGTCGAGGGTGAGCGGGCCGCGCAGTCGGTGGGCCTCAAGCCGACGCGTCCATTCCGCACCTACCCTTTCCAGGTAGGCATCTTCCTCGGGCGGCCGAAACACAAGCCGTGCCCGATCGACGAGTCGGTCTCGGACGGCGACGCCGTGGGGCCGCTCGAGGTGCTCCACCTTCCGGGCCACTCGCCGGGCCACCTCGGCTTCCACTGGGCCGACCGCGGCCTCGTGATCGCCGGCGACGCGATCGCCACGTGGCCGCGCTTCGAGGCGGGCTGCTCGGCGTTCAATCTGAACGTCGAGCAGCACCGCAAATCGATTCGCCGCCTCGCGAGCCTGAACGCGCGAATCGTCGGTGTCGGCCACGGGGAGCCGCTCACGCAAGTCGCCGCCGACCGCGTTCACAGTCTCGTCGTCTAGGCTCGGTCTGCCCCCGTCAGCCGGTCGGTGAGATCGGCCGGAGGCTCGAACACGTACCGACGGCCGGACTTGCGCCGTTCGAGCAACTCACGCCTCCAAAGGTGAAGGAGGTCGGTTCGTGCTGTCTCGACCGTCACGTTGTGCGAGGTCGCGTGCGACCGAAACGTGTAGATCTGGCCGGCGCTTCTCGCCGCGTGGCTCAACAAAGCGAGCTGACGGTGATTCAGGTCGCCGGCCCCCTCGATGGCACGCTCGACCTTTCGGAGGTCACGGATCTTTCGGCGGATGTACGTGTGGAGTTCTTCAACGGCGCGCTCGATGATTCTGAGCTGGAAGATGATGAAGTACGTCGCATCGCGCTCGTCCTTCTCTGTCAGCAGAAACGAGCGGGTGTACTTGGCCGGAGCCTGACGCAGAAGCCGGGAGATGGACAGGTACTCCGTCAGCCAGTAGCCCTGCTTCCTCATCGACCAGTAGAAGAGAAGTCGCGCCGTACGCCCGTTTCCGTCTTCGAAGGGGTGATCGTATGCGAGCCAGAAGTGGAGGAGAATCGCCCGGATCACGGGGTGAACGAACGCTCCGTCGTCGTCCGTTCCATTGGCGAAGGCGCACAGCCGCTCGAGTCGTTCGGGGAGTTGGCTTGCAGGAGGTGGACGATGAAGAACGACGTCTTGGTCGTTCCGATCGAAGACGGCAACCCGTTCGTCGCCCGTCGTCTGCAGCCGCCCTGCCGCGTCGGGATCGTCCAAGGTGCCTTCCGTCAGGATTCGCTGCATCTCGAGAACATGCGACGGCGCCAGCTCGTCGTCGACGATGTCCCGCATGAAACGAAGGGCGTTGTAGTTGTTGAGGATCATCGTTTCGCTGCGATCCTTCGGCGGGCGCCCCGACTGAAGCAGCTCCTTCGCGACTCGTCGGGACGTCGTGGCTCCTTCGAGCTGGCTTGAGCGGATGGCCTCCTCCATGAGTGAGTTGACGAGGTAGTGCTGGCGAGCCTGGTCGTCGGCAGTTACGACTTCGGCCATGGCGATCTCTCCACTGCAACGCTGATCGACGTAGTGCAGCAGCCGGAAGACCTCGTCCGGAGTTCCGAATCTGAATGCGCTACCCGACATGTCCGTGAGTGGGAAAGGACGAAGCAGCGAGCTTCTCGCGAACTTTACGCTCAACCACCACTCCGTTGAAGTAAGCCCTGGGGGCGGATCGAGATGTCGAAGCTTGTCCCAGTGCATGTATTCGCCTGGGACTGCCGGGTCCCGCGTGAGAACATGCGCGAGTCGCTCCACACTGAACCGTCGGAGAAGCTCCGAAAGCGAAGGCGCTTCAGCTACGAACACATGAACTCCAAACTAACTCCAAGGAACTCCAAGTACTTGGAGTTTAGCTGAATTCCAAGGACTTGGTCTTCCTTGGAGTTAGCCTGGAGGTCAGGCTTGGGGGATCCGGGCCTCGAGCGCCGCGCCGAGCGCCTCGCGCACCGCTTCCAGCTCGATCCGGTCGAGCACGTCCTGGAAGAAGCCGCGGACGATCATCCGCTCGGCCTCCTGACGCGAGAGGCCGCGGGCCATCAGGTAGAAGAGCTGCTCGCGGTCGACCTGGCCGAGCGTGGCCCCGTGGGTACAACGGACGTCGTTCGCCAGGATCTCGAGGCCGGGAATCGAGTCGGCGTGCGCGGTCTTCGAGAGAAGCAGGTTTCGGTTCTCCTGGTAGGCGTTCGTCTTCTGCGCATCCTTCTCGACGCGGATCATCCCGCGCCAGACCGCGCTCGAGTTGTCACGGAGCGCGCCCTTGAAGGCGAAGTCGGAGGTCGTGTTCGGAGCGATGTGCTCCTGGAAGGTGTCGTAGTCGAGGTGCTGCGTCCCGTCCGCGAAATAGGCGCCCGTCACCCGCGAGGTCGCGCCCGGGCCGGCGAGGTCGTTCTGGATCCGGATCTTGCCCTTCTTGGAGCCGAAGCCGCCGGCGACCCAGTCGAGCTCGGCGTCGCGCTCGACGCGCGCGTGATGCGTCCCGAAATGCCATGTCTCCTGCGAAGTACTCTGCACGGAGACGTACTCGACCTTCGCGCCCTGCTCGACCACGATCTCGACGGCCGCGTTGACGTAGCCCGAGAGCTCCGGCGAGGTGGAGACGTACTCTTCGATCACCGTAAACGAGCTCCCCGGCTCGGCGACGACGAGCAGCCGCCAGAAGAGCGAGCCGCCCTCGACCGAGTTGACGATACGGACGTAGAGCGGCTGCTCGAGGCGCACACCCTTCGGCACGTGGACGAGGAGCCCGTTCTCCCACATCGCCGCGTTGTGGGCGGCGAACTTCTCGTCCGAGCCGACGAGCTCGCCGAGGCGCGGATGATCGGCGAGTCGCTCGAAGCGGATGCCCTCCGGAACCCGCTCGAGCTCGATCCCACCCTCGGAGACGCGAACGATTCCGGCCGCCTCCAGCTCCAGCATCCCGGCGGCGCTCGCGATCCCGGTGGCGCCGTTCGCCGAGAACGACTCGGGGTCGAAGCCCTTCAGATTGGTGAAGCGCCACGATTCGTCCGAGGTCGTCGGCATGGGAAGGGCGCGGTAGCGCTCGAGCAACTCAGCTCTCGCCATGACCTGCCTCGCGCGGCGCGTAGCGGCGGTGGAGCGTCAACGAATTCCCGTCCGGATCGGCGAAGAAGGCCATCTGGCAGACGCCGGTGTCGAGCGTCTCGCCGACGAACTCGATCCCCTTTGCTTCGAGCTCGGCGCGAGTTGCGGCGACATCCGCAACCCTGAGCGCTACATCTCCCTGGCCGTTGTCCTTGAACTCGTAGCCGAGCTCCTCCGGCTTCCAGATCGCGAGCGTCACGTTGCCGGCCTCGAATTCATTGAGCGCGTGCCGGCTCTGCGGGAGCTCGATCACGTCGCGGTAGAACGCGATTGCCCGGTCGAGATCCCGCGTCGGGATCTCGACGAAGTCCACCTGCTCGACCTGCACGGTCACGCCTCCGAGACGGGCGCGTACCGCCGGTGCAACATCAGGTCGTTGCCGTCGGGATCGGTGAAGAACGCCATGTGACAGACGCCCGTGTCGAGGATCTCGCCGAAGAACTCGACGCCCTTGGCCTCCAGCTCCTTGCGCGCCTCGCCGACGTCCTCGACGTGGAGAGCCAGGTGCGCGTTCTTCTGCGGTGCGAACTCCATCCCCATGCGCGCGGGCTCCCAGATCCCAAAGCACGTCTCGCCGAGCCAGAACTCGAAGCGGCCGTGCTCGTCGGGCCGGAGGCCGAGCGTGTCGACATAGAAGGTTCGCGCCCGCTCGGCGTTCTGCGACGGGATCGCGACGAAGTCGATCTTCTCGATCTGCACGTCAGACCTCGACCGGCGCGTAGCGACGGTGGAGCATCAGCGCGTTTCCATCCGGATCCTTGAAGAACGCCATGTGGCAGACGCCGGTGTCGAGCGTGTCGCCGTCGAACGCGACGCCCGCTGCCTCGAGCTTCGTCCGCGCCTCGGCGACGTCGGGGACGCGCAGCGCGATGTGAGCGCTGTGCGGCGAGAACTCGAACCCGATCCGCTTGGGGTCGACGAGGTACAGGCTGACGTTGCCGGTCTCGAACTCCGGCCAGGCAGCGTCGGACGAGGAGTTCCTGATCCCGAGGGTCTCCTCGTAGAACCGCCGCGCCCGCTCCATGTCCGTGACCGGCACGGACATGAAGTCCGTGCGCTCGACTGAGATCAACCCACAGATCCTTCCATCTGGAGCTGGATCAGCCGGTTCATCTCGACGGCGTACTCGAGCGGGAGCTCCTTCGTGATCGGCTCGACGAAGCCGGAGACGATCATCGCGCTCGCCTCGGACTCGGAGAGCCCGCGGCTCATCAGGTAGAAGAGCTGCTCCTCGCCGATCTTGGAAACGGTCGCCTCGTGGCCGAGGTCGACGTCGTTCTCGTCGACGCGGATGTAGGGGTAGGTGTCGGAGCGCGACTCCTCGTCGAGGATCAGCGCGTCGCAGACGACCTTCGACTTGGCGCCGACGGCGCCCTTGGCGACCTCGAGCAGGCCGCGGTAGCCGGCGCGGCCGCCGTTCTTCGAAATCGACTTGGAGGTGATCACCGACGTCGTCTTGGGCGCGACGTGGACGACCTTGCCGCCCGCGTCCTGGTGCTGGCCCTTGCCCGCGAACGCGATCGAGAGCACCTCGCCGTGGGCTCTTTCGCCCATCAGCCAGATCGCGGGATATTTCATCGTTAATTTCGAACCGAGATTACCGTCAACCCATTCCATCGTTGCGTCTTCATAAGCGACGGCTCTTTTCGTAACAAGATTGAACACATTATTCGACCAGTTTTGAATCGTCGTATATCGGCATCGACCGCGTGGCTTGACGACAATCTCGACGACAGCCGAATGAAGCGAATCCGACGAGTAAATCGGAGCGGTGCAATTGTGCGAGATAACACCTTCGCAAACATAACTCTCGTCTTCTTCGACGCTCAGGTTGTAGACCTTGCAGTTAGCCTGGATCTTCTCGACGGAGCGGATCGGCATCCAGCAGTAGCCATCGGCGATAACCACATCGGCCTTCTTCGGCCCGGTGCCGGTCGACGCATAGGCAAGTACACGTCGCTCGAACAGCGGATTGTCCGCCTCGCAGATCGCCAGCTGCCACATCGGCCGACGCGGTGCTGCGCGCTCGGTACGGCTGAGCGAGGCGCGGATCCCAAGCGATAGCAACAACTCGCGCAGGCGCTGGGCGACCTCACGATTCGTCTGATTGATTCGGTGCAGATTGAGCAGCGCGTCATAGCTGCCTTCTCCGTCGTAGAGCCCGCGAACGAAGGCGGCGCGATCTTCGTCGTCTAGTGCGAAGAGCCAGTCCGGGACCCTTAGCTCGTCCGTCGTCCGCCCGAACGTTTGAGCGAAGAATCGAGCCGCCCGCGCCGAGGAGAGGCGCACCGAGCGACCCTCACGGTTGTCGTAGGCGTATGTCCACGTTTCGAGTCCGAAGGCGCCCTCGATCACGTCCTCGACGAGCTCTCGGAGATGCTCCTCGTGCGTCGCGCTGTCGAAGGAGAGATATGACGTGTTCGCGCTGACAGACCCTTCGGCCACGTACAGACCCATCACGCGGCACATGTCGCGCGTGAGCTCGACGTCCACTCGCTCGGCCACCGCGGCGTGCCGCCCGCGTCCGACAAGCACCTCCTGCCCTGCGACGGTTGGCGCGTCCTGCTCCAGGTCGATCGACGCAGGAACAGCGAGATAGTCCCCAAGCCCGAGCTCCCACGCTTCCTTCCACTCCGGGACGAACCACCGGTTGTGCTCGCGCGGCAGCTCCCGACTCGCCACGAGGAAGGGATGGCGCGGCGTGACTGCGAGCGACCGGTACCCCTCGCCGGCAAACGTGATCCGGAAGATCGGGCCTTCGAACCGGCGCTGCATCGTGTCGCGCACCCTGCGGAAACGACCATGGTGCGTGAGCACTTCGTCGCCGACCTCGATCTCCTCGATGGACTTCTCGCCGTCGCGCACGCGTACCATCGAGCCGGCAAGATGACAGCCCTCTACGTAATGCACGTAGGCGTCCTCGTCGACGATGATCAGCGTGCGCTCGAACTGGCCCATGTTCTCGGCGTTGATCCGGAAGTACGCCTGGAGCGGCAGCTCGATCTTGACGCCCGGCGGGACGTAGATGAACGAGCCGCCCGACCAGACGGCCGAGTTCAGCGCCGCGAACTTGTTGTCGTTCTGCGGGATGATCGTGCCGATGTACTGCTTGACGATGTCCTCGTGCTCGCGCAGAGCGGTGTCCATGTCGAGGAAGAGGACGCCCTTCGCCTCGAGATCGGCCTGGAGCTTGTGGTAGACGACCTCGGACTCGTACTGGGCCCCGACCCCGGCGAGGTACTTCTTCTCCGCCTCGGGAATCCCGAGCTTGTCCCAGGTGTCGAGGATGTCGGCCGGGAGATCCTCCCAGTTCTTCGCCTGCTTCTCGGTGGGCTTGATGTAGTAGTAGATGTTGTCGAAGTCGATCTCGGCGACGTTGCCGCCCCACGTCGGCAGCGGGCGCGCCAGGAAGTAATCGAGCGAGCGATGCCGGAACTTGCGCATCCAGTCGGGCTCCTGCTTGTGCTCGGCGATCGCCTCGACGACCTCGTGGGAGACCCCGCGGCCCGACTTGAAGAAGTAGTTCTCCGCCTCGTCCGAGTTCTTGAAGCCGAACTGGTACTCGTCGCGGATCCCGCGGACGATCTCGGTCTCGCTCACGCTGCCTTCTCCTCCGGAGGCATGAACGCCTCATAGCCGTCGGTCTCTAGCCGGTGGGCGAGCTCCGGGCCGCCGCTCTCGACGATCCGACCGCCCACGAAGACGTGGACGTGGTCGGGCGTGACGTAGTTGAGGATCCGCTGGTAGTGGGTGATCACGAGCGCGCCCATCTCCGAGCTGACGAGCTCGTTGACCCCGTTCGCGACGATCCGCAGCGCGTCGATGTCGAGACCCGAGTCGGTCTCGTCGAGGATCGCGATCTTCGGCTGCAGGAGCGCCATCTGGAGGATCTCGACGCGCTTCTTCTCGCCGCCGGAGAAGCCGTCGTTCAGGTAGCGGGACGCGAGCTCGCGCGGCACCTTCAGGCGCTCCATCGCGGCGAGGATCTCGGTGCGGAACTCCTTGACCGGGATCGGATCGTCTTGGCCGCCCGCCTTCGCCTTCCGGATCGCGTTGATCGCGCTCCGCAGGAAGCTCGTGACGGTGACGCCGGGAATCGCGTGTGGGTACTGGAAGGCGAGGAAAAGCCCCCGTTGGGCGCGCACGTCGGCGGCCTCCTCGACGATGCTCGCGCCGTCGAGCAGGATCTCGCCCTCGGTGATCTCGTAGGACGGGTGGCCCATCAGCGCATAGGCGAGGGTCGACTTGCCGGAGCCGTTCGGGCCCATGACCGCGTGCTTCTCGTTCAGGTCGACCTCGAGATCGACGCCCTTCACGATCTCGGTGCCGTCCTCGAGCGCGACGTGCAGGTTCTTGATTTCCAGGAACGCCAAGCTTGTTTACTCCTCTTTGGATTCTCCGGCAAGGTAACCGGGCGGAGCCCGGTCACCGCCACAAACTTGGGCAGTAAGCCGGATCAGCGCCGCTTCGTGAGCCCATGGTAGCCGATCAGCCCGGCGGCGAACGGTGCGGCGAGGGCCGCGATCGAGCCTACCTTGCCGAGCCGCAGCCGGGCGAGCGTCCATGCACTGGCGTGCCTGGCGCGGTCGTCGAAGCGTCCATGGGCACCAGGGTCGCCCGGAATCGTCTCGTAGAGGTTGTCCGGCGCGCCGATCGGCTTCGGCTCCCCGGTCGTCTGCCCCTCCCAGCCGTTGCGCAGGAGGACGAGGTCTCCGGCGCGCGGCGACAGCTTCTGCCCCCACAAGAGCTTCTGGGCTGCCCAGGTGACGGGAAGCTCGCGCTGCGGTCGCTCGCAGCAGTAGAGGATCGCCTCGGCGACGACCTCCGGCTGGTAGATCGGAGGTACCGGCTGCGGCTGCAGGCCGAGCTTCTGGCGGCCACGGTCGAACTGAGGCGTGTTGATCCCGCCCGGAAGGATCAGGCTGATGGCCACCCCGGTGTCGTGCTTCTCCTGCTCTGTCCGGGCCGACTCGAAGAACGCCCGACCGGCGGCCTTCGAGGCACAGTAGGCCGCCTGGAGCGGGATCCCGCGATACGAGAGACCGGAGTTGACGTCGACGAACGTCCCTCGCGAGGCCTTCAGATGTGGCAGCGCGGCCGAGTAGGCGTGGGCGCGGCCGAGAAAGTTGACGTCCATCACGCGGCGGAGCTCCTCGGCGTCGAGTTGCTCGACCTCGGCGTAGATCGTCACCATCACCGAGGCGACGAACGTGTCGATCCGGCCGAAGCGCTCGACGGCGCGGGAGCAGAGACGCTCGAGCTCGGCCGGGCTCGTCGTGTCGGTGACGACCGCGATCGCCTCGGAGCCCGCCTCCTCGATCTCGCGAACGGCCGCGTCGAGGGCAGCCTGGTTTCGGGCTGCGACGACGATTCTGGCACCGCCGAGAGCGGCAGCGCGTACGGTCGCACGCCCGATCCCGCTCGACGCGCCGAGCACCACGATCACCTGGTCCCGAAGCGACTTCTTCATCCCGTGCCACGGTGCCCACGGTTGAGATCGGACAAACGGTGGTAGAGTCGGATCATGCCTTTCGGAATCGGTGTCACAGAGATGGTGATTCTCCTGATTGTCCTGCTCGTCTTCTTCGGCCCCAAGCGGCTGCCCGAGATGGGCCGCTCGCTCGGCAAGGGGATGCGCGAGTTCAAGGACTCGATCTCGGGCAAGGACGACGACGACGAGCCGATCCACAAGCGCTACTCCGCGGAGCTCCCGCCCGCCGAGACCGTGGCATCGGAGCTCGACGACCCCGCTCGCGTGGACGTCGAGCCGCCTGAGCGCGACCGGGTCACGCGCGAGCGCGACACCATCTCCTAGCTCCCAGCATTTGCTCGGGTAGGGCGGCGGCGTGATCAAGAAGCGGCTGCCGCGGCGCCTCGGCCACGGCGAGGAAGCAACGCTGGTCGAGCACCTCGGCGAGTTGCGGACGCGGCTCGTGATCGCGCTCTTCGCGATCGTTCCCGCCTTTGCCGTCTCCTTCGCGTTCCACGATCGCCTGATCGACTGGCTGACGCGGCCACTTCCGAACGACAAGAGCCTCGTCACGCTCGGCGTCACCGAGCCGTTCACGACCGCGATCAAGGTCAGCCTGGCGGCCGCGGTCGCGATCACGCTCCCGATCCTGCTCTATCAGCTCTGGTCCTTCCTTGCGCCCGCGATCGAGGAGCACACGCAACGAACCGTGTCCGCCTTCGTCGTCCTCTCGACGATCCTCTTCACGGGTGGGGTCGCCTTCTCCTACTTCATCGTCCTGCCGCGGGCGCTTTCGTTCCTGACCAATTTCGGCGACGACAACTTCGAGATCGACATTCGGGCGAGCTACTACTTCTCGTTCGTGACGGTGACGCTGCTCGCGAGCGGACTCGCCTTCCAGATGCCGATCTTCATCCTCGCCCTCGTGCGGCTGCGCGTCCTCACCGCGGCGAAGCTGCGCAGGAACCGTCGCCTCGGCTACGTGCTGATGGTCGTCTTCGCGATTCTCCTCCCGACGGTCGATCCCGTCTCGCTGGCGCTCGAGGTCGCACCGCTCCTGATCCTCTTCGAGACGTCGATCTGGCTCTCGAGCTACATGGAGAAGCGCTGGGGCCTCGACCCCGAATCCGACGAGTTCGGCGGCTTCTTCCCCGACGCGGAGTAGAAGGTAAGGAACGGGGGTCGGCGAGCGCGCGTTGCGGCTGGCACCGCGAACAGAGGAAGCGCCCGTCGACCCCGATCATAGTTCGATCCGATCCGCATCGCGGATCGCCTGAGGTTGTAAGCAGTGCGTTACGGATCGCGAACGCCGGCGAACCGATTCGCGGTCTCCCTCGAACCAGTGATCGGGCGATCGTCACAGTTTGCCGTTCGTCTCACCGGACAACACACCGGACGACATCTGCTCCTCTCCACGCTAGGGGGAACCATGCAGGAAACCCATGCTGCGGCTGAGACACGCCGCGGCTTCATCGGCAAGGCGGCCATCCTCGGCGGCGGCGCTCTCGCCGCAGCCGGAGTCGGTGCCTTCGCCGACGCCGCCCGGGCCCAGTCGGCCCCGGCGAGCGACCTCGCGATCCTCAACTTCGCGTTGAGGCTCGAGTACCTCGAGGCCGAGTTCTACGATCGCGCCCGTCAGGGCAGCTTCGGCCGGCTGAACGCCGGCGTCCAGCGCTTCGCGGAAGTGCTCTACGCACACGAGCAGGCGCACGTCGACACGCTCATCGCGACGATCCCGGCACTCGGCGGGAACCCGATCGCGAAGCCGGCACTGAAGTTCCCGCGGCTCGCACAGCGCTCCTTCGTGCTCACGGCGATCCAGCTCGAGCAGGTCGGAGTCGGCGCCTACGGCGGGGCCTTCCCGGCGTTGAAGCTGAAGGCCGTGAAGGAAGCGGCGCTCGCGATCCATTCCGTGGAGGCACGTCACGCCGCGTACGCCCGGCTCGTTGCCGGCACGCTCCCGGCGAACGTGGCCTTCTTCAGCCCTCTGACAGCGGATCAGGTGCTCAAGCGCGCTGCTCCGTTCTTCGCCTAGGAGACCTGCGATGACTGAGATCTTCGTTCACAAGGGCATCGAGGTCGAGACCGACGCGCCGATCACCTCCGTCGCGGAGGAGCTCGGGACCTCGCGTGACCTGTTCCTGAAGCGGGCCGCCGTCTTCGGCGGCGGCGTCTTCGCAGCGGCATCCCTCGGGATGGCGCTGCCCGGCAACGCGAAGGCGACGAGGGCGTCGGACGTGGCGATCCTCAACTTCGCGTTGACGCTCGAGTACCTCGAGGCCACGTTCTATGCGATCGCCGTGACCAAGGGCTTCGGCCCGCGGGTCGGGCGGCTCGCGCGGGTGATCCGCGACCACGAGATCGCGCACGTGAAGGCGCTCGTGGCGACGATCCCCTCGCTCGGGGGCACACCGGTGAAGAAGCCGAAGCTCAACTTCCCGCCGTCCCTGTACGCCAACGAGACGACCTTCCTTCAGACCGCGATGGCGCTCGAGGACACGGGCGTCGGTGCCTACAACGGTGCCGGCCCGGCCCTGACGCTCCGGCCGGTCAAGGAGGCCGCGGCGTCGATCGTCGCGGTCGAGGCGATGCACGCGTCGTGGGTTCGCGGCGTGGCGGGAACGGCTCCGGCCCCCGCCTCGTTCGACGACCTGCTGACGACGCAGCAGGTGCTCGCCGCGGCAGGTCCCTTCCTCGCCTAAGTGGTAGACGGAACGATCAAGCGGGCGGCCGGACTCGGCCGCCCGCTCGTTCTGCGGAGTGCGAGATCCGGCGTGCGTCTGCGGGTCACGCCGCTCTCGTTCGTCGATCCCGCTCCCGGCTCGAGATACTTCCAGCCGATCTCGCTCAACCGGTTCGTCGCGATCCGGGTCGAGCTCGTCAACGTCGGCTCGGCTCTATACGTCGACACGACGTCGAACGGCGCGCGAGTCGACTCGGGCGGACGGCTACGCCGAGCCGCGATCCTCGATGCCGCCGAGCCGGGACTGAACCGCCCGCGCCTCGGGCCGGGGCGGCGCACGACGGGCACGCTTAGCTTCGAGGTCCCGAAGGCTGCGCGCGTGCGCTCCTTGCGACTGACGCTCGATAGCGGCTTCGGCCCCGAGACCGGAGTCTGGACCTTCTCCGGCTAGGATCGTCCGCCGTGAGGCGGGTGCTGTCAGCGGACTGGGTCCTGCCTGTCGAGGGAGAGCCGATCGAGAGCGGCGCCGTGGCGATCGAGACAGGCCGGATCGCCGCCGTGGGCACCACCGCCGAGCTCGGCGAGGGCGAGCGCTTCCCGGGGGCGGCGATCGTCCCGGGCTTCGTCAACGCACACACCCACCTCGAGTACGCGGTCTACGCGGGTTTCGGCGACGGGCTCTCGTTCGGCCCGTGGATCACCACGCACGTCGAGCGCAAGGCCCGGATCGAGCGGGCCGAGATGGAGGCGATCGCCCGTCTGGGCGCCGCCGATTGCCTTCGTTCAGGCATCACCACAGTGGGCGATCTCGCCTACGCCGGCGCGAGCGCGCACGCCTGTGCGGAGCTCGGCCTGCGCGCGATCGTCTATCTCGAGGTGTTCGGCCGGGACGCCGCCGACGCTTTGCGGCAGTTCGAGGCGAAGCGGAGCTACGTGGACGCCGCCCTGTCGGATCGCGTGCGCGTCGGCATCTCGCCCCACGCGCCGTACACGTGCTCGCTCGAGGTCTACGCCGCGAGCATGGACCTCGGCTTGCCCGTGGGAACGCACCTGAACGAGAGCCAGGACGAGCTCGACTGGTTGCTGCGGGGCGAGGGGCCCTGGCGACCCTTCGGCGCGATGCTCGTCGAGCCGGACGGGCAGACGGGCATTCGGCGACTCGCAGTCGCGGGCCTGCTCGACGACCGAATCGTCGCGGCTCACTGCGTCAAGGTCGACTCGTCCGAGATCGACGCTCTCGCTGAGCGAGACGTCGCGGTCGTCCACTGTCCGCGCTCAAATGCCTTTCTCGGCTGTGGGATCGCCCCACTCGCCGAGCTCCGAGCCGCGGGTCTCCGGATCGGAGTAGGCACCGACGGAGTCTCGTCGGTGCCTTCACACGATTTCTTCGAGGAGCTTCGAACCGTGATCGCGCTGGCCCGCGCTCGCGGCGAGGAGGCCGACGCGCTCTCCGCCACCCAGGCGCTCGACCTCGCGACCCTCGGCGGCGCCCGCGCGCTCGGGATCGCCGACGAGACGGGATCGCTCGTCGTCGGCAAGCGTGCAGATCTCACCGTCGTCGGCCTCGCCGACTCGGCGTATCTACCATGGGAAGACCCCGCGGCCGCGGTGGTCTTCGGAGGCAGCTCGCACAGCATCCTGGCTACCCTCGTCGACGGGGAGACCCGCTACGAGAAAGGAGGAGACGAATGGCACGCGCTGATCGCCGCCGCAGCACGCGCGCGAAGCCGGTTACTGGGCCTCGAGCGCCCACCCGGAACGTGACGCAGCAGAGCATCGAGGACGCGATGTTCTTCGTCCGGCTGCGCCGGCATGCGAAGTGGATGTTCGTCTTCCTCGCCGTCATCTTCGCAGGTGGTTTCGTCATCTTCGGAGTCGGGGCGAACAACGCCGGCACCGGGATCGGCGACGTCCTCGCCGGCGGTGGGGGCTCCGGCGGAGCGGCCTCCGTCTCGGACGCCCGCGAGCGCGTGGAGGAGAACCCGAAGGACGCCGACGCCCGCCGCGAGCTCGCGACCGCGCTTGCGACCGACGGGCAGAACGGCGAGGCGATCGAGGCGCTCACCGCCTACGTCGGGCTCCGTCCCACCGATCAGGCCGCGCTGCGCGAGCTCGCCGGCCTCTACCTGACGGAAGGCAATGTCCGCCAGCAGGAGGCACAGAATGCGCAAACCCGCGCGGCCTATCTCACCGCCGGCTCGATCACCGAGCCGCTGAAGCTCGGCGACGGCGGCGTCACGCTTGGCGAGAATCCGATCACCACCGCCGTCACGACCGAGGCGAACGAGGCGATCAACGCGGCGCTCGGCAAGGCACAGGAGGCCTACACCGCGGCGGTCACGACCTATGAGAAGCTCGTCAGGGTGGTTCCAAACGATCCGAACGTGCAGCTCGAGCTCGCGCAGACCGCCGAACAGGCGCGCGATTACCCGAAGGCGATCGCCGCCTACCAGCAGTTCCTGAAGCTCGCTCCCGACGACCCGAGCGCGGCGATCGTGAAGACCCAGATCAAGCAGCTGCAGGCGGCGCTCCGGCCGGCGGCGTCAGGCTAGACTCACCCGTCCGAGAACTTTCCGTTCGACATTTGCCGCGAGACCGGGGGCACGCCATGAATTTCGACGTCAAGACCGAGAAGCTGAGCGACGAGCAGTTCGTGATCTCGCTGGCAGGTGAGGTGGACTTGTATACCGCCCCCGAGTTCAAGCAGCAGCTGCTCGAGGTGATCGACCAGGGTGGACGGGAGGTGATCGTCGATCTGAGCGAGACGACGTTCATCGACTCGACCACGCTCGGCGTTCTCGTCGGTGGCGTCAAGCGCCTGCGCACGAACGAGGGGCAGCTCTCGCTCGTCTGCAGCGATCGGAACATCACGAAGATCTTCGAGATCACGGGCCTCGATCGCGTCTTCACGATCCACGACACGCGCGACGAGGCGGTCCAATCCCTCGGCTCGGGATCAACCGCCTAAGTGGACAAGAGAGGGCTGGCGCGCGGGCTCGTCGGTGCGTCCGCGATCCTGCTCGCAGTCTCGATCGCGAGCGGCTGCGGCACCGTCGGTCTTTCCGAGGCTGGGGACGGGAACGCGGCGAGCGGCGAGGCGCTCTTTGCGCAGAAGTGCGGCACCTGCCACGTGCTCGCGGATGCCGGCACGAAGGGCCAGATCGGGCCGAATCTCGACGACGCCTTCCTCCAGTCCCGTGCCGACGGGCTCGGGGAGTCGACGATCCAGTCGGTCGTCCGCGGCCAGATCGAGTACCCGGTGAAGGAGCCCTCGACCGGCACGCCGGGGATGCCTGGGCCTGACACATTGCTGCCGGAATGCGCCGAGGGGCGTGAGGACGAGCCGCGTGGCTGCGTCGCGGACCAGAACGAGGCGGCCGAGGACATCGCCGCCTACGTCGCGTCGGTGGCAGGCAAGCCGACGGCGGGCACGCCCGCGTCCGGCGCCGATCCGGGCGGCTCGACACCCGAGGCGGGCGCGGGCGACAGCCCCGACGGCGAGGCGATCTTCGCCGATGCCGGCTGCGGCGGCTGCCACGCGCTCGAAGCGGCGGGGGCGTCCGGCAATGTGGGACCGAGCCTCGACGAGTCAAAGCCGACGAAGGAGCTCGTGATCGAGCGCGTGACGAAGGGCATGGGCGCGATGCCGTCCTTCGCCGACTCGTACACGCCCGAGGAAATCGTCGCTGTCGCCGACTACGTCGTCTCGTCGACCGGCGGCCGCTAGCGACGCGTCCGCTCGGGACGTGTCCGGGGTCAAAGCCCGGACACGTCCCGAAGGGCCAGTACGGCCAAGTATTCTCGCCGCGCTCGATAGTCCGCCACGAATCGCCTCAGCCGTTCGTCCGGTGACGGCACGATCTTGCCGCGTCCGCCGTAACCGCCCCACGGCCAGTCCTCCGGCTCACGGCAGAGTCCGGCCTCAATCGGGTTGAGTGCCAGATACGCGCGAACGACGAGAAAGTGCTCCTCCGTCTCGACCAACCCTGAGTAATAGCGCCCTTGAACGAGAGCGCCCCGCCGGCCGTGCCTGGCATTGAAGGCTTGAACGTACCGAGCGTTCAGGTGCTGCATACCCCGCGCGATGTTCGGCTGGCGGGTGGTGACGAGCAGGTGGAAGTGATTGCTCAGCTGGCAGTAGTCGTGAACGTCCCAGCCGTAGCGGGCCACCGTTCGCACCAAGAGATGGTCGAAGGAGACTCGATCGAGCGGTCCGACGAACAAGGACTCCCGATCCGTGGCACGCTGGGTGACGTGGTAGACCCCACCTGGGATCTGTAGACGTGGACGGCGAGGCATGGGCCGACGGTAGGCGAGCGCCGGACAGAACGAAAGTGTCCGCGCGAAGTTGGCACAGAACTGTTGCACCGACGGCGGAGTTGGGACATGTCCGGGCTTTGACCCCGAACGTGGCCGTTCGGGACGGTCAGGCGGTGGCCTCGAGATCGACGACGACGTGGGTGATCGGCACGTCGAAGCGCGCTCCGGCCTCGCCGACGACGTTGCGCTCGAGCCAGTTGGAGCGGCCCTCGGGATGGGTCGAGATCACGATCTCGTCGGCGCCGAAGGTACGCAGCGCGTCCTCGATCGCCTGCAATGGATCGCCGTCGCCGACCTCGCCGCGCGCCTCGATCCCTTCGCGCGCGAGCCGCGCGAGGCTCGCGTCCAGGCGTTCCTGGGCGTCCACGCGGGCGCCATCCTCGTCGGAGGCCCAGTGCCGGAGCGGCGAGTTCAGCGCCGGCGTGACGACGAGCACCTGCTCGCGGACGCCCTCTGCCTTGCTGCGCAAGACCTCGAACAGCTCGGTTCCGCCAAGCGTCTCGTTCGCGATCACGAGGATCCGCCGCTCGTCCTCAGCGCCCCGATGGGGAATGCTCGTGCGCTCGTGCGGCACGGCCTCGACGGCTCGGAACCACCGCCAGAGCGCAAGACCGGTCAGGAGCACGAACACCGCCACTCCGAGCCAGCGGTCGATCGCGGCAGCGACGACGATCAACGCGAAGTAGGCGACCGTGAGCAGGACGAACCGGAACGCCTCGGCCTCGCTGCGGAGGGGGTTCCGAGCCACGAGCGACGCTAGATCAGGTAGATCGTCGCGTACACGACGATCCACATCACGTCGACGAAGTGCCAATAGATCCCGGGGATCTCGACGCCGTGATGATGCTCCGGCGTGTAGTGCCCGCGGAAGGCACGTACGGTCGCGACCGCGAGCAGCGTCAGCCCGACGAACACGTGCGCCCCGTGGAGCCCGGTCAGTCCGAAGAAGATCGTCCCGAAGGCGCCATCGCCCGGATTGAAGCCGATCCGTGCGTACTCGAGCATCTGGGTGAGCAGGAACGCGAGCCCCATCAGCAGCGTCAGCACGAGTCCCGCCTGCAGGCCTGCGCGATTGCCGCGTTTCACCGACTGGAGCGCCCAGTGCATCGTGAAGCTCGAGGTGACCAGGATCGCGGTATTGACGCCGGCGACGAAGACCGGCAGGTGGAACGGCTCGAGCGGCCACGACTGCGCCTCGGGGTTGACCACGCGCACGAAGAAGTAGGCGGTGAAGAACGCGCCGAAGAGCATCGCCTCCGAGGCGATGAAGAGGAACATCCCGAGCACACTGGCACTGACCCGCGAGCTCTGGTTCGCGATCGGCGGGCCGTGCCCAACCGAATGTGAGGAGCCGGCGTGGGCGCTCACGCGCGCCCCTCGCCGGCACCGGCTCCCGCCTGGCAGAACCGGGCTCCGCCGGCGCCTGGCGCCGCTCGCCGCACCCGGCTCTCCGGGGCCGTACTACGCGTACTGTCCCCTCCGGCCGGGCACTGCGAGCGACGTCCGAGGAACGCGCGAGCGTTCGAGGTTGACACCGGGCGTCTCACGCGCTCACCTCCTCGGGCTGGACGACGACGTGCTCGACCGGGACGTTCGACTCGCTCCGCAGCCGGGAGATCAGATCGCGGCGCAACCACGAGGAGCCGCGCTGCTCGGGAAACGTCGAGACGAGGATCGAGTCGACCCGCTCGTCGCGCACGGCGTGCATGGCCGCGGTGAACGGGTCGGGATGGGCGACTTGACCGTGAGCATCGATCGCCTCGGCCCGCAGGCGCGCGAGCGCGGCTCGCAGCCGACGCTCGGCCTCCGGATGGTCGCCGCGGTCGGAATCGCTCTGCGGGCAGACGATCAGGAAGCTCGCGCGCTCGCTCTCGCGCGCCTTCTCGCGGATCCGCTCGAGCAGCGGCTCGCCCAGCACCGTTTCGTTCGCCAGCACGAGCACGTTCTCCGCGCCGGTGCGCTCGGCCACATCGGAGGTCACGTGCTCGACCGGTCGCTCGCCAGCGGCCTTACGGATCTCGTCGAGCAGATTCCGGCGGCGCCAGCCGGATCTCGACTCCGGGTGCGTCGAGACGATCAACTCGTCGGGATCGTCCAGGGCGATCGCGTCCCGGACCGCCGTCAACGCGTCGTTGTCGACGACGTCCCCCATCGCCGCGATTCCCGCCTCGCGGAGCTTCGCCAGCGTCCGGTCGAGCCGACGCCCGGCCGACGCTCGACGCGTGTTCTCATAGACGACGTAGCCCTCGCGAGGCGCGTTGACCGGTGCGATCACGCTGACGAGGACATCGGTGCCGCCGGCGCGCTCGCGGACGGCGTCGATCAGCTCGTCCCCGGTCAGGGTCTCGTTGGCGACCACGAGGATGCGACGCGGTTCCCCTCCCGCTGGGCCCGGGGTCAACGCCTCGCCTCCTCGTGCACTGCATCCGCCACGACTGGTGCGTGACCGCCGTTCAGTACCGCATGGCGCGCCCCCGGAATGCCGTACTCGTACGGCCCGGCGACGACCTGCGGGATCTCGTCGAAGTTGAAGACCGGCGGCGGCGAGCTGACCTGCCACTCGAGCGTCAGCGCGCGCCACGGGTTCCCGGGCGCGATCGGGCCGCGATGCCAGCTCTGGATCACGTTGTAGAAGAAGATGATCGTCGAGGCGCCGAGCAGGAACGAGAACAGCGAGACGACCATGTTCCAGTTTCCAAACTGCTCCGAGTAGTCCGAGACGCGCCGCGGCATACCCTGCAGGCCGACCCAATGCATCGGGAAGAAGGTTCCGTTGAAGCCGATGAACGTGAGCCAGAAGTGAAGCTTGCCGAGCCTCTCGTTGTACATCCGCCCGGTCATCTTCGGGAACCAGTAGTAGACACCCGCGAAGATCGTGAAGACCGAGCCGCCGAAGAGGACGTAGTGGATGTGCGCGACGATGAAGTAGGTGTCCGACGCGGCGATGTCGATCGGCACCGAGGCGAGGAAGATCCCGGAGAGGCCGCCGAGCACGAACATCGAGAGGAAGCCGAGCGCGAAGAGCATCGGCGTTCGGAGATGGATCCGCCCCTCCCACATCGTCGCGAGCCAGGAGAAGATCTTGATCCCGGTCGGGACCGCGATGATCATCGACGTCACCATCATCGGCACGCGCAGCCACGGCGCCATCCCGGCCACGAACATGTGGTGTGCCCAGACGGAGAAGCCGAGCACGAGGATCCCCATCAACGAGAGCGCCATCAGCCGGTAGCCGAAGATCGGCTTCCGCGAGAAGACGGCGATCACCTCGGAGATGATCCCGAAGCCGGGCAGCATCATGATGTAGACGGCCGGGTGGGAGTAGAACCAGAAGATGTGCTGGTAGCCGAGCGCGTACCCGCCCTCGTCGACCCGGAAGAAGTTCGTGTGCATGATCCGGTCGAACATGACGAAGAACTGCGAGCCGGCGATGAACGGGGTCGCGATCACGACGAGGAGCGAGGTCGTGAAGTTCGCCCAGACGAGCAGCGGCATCCGCCAGAAGGTCATCCCCGGCGCCCGCATGGTGATGATCGTGACGAGGAAGTTGAGCGCCGTCATGATCGAGCTCGCGCCGGCCCACTGGACGCCCATGTTGAAGAACACCTGGCCGAGCGGCTGGTCGGAGGCGAGCGGGGCGTAGCTCGTCCAGCCGGTCGCGAAGGCCCCGCCGGGGACGAGGAAGGCAGCGAGGAACATCAGCCCCGCGATCGGGAGCAACCAGAACGAGAGCGCGTTCAGGCGCGGGAAGGCCATATCCGGCGCTCCGAGCATCAGCGGCACGGCGAAGTTCGCGAGGCCGGCGAAGGCGGGGATGATGAAGAGGAAGATCATCAGCGCCGCATGCTCGGAGATGAGACCGTTGAAGGTCTGCGTGTCGACGAACTGGAGGTCCGGCTTCGCCAGCTCGGCGCGGAAGATCATCGCCATCAGGCCGCCGATCACGAAGAAGAAGAACGTCGTCACGAGGTACTGGACGCCGATCACCTTGTGGTCCGTGTTGACCCGGAAGTAGTCCTTCCAGCTCGTGGCGCCGTGGCTCGAGTGATCCTCGGGCCGCGTGGGGCGACCGGAGACGTAGTAGGCCCAGTAGTCGAACGCGCCGATCCCGGTGAGGAAGCCGAGCGGCGCCAGGGTGAGGAACGCGACGACCGTGACGATCGTCCAGTCGACGACCGGGTCGTAGTGCGCGAGCCAGCGGAAGAAGGCCACGAGGCCGAAGCCGAACGCCCAGAAGAGGAGGGTCGTCCAGGCCGCGCGGAGATAGCCCGGAGCGCGCAGGCGTGCCAGCCCTCGCGGGGGCGGCACGGCAGGAGCGTGGTGCGAGTCGTAGGCGCTGTGGACGAGCTCGGTCACGCTAGTTTCCTCCCTGGCCATCGCTCAGATACTGCACGAGCGCGTCGAGTTGCTCGTCGGTCAAGGACTTGTCGTAGGTGTTCGGCATCACCCCGCCCTGGTAGCCCTGGGCGAGGACGGCGTTTGGATCGACGATCGACTCGCGGATGAACGCCTCGTCGCCGTCGATCTCGTCCAACGAGGGGCCGACGGCCGCGTCGGTGCCGGCCGGCTCGAAGGCGTGGCAGCCGCCGCAACCGGCGGTGGCGAACACGGCCTCGCCGTCGTCGGCGCCCGCGGGTGCGCCGTCGCCGCTCGCGGCCCGCTCGAGGAACGCCTCGTAGTCGGCGCGGTCAACGACCTGAACCTGCGCCCGCATGGTTGCGTGCCCGAGGCCGCAAAGCTCGGTGCAGAGCAGCGAGTAGCTGCCGATCCGCGTCGGCGTGATCACGAGCGTCGTCTCGATCCCCGGAACGGCGTCGGACTTCTGGCCGAACTCCGGGACCCAGAACGAGTGGATCACGTCGAGGGAGCGTAAGGTCAGCTTGACGGGTTGGTCGATCGGGAGCACCAGGCTGCCGGAGGTCGTCTCGTCCGGATACTCGAACCTCCAGGCGAACTGCTGCGCGGTTACCGCGATCCGGAGCGGGTTTGCGCCCACATCGTCGTTCTTCGCCAGCACGACCGCGCTCACGACCGAGATCGCCGTCACGAGTACAGCCGGGATCGCAGTCCAGACGATCTCGAGGCCGGTGTGGCCGTGGATCGGCGGCCCATCGCGCTCGTCGTCGTCCGCCGCCCGGAACTTGAGCACCGAGTAGGCAATCGCTGCGGCGACGATCGCGAAGATCCCGATGCAGATCACCGTCGTGAACCAGAACGTGAACTCGATCCGATCCATCTCCTCCGAGGCGGAGGTGGGCAGCCAGGGGACGAGGACCGCGACCAGGGACGCGAGCGTCCCCGCGATGACGCCGTAGATCGTGATGCGGACGATCGAGCCCCTGCGCACCGCGGCGAGCCTACACGACCCCGTATCCGAAGCGGCCTTCCATCCGTTCGAGAGACGTCCCTGCGAGCAGGGACAACCCGAAACGAACCCCGCATCTCATCAAGGAGGACGACGTGGGCGTTGGAGTGAGCATTCTGTTGATCGCAGCCGGAGCAATCCTGACCTGGGCCGTGAACGCGACGGTTTCCGGGCTGGAGATCCAGACGGTCGGCGTGATCCTGCTGATCGTCGGCATCGTCGGCCTGGTGCTGTCGATGGTCTTCTGGTCGTCCTGGGGCGGCTTCCAGGGCGGCGGGGCGCGGCGCCGCACCACGTACGTGGACGAGCCGTAAATCGCTGCCGGAAATCGCTGCGCGATTTCCGGTTAGGAGATCCTTCTAACCACTGGTCGGCGTCAGCCGGCCAGTGGCGCGGCGTCAGCCGGCTAGTGGCAGCTCGAACGAGAACGTCGAGCCTCGTCCGGGCCCGGAATCGACCCAGATTCGACCATCCATCCGGCGGACGATCTCGCGGCAGATGTAGAGCCCGAGGCCCGTCCCACCGACGCCACGCGTCAGGTTCGGGTCGAGTCGGTAGAACTTCTCGAAGATCCTCTCGTGCTCGGCGGCCGGGATTCCCAGCCCTTCGTCCACGACCGAGATCCGCAGCCGACCGCCCGAGGGCTCGAGCGCGACGGAGACCCTGCCGCCATCAGGCGAGTACTTGATCGCGTTCTCCACGAGGTTGACGAGCACCTGGCGCACCTTGTCCGCGTCCGCACGGATCGCCGGGACATCGTCGGGAGACTCGCTGGAGAGCTCGATCTCCGGCGGCAGGTGCGTCCGCGCAGCGGCAAGGACGGTCCGCACGAGCTCGACCGGATCGGCGCGCGCGATCGACACGTCGACGAGCCCCGAGTCGAGCCGGCTTGCGAGCAGGATGTCGTTGACGATCCTGGCCAGTCGCTCCGACTCGCTCGCGACCACGCCGAGCATCCCGTCGCGCTGGTCGGCCGAGAGCGACACGTCGCCGCGCTGCAACGTCATAGCAGCGCCGTAGATTGCCGCGAGCGGCGTGCGCAGCTCGTGCGAGACGGTGGAGACGAAGTCGCTCTTCAGGCGGTCGACTGCGTGCTCCTCGGTCAGGTCGCGAAAGGCGTAGACCGTCCCCTCGCCGAACGTCACCCCGGAGATCGAGAGCCAGAGCTCGCGGCCGCCGAACTCGAGGGGGAACGTCTCCGCCCGGACGACGCCGCTCCGGCGACGAGCGGCGAGAGACGCCAGCCGCTCGACATCTGCCCAGCCCGGGATCGTCTCGACGAGCGTCCGACCGAGGACGTCGCCTTCGCACAGCCCGGTGATCGCCGCCGCCGCCGGATTCCAGAGCCGGACTACCCCGTCGGCGTCGAGCAGGGCAACGCCGTCGCCGACGAACTCGAGCGCCTTCGAGGCCTCCGCGCGCCGCTCCAGCTCGGCCTCCGTGCGCTTGACCTCGGTGACGTCCCGAAACGACCAGAGCCAGCCGTAGTCGCTGCGACCGTCCGGACTCCTCACCGCGGCGCCGTAGCGATCGAACACGCGGCCGTCCTCGAGCAGGATCTCTTCCCGACCCGTCTCTTGCGGATGGGCGTACAGGTAGTGCACGCGATCGCCGAGGTCGGCGGGATCGGCCACCCTCTGCATCGCCTGGGCGAGCGTGCCTTCGTCGTGCCCGGCGGCGCCGAGCTCCGCCGAGAGGCCCCAGAGCTCGGCGAAGCGCCGGTTGTAGGAGAGCATGTGGCCCTCCGGCGAGACGAGCAGCAGCCCGTCGAGCGAGGCCTCCTGCTGGGCCTCGAGCTGGCTCGTCCGGAAGGAGGCCTCGCGGAAGAGGCGGGCGTTGTCGAGGGCGACCGCTGCGCGTCCTGCGAGCTCGACGGCGAGGGAGAGATCGTCCTCGAGGTAACGCCCGGGCTCGCGCGAGCCGATCGCAAACACGCCGAGGGTCTCGCTGCGGGCGACGAGCGGTACGAGCATCATCGAGCGCGAGCCAATCCGCTCCAGGACAGTCCGCTCGACGCCGAGCCGTGCCAGGGGCTCGTACAGCTCCACCGGGACGTCCGAGAGGAGCACCGGCTCCGCGCGCTCGTAGACCGTTGCCATGAACCCCGGCGAATCGGGACCGAGCGGATAGGAGCTAGGCAAAGCCTCGAGGAACGGCTGCAGCTCGGGATCGGCATGCGCGCAGGCCACGCGCTCCAGGCTCGCTCCCTCCGCGAGGAAGATGTGGATCGAGTCGGCGAGCCGTGGCACCACGACCCGGGCGATGCGGGCGAAGACCGCGCCGGCGTCGAGCGAGGAAGCGAAGAGCTCGCCCGCCTCGGCGAGCAGGCGCAGGCGGTCGTCGGCCCGACGCTGGCGGGTGGTGTCCATGATCACGGCGCCCACGCCCGTGATCTCACCGTCGTCCGACCTGACCGGGTAATAGCTGGAAAGCCAGTGGCGCCGATCGCCGAGCCGGGCGCCGGCGTCGTCCGTCGACTCGTTGTGGACGATCGGCTCGCCCGTCTCCAGCACCTGCCGATAGAGCGGCTCGAGGATGGGCGCGAGCTCCGGCTTCACGTCGGCGAGCGTCTTGCCGACGTGCTCGACGGCCGCGAGCCCGTTGATCTCGGCGAGCGCGTCGTTCACGCGCACGAAGCGGAGGTCACGATCCCAGAAGCCGATTCCCACCGGCGCCGAGAGGAGCAGCGTGTCGAGCAGGGCATACGACGACCGCAGGGCCGTGTAGAGCTGCGCGTTCTCGACGCCGAGCGCGATCCGGGTCGCCGCCTCCTCCGCGAAGGCGACGTCCTCCGGCGTGTACCGACGGCCTGACTCACCCGTGCCGAGCGCAAGTGTCCCGAGCGTGCGGCCGCGAACCGTCAGCGGCACGACCAGGTACGACGTCGGCTCGAGCCCGCGATAGAGCTCGAGGTGGTGGTCGTCGCGCGCGGTCGTAGCCAGCACGTCCACGTCGACGCGCTCGATCAGCAGCGGGGAGCCGCGGGCCAGCACCTGTGAGGCCGGGTGGTCGGGGTTTCCGTCCGGTGGATAGAGCCGCCTGACCTCGCGGAGCAACGCCTCCTTTGCCGGGTCGACGTGGCGCAGCGCCCCCTGCCGGAGGGGACCTCCCTCGACGACGAGGTCGACGATGCAGTAGTCGGCTACGGCGGGAACGATCGCGTCGACGAGTCTCGTCAGTGCCAGCTCGAGCTCGATCGGCGACGCCAGCAGGGTGCTCACCTCGCCGAGGAAGCGCGCGCGCTCGCCGAAGCGACGCTGCTCGGTGACGTCGTAGAAGGCGGTGATCGCGAGCTCGACCTTCCCGCTCTCGCCAGTCACCGGCGTCGAGCGCACGACCGACCACCGCTCGTCTCCCTGGTCGACGGCGCGGTAGCAGATCGTTCTCTCGGCCGGCCGGCCATCACGGAGCGCGACCTGGCCTGGCAGCTCCTCGAACGGAAGCGGGCGGCGGTGCTCGTCGAGCAACTCGGATCGCGCGGACAGCTCGCCGGGCGGTGCGGCGAGGAACTCCTTCGCAGACTCGTAGCCGACGAGCCGGGCCGCGGCATCGTTCGCGTAGACGAGGCGCCCGTCGGCGTGCTCGGCCGTGATCCCCTCCGCGACGGTATCGAAGATGGCTTCGTAGACGGATTCGCGACGGAGGATCTCCTCCGTCATACCAGCGACGGCGACTCGTTCAGCCGAACGATCCTCGCCTCGTCGAACCGACACGTCACGCGACTCCCTGAGCGACTGGCGGGATGGTAGCCCTGTCCTGCGCATCGCGTTTCCAGCACCCGACTGGGGATCGCGAATGGGCCGTGAAGGGATCGAACCTTCGACCTTGGGATTAAGAGTCCCCTGCTCTACCAGCTGAGCTAACGGCCCAAACGGCTGACTAGTGTAGCCGCCGATGAAAGTGCTCACCGTCGTCGGGAACCGGCCGCAGTTCATCAAGGCGGCGCCGCTCTCGCTCGCGCTTCGGGAGGCCGGGATCGAGGAGGTCTCGCTGCACACCGGCCAGCACTACGACCGGGCGATGTCGGCCGTCTTCTACGAGGAGCTCGCGCTGCCGGAGCCCCTGTACTCGCTCGATCTCCGCTCGGCCGACGCCGCTCTGATGCAGCCGGAGATTCTCTCCGTGCTCGAGCGCGAGCGGCCCGACTGGGTGCTCGTCTTCGGCGACACGAACTCGACCCGCGCCGGCGCGCTTGCCGGAGTCGAGGCCGGGATTCCTGTCGCGCATGTCGAGGCGGGCCTCCGCAGTGGCGACGTCGCGATGCCGGAGGAGCGAAACCGGATCGAGGTCGACCGGATCTCGACGCTCCTCCTCTGCCCCGACGAGCGCTCGCGGGAGCTGCTCGCCGCGGAGGACAAGACGGCCGAGGCCGAGGTGGTCGGCGACGTGATGGCCGATGCGGCGCGGCTCTTCGCCCCGATCGCGCGGGAGCGCATCGCGATCGAGCGCGAGCCCGGTAGCTATCTCGTCGCGACCGTCCACCGCGAAGCGAACGTCTCCCAGCCGCGGCTCGGACGGATCGTCGACGGCCTGAACCGGCTCGAGGAGCCGCTCGCGTTTCCGGTTCACCCGCGCACACGCCGGGCGCTCGCGGCGGCGGGACTCGAGCTCGGCGCCCACGTCGACCTGCTCGAGCCACTCGGCTATCTCGAGCTCGCGGCGCTCGCCTCGCAGACACGCGTCGTCCTCACCGACTCGGGCGGGCTCCAGAAGGAGGCCTACTGGTACGGCGTCCCGTGCGTAACGCTTCGGCCGTCCACAGAGTGGGTCGACACCGTCGAGACCGGTGCGAACGTTCTCGTCGACGACGACCCCGACCGGCTCGTCCGCGCGGTGCGCGAGGCCCGGCTACCCAACAGCCTCCCTCGGCTCTACGGGGACGGCCATGCCTCGGAGCGGGTCGCGCAGGCGCTGCTCGATCGCCGCACTGCTCGGTAGGATCGGCGGCCGTGACTGACGTAGCCATCGTCGGAGCCGGCTACGTCGGTGTCCCGCTCGCCCAGGTCTTCGCCGAGGCCGGACGCTCCGTCCTGCTCCTCGACGTCGACGCCGAGCGGGTCGCGATGCTGAACCGCGGCGAGAGCTACATCGAGGACGTCCCCGCGGCGACGATGAAGGCGCTCGTCGAAGAGCGCGGGCTGCGCGCGTCGACCGACTTCGACGAGCTGCGTGACTGCGACGCAATCCTGATCGCCCTTCCGACGCCGCTCTCCAAGCAGCGCGAGCCGGACCTCTCGATCGTGAAGGACGCGAGCCGCGAGATCGGCAAGCGATTGCGCGAGGGCCATCTGGTCGTGCTCGAGTCGACCACGTATCCCGGCACGACGCGTGAGGAGGTGCTGCCGATCCTCGAGGAGGAGAGCGGCCTGCGCGCAGGCGAGGGATTCCACCTCGCGTTCTCGCCCGAGCGGATCGATCCGGGCCGCACCGACTGGACGACGAAGACGGTGCCGAAGGTCGTCGGGGGGATCAACGAGGCCTCGACCGAAGCGGCCGCGCAGCTCTACGGAAGCGCGATCGAGAACATCCACCGTGTCTCGACGCCCGAGGCGGCGGAGCTGACGAAGCTGCTCGAGAACATCTTCCGCTCGGTCAACATCGCCCTCGTCAACGAGCTCGCGATGCTCTGCGACCGGATGGGGATCGACGTCTGGGAGGTCGTGGACGCGGCGGCGACGAAGCCGTTCGGCTTCATGCGCTTCGAGCCCGGCCCAGGGCTCGGCGGCCATTGCATCCCGATCGATCCCTTCTACCTGACCTGGAAGGCGCGCGAGTACGACTTCACGACGCGTTTCATCGAGCTGGCCGGCGAGGTCAACCAGAACATGCCGTACTACTGCCGCTCGGTCGTCTCGCAGGCGCTGAATCACGGCGCGGGCAAATCGCTTGCAAGCTCGCACGTGCTGATCCTCGGTGTCGCCTACAAGGCCGACATCGGCGACATGCGCGAGTCGCCGGCGCTGAAGCTGATCGAGCTGCTCCAAAACGCGGGCGCCGACGTCTCCTATCACGACCCGCACGTGCCCGCAGTGGAGGAGCACGGCCTCTCGCTCCGCTCCGTCGAGCTCGACCCGGGCGCCTACGACGCGGTCGTGATCGTCACCGCACACTCGGGGATCGACTACGGGCAGCTCGTCGCCGACGCGCAGCTCGTGATCGACTTCCGCAATGCCACCGGTCGGAACGGCGTCGCGCGCGGCACGAAGATCTGGAAGCTGTAGCGTGGTGCGCATCGGCCAGGCCGGACTCGGCTACTGGGGCACGAACCTCGTCCGCAACTTCGACGACCTCGCCGAGCTGATCTGGCTCTGCGACGCATCGGAGGAGCTGCGAGCCCAGTTCGCGCAGCGCCATCCGCAGGCCCGCGTGACAGGCGACTTCGCGGAGCTGCTGGCCGATCCGGAGCTCGACGCCGTCGTGATCGCGACGCCGGTGCCGACGCATCACGCGCTCGCAAAGCAGGCGCTCGAGGCCGGCAAGCACGTCTTCGTCGAGAAACCGCCGGCGATGAAGGGCGCGGAGATGGAGGAGCTCGTGCGGCTGGCGGCGGAGCGCGACCTCGTGCTGATGCCCGGGCACTTGCTCCTCTACCACCCGGGCGTCCGCAAGCTGAAGGAGCTCGTCGACTCGGGCGAGCTCGGCGACATCCTCTGCGTCTACTCGAATCGGCAGAACCTCGGGATCATCCGCCGCGACGAGAATGCGCTCTGGTCGCTCGGCGTGCACGACCTCTCGGTGATCCTCTACCTGGTCGGCGAGGAACCGGAGGAGGCCGTCGCGAACGGGAACGCCTTCCTCAATCCGGGCGTCGAGGACGTCGTCTTCTGCTACCTCCGCTTCCCCTCCGGGAAGATCGCGCACATGCACCTCTCCTGGCTCGATCCGCACAAGATGCGCAAGCTGACCGTGGTCGGAAACGAGAAGATGGCCGTCTTCGACGACATGGAGCTCGAGCGCAAGGTGACGATCTACGAGAAGGCTCCCTGGGAGCCCGCGGGCACCTACGGCGAGTGGCGGACCCGCACCGGCGACATCTTCAGCCCCAAGATCCCGAACGACGAGCCGTTGCGGCTCGAGTGCGAGCACTTCCTGCGCCTCGTCGAGCAGGGCCCGGGCGACCACCGGGAGGCGCGCGACGGGCTCACGGTCGTGCGCGCGCTCGACCGGCTGACCGAGAGTCTCCGTGGCTGACGTGCATCCGAGCGCAATC
Organism: Candidatus Gaiellasilicea maunaloa; assembly: GCA_024330215.1. Classification (GTDB taxonomy): domain Bacteria; phylum Actinomycetota; class Thermoleophilia; order Gaiellales; family Gaiellaceae; genus Gaiellasilicea; species Gaiellasilicea maunaloa. The sequence continues at coordinate 62,033 of JANDLU010000003.1, forward strand.
GTCTATCCGGGGACGGTTCTCGGCGAGGGCGTCAAGGTGCTGGAGAACGCCGTCGTCGGCAAGCAGCCGACGCTCTCGCCGCGCTCGACTACGAAGCGCGAGCCGCTGCCGCCGGCGAGGATCGGCGACGGCGCGATCGTCTCGACGGGCGCGATCGTCTTCGCCGGGACGACGATCGGTGCGCGTGTGATCCTCGGCGACCAGTCGTGCGTCCGCGAGCGAGTCGAGATCGGCGACGACGTGGTCGTCGGCCGCGGCTCCCTCGTCGAGAACGACACGACGATCGGAGCGCTGACGAAGATCCAGGCCGAGGCCTACATCACTGCCTACTCGACGCTCGAGGACAACGTCTTCATCGCGCCGTGCGTCGTCACGACGAACGACAACTACATGGGCCGGACCGAGAAGCGCCATGGCGAGATGCGCGGCCCGACGATCAGGCGCGGCGCGCGGGTCGGCGGCGGCGCGATCCTCTGTCCCGGGATCGAGATCGGGGAGGAGGCATTCGTCGGCGCCGGTGCGGTCGTGACGAAAGACGTGCCGCCGCGTGCGCTCGTCGTCGGGAATCCGGCAAGAGTCCTGCGCGAGGTCCCGGAATCCGAGCTGTTGGACCGATGACGCTAGAGCTGAATCACCGGCTTGAAGCCACCGTAGATCATGCGCTTGCCGTCGAAGGGCGCCTTGCTCATGTCGGTCTCGAGCCGCGGGTCCCCCATCACCTTCTTGTTGACGGCGTCGCGGTCGCGCTTGGACTTGTAGGTGATCCACGAGAAGATCACCGTCTCGCCCTGCTTCAGCTTCACAGCTTTGGTGAACGACGTCAGCTTCCCCACCGGCACGTCGTCGGCGACGCACTCGACGTAGGAGAGCGCACCGTGCTCCTTCCAGATCTTTCCGGCCTTGCGAGCCATCTTCTTGTACTCCGTCAGCTTCTGCTTCGGAACTGCGACGACGAATCCGTCGACGTACGGCATGCGTCAGCCCTCACTCGGGTTGTGGCCAGCTCTGCTCGAACCCTACCCGCAGCTGGCTCAATGACGGTGCGGCGACGCGCGCCGAGACTCATCCTCCAGCACGTCTCGAGGAGAGTACCTCGGCGAGCGGCGTCCCCGGTGCGCGCCGGCGACTCGCTGGCTCGACACGCCCGGGTCCGGCAGAGTCGCGCAGAACGGGGATTGAGGCGGCCGCGTCGTGAATCCGGTCAGGCCTTGACGATGGTCAGCTTGTAGCGGCCGCCGCCGCGGGAGCCGAGCTTGACCTGGACGTAGTAGGTGCCCCGGGTCGGGGCTCGGTACTCGAGGTACTCGCGGGCACCGGGCCGGGCCGACTGGGCGGCGACCCGACCCAGCGAGCCGAAGTGCTCGATGCTCCTCGCGCCGGGGCGCCAGAAGATCAGGTTCGTATCGACGCCCGCCGGTCCGCGGACGCTCACGTAGACGGGCTGGCCCTTCCGGAGACGAATCGCGTAGACGTCGTTCTGGTCGTCCCAGAAATCGAGCGTCGCCTGGAAGCGCTGGATCGGCCCCCAGACTGGCGCGGCCTGGGCCCCGAGGTCGTCGTTCGGCTCGCGCGCGTCGGCCGGTGGCAGCGTGTCGGCGGCGAGCGTGCGGAGCGCGGCGGCGACGTCGAGCCGACCCCAGCCGGTGAGCGCGTCGCGCCGGAGTGCACAGGCCCGGCAGCCGGTGCCCGCGTTCACGTCGACGGCCGTGCCGGTGAGGAGCGCGGTCACCTGCTCGGGCCGGAGCGAGGGCCTGAGCGCGATCAGGGCCGCGGCGGCGGCGCTCACCTGCGGTGCTGCGAACGACGTACCCTCGGCGGCTCGATACTCGTCGGAGCCGCAGCTCGAGTACCCCTGGTCGGCGCACTCCTTGAACGACGCGGTGAGCGCTCGCGGGAAGGTGGAGAGCAGGCCCTGCCCCGGCGCCGCGAGGTCGTTGTAGATCCGATCGCGGTTCGAGAACGCAGGCGAGGAGCCGTTGCGCGCGAGCGCGCTGACCCCGAGGACGTGCGGCAGCGCGGCCGGATAGCTCGCGTACGGCCAGGGCATGGATGGAGCCGCGTCGCCGTTGCCGACGGCCGCCACGACGACGACTCCTTTCCGTGTCGCGTAGGCGAGCGCGGCCTCCTCGAGCGGCGAGTAGGTGTCGCGGCTCCGATCGCGCGGGTCGCGCACCCCGCCGAGGCTCATGTTGATCACCCGCGCGCCCTCGTCGACGGCCCAGCGGATGGCGCGCGCCTCGGCCTCGACGTCGATCGTGCCGTCCTCCGCGACGACCTTCGCAATCAGGAGCTCAGCCGACGGCGCCATCCCGGCGACACCTTCCGCGTTGTCGATCGCAGCCCCGATCAGCCCGGCGACGAACGTGCCATGGCCGGTCGCGTCCTCGCGGGCCGGCGTGCCGACGAAGCTCTCCGCGGCCACGATCCGGCTCCTGAGATCCGGGTGGCCCCCGTCGATCCCCGAGTCGATGACGGCGACCCGAACGGGCGGCAGGAGCGGGAGCGTCGGCCAGAAGTCGAAGGCGTGATTCGCCGCCAGATGCCACTGCTCGAGCGCGAGTGGATCGTTGGGCTCGAACGACGGCGTGCGGGTGCCGAGGCGCTCGACGTAGGTCGCGCCGGGAAGCTCGAGCAGCAGCGGCGCTTTCGTGCGCTCGACGACGACAGCGGGCAAGGGAGCGAGGCTCTCGGCGCCCGGGCCGAGAGCCCGCCGGAGCGGCGCGATCGCGTCCAGGCTCTCGACTCCGATCGCGTAACGGGCCGCCGCCGCAGAGTGCGGCGCAGCGACGCCGAGGGTCAAGCACGCGAGGGCCGCGAGTCCGAAGCGGCGGCGCATCACCCGATCCGGAGCTGCGAGCTCAGGCCTTCCGCAAAGCCGGCCGCGGGAGCGACGCGAGCGCGGTAGGTGCCCGGCGCGAGCTCGGGGTCGATGCGGAAGGCGCCGAGGTCATCGAGCACGGCCACTCCGGCCGGAACCCAGTCGTCCCCTTCGAGCAGCTCGAGCTGGACCGCCGTCCCCGGACTTGCGGGAGTCACTGTTCCCTCGAGACCGCCGGCCGCCGGCGACAGCTTGACGAGCGGTGCAACCGGCATTGCGAGGACGGGGCCGGCAACGGCGCCCGCGGAGAGCCTGAAGCTCGTCGGGGCGAGGAGCTTCGTCGTGAACTGGATCGCGCCGGCAGTGGCTCGCGCGGCGACCTGCGTCCAGATCCCGCCCACACGCTGGGCGAGCACCGTGCTGCCAACGCCCTTCGCATCGGCGCGCACCGTCACGGTCCGGCCGTAGACGACGGGACCCGCCGGCCGGGTCAGCGTCAGCGAGCCGAGGGTCGTGATCCACGTCGAGCGCAGTCCGAGCCCGGCACGCAGGGCGGCGGCGGTCACCGTCCTCGGCCCGGCCGAGGTCGTGACGGTAGCGGAGCGCACGCGCCCGGAGGCGCTCCGGGCGAGCTGGAGTCCGAGCACCGAGCTCGCGATCCCGAGACCCCGCCGAACGGTCGAGTCCGTCACCGCCGTCGGCCCCCAGCGGTCGACCGGCGAGAGGGAGCTGTACGGATCGACGACGGCGGCAAGATACGGCACGGCCGTGCCGAAGACCTCCGCCGCGGACACCGTCCGACCGCCCGAGGTGGAATGGAAGAGCGCGTCGACGACCTTGCCCTCGTGGAGCAGGATCCGACCCGCCGTTCCCTTGATCGCGGCGGTCGCTCGGGCGTCCTCGCTCGCGATCCCGCCGTAGACCTGGCTGCGGACATCGGCATAGAGGTCGAACGCGCGGCCGCTGACGCGGTGGGCCAGCGCGTACGAGCGAGCGGCGATCGCCTGCGCCTTCAGCGCCTCCACCGGCCAGGCGGCCGGCATCTCGCGGGGGACGACGCCAGCAAGGTAGTCCTCGAGTCCGACGAGGTTGATCGCGCTCAGCCTCGAACCGGCGACGGTGACGGCGAGCCGGCCCCGGAATGGAGTACCGAGCTCGAGCGGCGCCCGGCCGGGAAGAACGACGATCGGGCCGGCGAGCGGGGTCGGGACGCCGTTCAGCAGCGGCTCGAGCTTCGGCCGGAGCTCGAGCGGCCCCGCAGGGACCGTGTACGTCGTGCCAAGGACGTCGCGAATGCGGAACGGCGCCTTCGAGGAGACGGTTAGCACCGGCTTCGACTCCGCGAGCAGCACGCGTACGCGCGCGACCGGTGCCGGGCCGAGCGTCGTGCCGGGATAGAAGTGACCGAGGATCTGCGCATGCGCTCGACCAGCGTTGGCGAACCCGAGCGCGCCGTACTGGCTCATCCCGACACCGTGGCCCCAGCCCCGGCCGCTGACGAGGAACGTGGTCGCGGCGACCGGTGCGGGCGAGACCGCGCGCACGCCAGCGTCCGCCTGCGCGGCGAGCACGAGCGCCGCGCAGCCGGATACCGAACCGATGAGAGCGAGAAGCGGGCGCCGCATTCGTATCCTCCTACGGTTGAGGCTAGCGCAGGAATTGCGCGTCGTCGGGCCTCTTTACCGAACCTTCAACTCGTCCACGGCCGGACCAGCGGTTTTCCTCCCCGGCGGCGAGGGCACCGAAGCACCGATGACCTCGATCCTGCCACCCCGCTATCGGCAGCCCGAGCGCATCGCGCGGGGCGGCATGGGCGAGATCTTCCGCGCCGAGGACGGTGTGCTCGGCAGGATCGTCGCCGTCAAGGTGCTCGCGGAGCGCTTCGCCGACGAGGAGGGGATCCGGCGCCGCTTCACGCACGAGGCGCTCGCGGCCGCACGGCTCTCGAACGCCCCGAACACGGTCACGATCTTCGACGTCGGCGAGCACGACGACCGGCCGTACATCGTCATGGAGTATCTACCCGGAGGCTCGCTGGCCGATCGCCTCGAAGCCGAGGGCGCCCAGCCGCCGGGGCGCACGCTCGCATGGCTCGGGCAAACAGCCGCCGCGCTCGATGCCGCGCACGTCGCCGGGGTCGTGCATCGCGACGTCAAGCCCGCCAATCTGCTCTTGGACGACGAGGGCAACGTACGAGTCGCCGACTTCGGGATCGCAAGCGCTGTCGGCCTCGACTCGTTCACCGCCGCCGGAACCGTGCTCGGCACCGCCGGCTACCTCGCTCCGGAACAGGCACGAGGCGAGCAGGCGACATCCTCGAGCGACCGCTACGCGCTCGCCGTTGTCGCGTTCGAGTTGCTCACGGGCGAGCGGCCGTTCGCGATGGACTCCCCGACCGCCGAGGCGGCCGCACATGTCCACGGCCCGATCCCGAACGCCTCCGACCGGAACCCGGAGTTGCCGACCGAGGTCGACGCGGTCCTCCTCCAGGGACTCGCCAAGGAGCCGGAGCGACGGTTCGCGGCGTGCGCCGACCTCGTCCACGCCCTACGCGACGCGCTCGACGCGGCCGCCGGTCATACGACAGTCGGCGCCGTCCCCGCGGTCGAGCGGCAGCGGAGCCGCAGCCGGCTCCCGCTCCTCGCGGCGGCCGTGACCGCGCTCGCGCTCGGCGGCGTCGCGCTCGCAGCAGTGCTCGGCGGCGAGGATCCTGTCGAGAACGCGGTCGACTCGGGTCCGCGCACCGTCAAGGAGACGGTGACCCTCGGGGGTACGACGATCGTCGAGACCGTGACGACCGCCCCCGAGCCGGAGCCCACGACCGAGCCGCCGCCCACCACCGAGCCGCCGCCCACCACCGAGCCGCCGCCGACAACCGAGCCGCCGCCGACGGAGCCCTCGGGCGACCCCTCGGCACTGAACGACCAGGGCTTCGCGCTGATGCAGGCCCGCGACTACGACGGCGCGTTGCCGCTGCTCGAGCAGGCTGTGGCGGGCCTCGCCGGCTCGGGCAGCACCACCGAGGCCTACGCGAGCTACAACCTCGCCTTCACGCGGCTCGCACTCGCGCACTGCGACGGCGTGCTCGACCTGCTCGACCGCTCGGAGGCGGTTCAGGGCGAGCGCAAGGAGATCACCAGGCTGCGCCGAGAGGCCGAGCGGAACTGCGGCGGCGGAGGCGACGACTAGTCGCGAACCGCCCAGGCCGACTCGACGACAGGGGCGCGGCCCTTCATCGACTCCCACCACTCGCGATGGGTCTCGTACCAGCGCACGGTCTGCTCGAGTCCCGCCTCGAACTCGATCGACGGTTCCCAGTCGAGTTCGGAGCGCAGCTTCGACGAATCGAGCAGGTAGCGCCGATCGTGCCCCGGCCGGTCCGGCACGATCGTCATTAGGCTCTCGGGCTTCCCCGTTAGCTCGAGCACGAGCTCTGCGATCTCGCCGATGCTCTTCTCCACTCCCGAGCCGACGTTGTAGGTCTCGCCGATCCGACCGCGATCGAGCACGAGCTCGATCGCGCGGCAGTGGTCGAGCACGTGCAGCCACTCGCGCTTGTTCGCGGTCGACGCGTACATCGGCAGCGGCGCGTCGTCGAGAGCGTTCGTGACGAAGAGCGGAATCACCTTCTCGGGAAACTGGAACGGGCCGTAGTTGTTCGAGCAGTTGGTGATCGTCACGGGGAGTTCGTAGGTCTCGCTGTACGCGCGGACAGCGTGATCGGCCCCGGCCTTCGAAGCGTTGTAGGGCGTGCGCGGACGGTACGGCGTGTCCTCCGTGAAGACGTCGTCGCTGTCGAGAGCGAGATCGCCGTAGACCTCGCACGTCGAGACGTGATGGAAGCGCTCGACGCGGTGCTGCCTCACAGCCTCGAGCAGCGTCTGCGTCCCGAGCACATTCGTCCGGAAGAACAGCGTTGGATCGAGCACGGCCAGGCTGTTGTGCGACTCCGCAGCGAAGTTCACGACCGTGTCGATCTCGTGGTCGCGCAGCGTTCTGCCGGCAAGCTCGGCGTCGCCGATGTCGCCCTGGACGAAGTCGACCCGGTCGCCGAGGTCGGCGATGTTCCTGCGATCGCCGGCGTACGTGAGCAGGTCGTAGACGACGACGCGATCGTCGGGACGGTTCTCGCACCAATAGCGAGCGAAGTTCGAGCCGATGAAGCCGGCGCCACCGGTGACGAGCACGCGCATGGCGGCAGCGTAACGGCTGGTCGATGTCACGAAGTCGACACTGATCCGTCACACGCCCGTTGCACCTCGGCCGCTGGCGTTTCGAGTGGGGGCCTTGCTCCCCCATAGGGGATTCGTGGACCGACGCGGCCGCGCTAGTCGCAGACGAACAGCTTCGAGCCGAGCAGGCGCGCGAGCCCGCGGCCGCCGTTCCGCATCACGTGGTTGTGACTCCAACGGAATGCGGGCCTCCCGATTGGCGCGATCGCGTTCATCCAGGGGATTGTCGTCTCCACGTTCCACTCGTAGGTGACCGCGGTGCCTCTACCCGACCAGAGCCGCCAGCGTCCGGTGCCACGAAGCTCGCCGTCCGCCTCGCCCTCGAGCAGGAACGGACGCTCGAGGCGGGTGGTGCGCATCCGGAACTCGATGTCGTAGGGAAGCCTACTCCGCCAGACGTAGCGGTGGATCGAGCCGACACCGTCGCCGTCGCCCTCGCCGAGCCGATCCGCAATCTTCACCCCCCGCCACCACTCCGGCCAGCGCTCGGTCGCGTGGATCGCCTCCCAGACATCGTCGACTGGAGCATCGAGGGCCCACGTGGTCAGGAACGAGTAGCGCGCCACGGAGCGATCCCTAGGCCAGCCGGTCGATGCACTCTCGAAGCCCGTCCCGCCAATGGGGCAGGGTCGGCGCCCCTTTCTCGCTCCGCAGCACCGAATAGGCCGGCCGCGGCGCCGCGCGCCCGAGCTCGACGGTGGTGATCCGACGGACACGACAGCGGAGGCCGGCGCCGTCGAAGATCGCGTCCGCGAAGTCCGCCCAGGTGCACTCGCCCTCCGCGGCGACGTGCCAGATCCCCGAGCGGAGCTCGAGCAACTCGCGGGTCGCCGCGGCCAGATGCCCGACGTAGGTCGGCGAGCCGCGCTGGTCGTCGACGACGGCGACCTCGTCGCGTTCCGCTCCGAGCCTGAGCATCGTGCGAACGAAGTTGTGGCCGGTCGGGCCGAAGAGCCAGGCGCTGCGCACGATCCATGCGGTCTCGCCGGCCGCCGCCTCACCGTGCAGCTTCGAGCGGCCGTAGACCGAGAGCGGATTCGGGCCGTCGGACTCGACGTACGGCTCCTGCTTGCGTCCGTCGAAGACGTAGTCGGAGGAGTAGTAGACGAGCGGCGCGCCCAGCTCCGCAACGTTCGCCGTTCCGCCGACGTTGATCGCGGCGGCCCCCTGCGGATCGTCCTCGGCACCGTCGACGTCGGTCCAGGCGGCGGCGTGGAGGACGATGTCCGGGCGCGTGAGCAGGGCTGGAGCGGGCAGCGCGACGTCCCACTCCGAGCGGGTCAGCGCCAGCGCGTCCGGAAACTCCTCCGCGAGCGCCTGCCCGAGCTGCCCGCTCGCCCCGGTGATCAGCAAGCCGCGAGGTCTCGCGCGGAGAGGATCGGCGTCTCGGTCTTCCACAGGTGCTTGACGCGCGGATCGGCCCAGCAGAGCCCGTGCTCGTCGGGATCGTCGGCGTCGTACTCCTCCGTGACGTGGTAGAGGAAGAGGCAGTCGGTCAGCGCCTCGTAGCCGTGAGCGTTGAGGCCGGGGATGTAGATCGCGACAGGGTTCTCCTCGCCGATGTCCTCGGTAAAGGTCTCGCCGCTCTCGCGGTCGAGGACGACCACGCGCACCATTCCGTGCACGCACGCGAAGAGGTCGTCCTGGCCCCGCTCGTGGAAATGGAGACCGCGCACGGCTCCTCGCCGGGAGAAGACGAGGTTCGACTGGCGGACCGGCTTCGGCAGCGCGCCCGCCCGCATCAACTCGGAGAACCAACCGCGCTCGTCCTCGAACCGCCGCAGCGGGATCCTGAGCAGACCCTCGATCACGCGACCTTGTTCACTCCCGTGCGGGCGATCAGGGCGCCAATCTCCGGCAGCGACTCCTGCGTCCCCGCGTCCTCCCACCAGCCGGTCACGCGATGGGCCGCGAGGGTGCCGCGCTCGGCGTAGTGGCGATTCACGTCGGTGATCTCGAGCTCGCCGCGCGACGAGGGCCGCAGGTCGCGGATCAGGTCGAAGACGCCGTCGTCGTAGCAGTAGAGGCCGACCACGGCGTCGCTCGACGGCGGCGCGTCGTAGCGCATGTCGACGACGCCGGCCTTCTCGACGACATCGGTGACGCGGCCCTCGTCGCCGTAGACGACGACGCCGAAGCGCTCCGGATCGGGCACGTCCTTGACGAAGACCGCCGCGCCGTCGTCGCCCTCGACGAAGGCTCGGATGGCGGCCACCTCCGCGTACTCGAAGATGTTGTCGCCGAGGCAGACGACGAGCTTGTCGGCACCGACGAAGGTCTCAGCCATTCCGACAACCTGAGCGATCCCGCCCGCCTCGACCTGCACCTTGTAGGTCAGATCGAGGTCGAAGAGCGGCTCCTCCGAGCCTCGCCTCGGCATCCGGCCATCGCCGAGCAGGTCGATTAGCTGGCCCGCGTGCCCCTGCCCCGTCACGATCAGGACGTCGTGCACGCCGGCGAGCTGGAGTAGCTGGAGCGGGTAGTAGATCATCGGCCAGCCGCCCACCGGGAGCAGGTGCTTGTTGACGACGCGCGTCAGCTCGCCGAGCCGCGTCGCCTCGCCGCCCGCAGCGATCAGTCCCTTCACGTTCATGGCTGGGGCGATGCTACTGCGGGAGTGGCGAGGGGCGTTCGCTCGAGCAGCCAGAACGAGATCTCGACCGCAGGCCCGATCCCGAGCGCGAAGACGAGCGTGCCGATCCCGACGGTGCCGCCCAGGGCGAAGCCGAGCGCGAGCGCGAGCACCTCGATCACGGTTCGTGCCGTTCCGATCCGTAGGCGAAGCCGCCGGGAGGCGACGAGCATCAGCGAGTCGCGCGGCCCCGCACCCATGCTCGGCGCGATGTAGAACGCCGACCCGACGCCGAAGCAGGCCAGCGCGAGAGGGAGTAGACCGATCCGAACCGCCAGGGTCTCGTCCGAGAGTGCCGAGATTGCGTCGATCGCCGTGAGCGCGATCACGAAGCTGCCGATCAGGATCGCGTTCAGGAGCGTGCCGAGACCGATGTGCGCTCGCAACGCCCAGGCGAGCGCGAGGATAACGCCCGAGACGATCAGGTTGGCGGCGCCGAACGAGACGCCGACCTGCTCGGCGAGCCCTTGGTGGAGGACGTCCCACGGAGGCAGTCCGAGCTCGGACTCGAGGAAGAGGACGATCCCGACCGCGCAGAGAAAGAGCCCGACGATGAGACCTGCGAGCCGGATCGTGAAGCCGCCGCGCAGCTCGGGTGGGGCGTGCACGCTTCGGAAGCTACCGGTCGGGGTACGAGCCGCCCATGACGGAGAGAGAAGTCCAGCACGATCCGCAGGTGCTCGAGGGCGAGGACGAGAGTCCGCGCCAGCCGGCGCCGCCGCTCGACCCGTACACGCCCGAGCCGGGGCCGGGCCCCGGCGAGCGGCGGGCCTTCCGGGTCATGCGGCTCGCGTTCATCGCGATCGCGATCGCCGTCGCGGTCGTCGTCTACGCCGCGATTCGGTAGCTCACCAGATCGGACGCAGCGGAGGCAGCTCGCCGGCATGGCGCTCGCGGACGATCTGCTCGAGACCGCGGCGGAGAGCGCTCAACTGCGAGGGGCCGACGTGTTCCGCCCACTCCGCCTCGAGCCGACGCTGAACGTCCTCTGCTCGACTCAGCAGCTCACGGCCGCGCGACGAGAGCACGAGCAGGACCGAGCGGCCGTCGGCGACGTTCCGCTCGCGCTCGACGTAACCCCGCTCGACAAGCGAGTCGACGAGCTTGGCCACGCCTTGCTTCGTCATGCCGAGAAGCCCGGCAAGTTGCGTTGCTGTGGCACCGTTTACCCCGATCCCGTTCAAGGCGAAGCCGTGCGTCGGCCTGAGGTCTGGATGCCCCGCTGCGCGGAGACCCTCGTTCAGCTCGTCCGCGACCAATCTGGTCGCCATCAGGAGGAGCCGCGCGAGCGGTAGCTCAGCCATGTCCATCAGGATAGACAACCTGGTGGTAGAACCTTGCTAGGCTTCGGTCAGCTTGGTTGTCTATTATCGAAGGAGCTGAGCTCGATGAAGCTCGCGGATGCAACAGTCTTCGAAACCCCGAATGCGGTCATGCACGTCCATGCCGGCCCTGAGGCGACCGGCAGCGAGCTCGCGGTCTGGCGGGCCGAGCTTAGCGGACGAAAAGAGGAGCGCCGTACGTACCGTCGCGCGGGAAGAAGGTGCGCACGAGCGAGCCGCGCGGCGCGGTCACGGCCGCGCTGAGATAGCCGCGCGCGCTTGTCCGGCGCGTTCCTCCGACGAAGCGCCAGCCGCTGGCGCTGCGTAGCTGCACCCGGTAGCTCTGTGCGCCGAGCCCAGGCCGCACCTGCCCCCAGAGGACGACGTCGCCACCACTCCGACCCGCTTGGACGAGCGGGAGCGGGAAGGCGAGCGCGGCGAGCTTCGGCGCACCCGACGTCGTGAAGAGGCCGCTCTGGAAGCGGGCGCTCGTCGGCTCGTCGACGACGAGGTAGTGGATCAGGAGGTCGATGCGCGGCGCCTTGTAGACCCGGAGCGCAGCCTGGCCGAGCAGCTCGGCCTGCCGCTGCGGCGAGACTCCGCCGGGCCCGGTCTGGTAGCCGTACTCGGTCAGCCAGATCCGCTTCGGCCCGAACGCCTTCGTCACCTCCGCGAGCAGCCGCTCGAGCGTGGCCATCGTGATCGTCTCACAGTCCGCTTGACGACAACCGCCGGCGAAGGGGCTGTCCGAGGGTCGGCCGGGATACGGGTGGTGCGCGTAGGCGTCGAGCCTCGCTCCGGCCGCGTCCATCCCCCGGATCCACTTCACCGGGGAGACGCCGGCTGAGCCTGCCCGCGGCGCGGTCACGCCGCCGGCAACCCTGGCGCGCGGATTCGCGGCGTGAATCGCGGCATAGGCCGGGTTGAGGAGCGAGCGGACATACACGGCCGGGGAGGTCGGCTTCAACCAGCGCGCCTGGTTCGGCTCGTTCCAGACGAGCCATTCGCGCACCCAGGCGTAGCGCGAGGCGGCTGCGCGCGCGAACGCGGCGAAGCTCGCAGCCGTAGGGGCGTAGTTGGACGCGCGCCCGCCGTTCGCCCAGCGAGGCGAGCCGACGAGACCGACGACGGCGCCGATCCTCCGCGCCCGTAGGCCTTGCAGGACGGCGTCGCTCGAGGCCCAGTCGGGACTGCCGCGGGTCGGCTCGATCTCGTTCCAATGCAGGTTGAAGCGGACAACATCGACGCCGAGGCCCTCGAGCCGGTCGAGCCGGCTCTCGAGCGTGCCGGGACCCTGGGCGAGCCAGGCATCGTCCTGGATCCCGAAGCGGACACCGCTCGCCGCCGAGCCCGAAGGCGCAAGCACCCCGGACAGGGCACACGTCAATGCGAGCGTGAGAAGCCACCGCATGACGGACGGTCTCTCCGGCCCTCCCCAGTGGCACACATCAGGATTCCGTTAGGTGATAGGGCGTCAGCGCGAGTCCCGAGGGCTTCGGGACGTCCGGCGCCGGGCCTTCCGCCGCTTGACGGCCGGCGCGTGGCGGACCGCGGCGTACCAGACGTAGACGCCGAACGCGAGTGCCGCGCCGAGTAGCCGGAGGATCCGTCGGACGAGCGTCATGCGTCGAATCGTACGCCTAGGGGTAGGCTCCCGGGGCATGGCGCGGCGCGACATCGACCGCCTGCAAGGGGAGATCGAGGAGCTCTTCGCCGACCTCTGGCAGGTACCCCGGTTCTCGGGGATGCGACACGGCTTCAGGCCGTCGGTCGACTGCTTCCACACCTCGGAGCCGCATGAGCTGACCGTCGTCGTCGAGCTTCCCGGCGTCGACCCGGAATCGGTTCGGATCGCCGTCGAGGAGCGCTCGCTGACGATCGCAGGCAAGCGTCCGCGGCCACGGGTCGGAGGCCAGGTCTACCAGCAGATCGAGATCGAGTACGGCCCCTTCCAGCGAGTCCTCCAGCTCGCCGAGGACGTCGACGTCGCCGCCGCGAGCGCGAGCTACGAGCGCGGTCTGCTCACGATCACGCTCCCGATCGCCCCGCGGCCCGCGCAGCCCCAGCCCGTGGCGATCCTCGTCGAGAGGATCGGATGAGCGAGGTCGATGCCGGCGAGGTGCCGCTCGAGACGCCGTCGCGGCTCCCCGTCCTGCCGCTGAAAGAGACCGTCGTCTTCCCCGAGTCGATGACGCCGCTCGCCGTCGGGCAGGAGCGCTCGATCAAGCTGATCGACGACGTCGTGGCGGGCGAGCGGATGCTCGCGCTCCTCACCGTCAGGAACGGCGAGGTCGAGCACCCTGGCTGGGACGATGTCTACGAGGTGGGTACGGTCGCCGTCGTCCACAAGATGATCAAGGTGCCCGACGGAACCCTGCGAATTCTCGTCCAGGGGCTCCAGCGCGTCCGCCTGCGCGAGCGGATCACGGACGAGCCGTACCTCCTCGCGGAGTTCGAGGAGCTCGACGACGTCATCCCGAGCTCGCCGAGCGTGCAGGCGCTGACACGCAACGTCCAAGCCCAGTTCGGTCGAATCATCGGGATGACGCCGTATCTCCCCGAGGAGCTCCAGCTCGCGGCGGCGAACGTCGACGATCCGAGCGCCCTCTGTCATCTGGTCGCCTCGACGCTGCGCCTGAAGACCGAGGAGCGCCAGGCTCTGCTCGAGACGGTCGACGTGCTCGAGCGTCTCCGAGCCGTCTCGGTGATCCTCGAGCGCGAGCTCGATGTCTCGGAGCTCGGGACGAAGATCCAGACACAGGTCGCCTCGGAGATCGAGAAGGGCCAGCGCGAGTACTTCCTCCGCCAGCAGCTGAAAGCGATCCAGGACGAGCTCGGCGAGGGCGACGAGCAGCAGGCCGAGGCGAACGAGCTGCGCGAGCAGATCGAGGCGAAGCGGCTTCCCGAGGACGCGTACAAGGTTGCGCTGCGGGAACTCGGCCGGCTGGAGAAGCTGCCGCCCGCCGCCGCAGAGCACGGGGTGATCCGCACCTACCTCGATTGGATCCTCTGCCTGCCCTGGAACGAGTCGACCCAGGACGACCTCGACCTCGACCGCGCGCGGGAAATCCTCGACGAGGATCATTTCGACCTCGAGAAGGTGAAGGAGCGGATCGTCGAGCATCTCGCCGTCTCGAAGCTGAAGAACGACCTCTCCGGCCCGATCCTCTGCTTCGTCGGGCCGCCGGGAGTCGGCAAGACCTCGCTCGGCCATTCGATCGCGCGCAGCGTCGGGCGGAAGTTCGCGCGCATCTCGGTCGGCGGCGTCCGCGACGAGGCCGAGATCCGCGGGCATCGTCGTACCTACATCGGCGCGATGCCGGGCACGATCGTCAGGGCGCTGCGCGACGCCGAGTCGCGCAACCCCGTCTTCCTGATCGACGAGATCGACAAGATGGGCGCCGACTCGTTTCGCGGCGATCCCGCCTCGGCGATGCTCGAGGTGCTCGACCCGCACCAGCACTCGAGCTTCCGCGACCATTACCTCGACCTCCCCTTCGACCTCTCGAAGACGCTCTTCATCTGCACCGCGAACACGCTCGACACGATTCCCGGGCCCCTCCTCGACCGGATGGACGTGATCCACCTCTCCGGCTACACCCACGACGAGAAGCTCGGGATCGCCAAGCGCTACCTCGTGCCGAAGCAACTGCGCGAGCACGGGCTGAAGCGGTCGCGGATCGGGCTCGGCGACAAGGCGCTGAGGCTGACGATCGCCGAGTACACACGGGAGGCCGGCGTCCGGAACCTGGAGCGCCAGATCGCGACGCTCCTGCGCAAGGCGGCAACCCTGGTGGCGCGCGGCGAGAATGCGCGGATCGCGATCGACGAGAACCGAGTGCGCGAGTGGCTCGGGCCGCGACGGTTCTCGAGCGAGGCCCGGAAGCGCACGGCCGATCCGGGAGTCGCGACGGGGCTCGCCTACACGGCGGTCGGCGGCGACGTGCTCTTCATCGAGGCGACCGCGTATCCGGGCAAGGGCAGGTTGCAGATCACGGGCCAGCTCGGCGAGGTGATGCAGGAGTCAGCCCAGGCAGCGCTCTCCTGGACGCGTTCGCACGCGGGCCGGGTCGGACTCGAGCCGGAGTGGTTTGCCGAGCACGACATCCACATCCACGTGCCGGCGGGCGCCGTTCCGAAGGACGGGCCGTCGGCCGGGATCACGATGGCGACGGCAATCGCCTCGCTCGCACGCGGTGAGGCCGTCTCCGAGGACGTCGGGATGACCGGCGAGATCACGCTGACCGGCCAGGTGCTGCCGATCGGCGGCCTCCGGGAGAAGGTGCTCGCCGCGCAGCGTGCCGGCCTGAAGCGCGTGATCATGCCACGGGAGAACGAGCCCGACCTCGAAGAACTGCCGCAGGAGACGCGCGACGAGCTCTCGTTCGTGCTCGTCGACTCGATCGAGGAGGTGCTCGAGAACGCGTTCGACGGCGATGCGCTCGCTCCGCGCAGACGGCGGGCCTCGCTCGAGCGCCAGGCAGCAGCGCCCAGGCGATAGGACCGTTTGGGAGCGTCAGGAGGCGGCAACACTGATCCGGCGACTACGACACTCGAAAGGACGAGCCAGCTATGGCGAAGACCAAGGACAGGCTGTACGACACGGCCGACACCGTGCGCCCCTACGTCGACCGTGCGCTTCACGACGACGACCTCCGCGACAACCTCAAGGAGGCGTTCAACGCCGCCCGGGACGTCTACGCGGAGCTGCTTGGCGGCCGCAACCTGACGGCGACGGCAACGCGCGTCGCGACCGACAAGGACATCCAGGACAACCTGAAGAAGACGATCGAAGAGCTCCGGACTGCCGCCGACCGGCTTCAGGGCAAGAAGGATCACGGCACGCGCAACTCGATCCTCCTGCTCGGCGGGATCGCGGCCGGGATCCTGCTCAACCCGATGACCGGGCCGGCCACGCGCTCCTGGATCATGGAGAAGATCACCGGCGAGAGCTCGAACGACTTCGGCTACACCTCCGGCAACTCCGACTCTGCCGCGTAACCCCTAGCTGCGAAGCAAGGCGCCGTCGCCCTCGGCCGACACCGGGGCGACGAGCGCCCGCTCGAGCGAGCCCGGGTCGAGGCCGCTCGCATTCGAGATATCGGTCGAGCCGAGTAGGAATGCGCCCGGCCGCGGGGCTGTGGCCGCCGCCGGCACCGGCGGTGCCCAGCCGTAACCAACGGCTAGGGCCAGATCGACGTCGAGGAGCCGGCGCCAGGCCCCGAGGTACAGATAAGGGTTGACGGCGCCACCTTCGTATCCGAGCGGGAGCAGTGCGACCGGATGGATCTCGAAGTGCACGTGGTACGGCGTGCCCTGGGCATCGCCGCTGTTGCCGTTGAATCCGATTACCTGACCCGCGCGCACCTCGGTCCCGTCGACCGCGAGCGGACTGTACGCAGAGAGATGGGCGTAGTAGAACTGGTTTCCGGCGCGATCGCGGAGCCAAAGCCGCCAGCCGCCAACCGCGTTCCAGCCGACCGAGAAGACCGTTCCGTCCGCGACGGCTAGGACTGGGGCTCCGAGAGGCGCGAAGATGTCCGTGCCCTGGTGACGCCCAGTCGTTGCGCGGGGTGCGCCCCAGGTATCGCTGAAGCCTGCGTCCCCGTAGATCGGGAAGACGAAGCCGCCGGGCGAGAGGGGGGCAAAGAGACTGGTTGGCGCCGGCAGCACTTTCACCCGTGGGATTCCAGAGGGATCAGCTCTCGGTTTCGACGGCTTGGGCAGCTTCTCCCTTTTCTTGGCGGCTGGGCGGGGATTTGGCGGCGCCGGCTCGGATGTCGTGGTCGTCGTGGACGTCGTGGACGTCGTGGGCGTTGTAGGCGTCGTGGGCGTCAGCGCTTCGGGCGGGACAGGGACGGAGATCGCCGTCTCCGCATGGCCGATCAGGATCTCGCTGCCCGCCGGCAGCCCGCCGTGCTCGGCGGTCAGCGTCACGCGCACCGCTGTCACCGTCGCGTGAGCGTCGATGGTGGAGCCGGTCGTGCGCTCCGCCGCCCCCTCGAGGGTGACGAGCGTGCCCCAGTCGCCGAGGGCGACTCGCTGGTTCGGCGCTGCACCGACGGCCTGCCCGGCCACGAGCAGGTTGGTGACCGACGAGCCTGTCGTGTCGGCCGCGAAGCTCGACGATCTCGCACGGCCCGCAGCGCCGTCGAGGGTGATCTCGCCGTTGAAGAGGGAGACGCCGAGAACGTCCGTGACGGCGTCGGACGCTCCGCCCGCTTCCGGACTCGCCGACGCGCTCGACGAAAGGGCACCTGCTCGCACGATCGAGCCGTCGGCCGGGTAGGCAAAGCTGTTGGCAAGGCTCGTGGGGTCGCCGCCGGGCACGCTGACCCCACCGGCCGCGGCACCGGCCTGACCCGGCACGATGACGCTGATCGCGTACGCGCTCGCGGAGGCAGCCGGTTGCTGCGCGGTCGTGGCGACGCCGGTCACGCCGGCGGCGAGGCCGCCGGCGAGCAACAGGAGTGCTGTGAGCCGATACGTCATGAGTCGTCCTCGCTTGGGCAGGCCTTCCCTAGGGTACAAGACCCGGTTCGCCGCTCCTGCGTCGCGCTCGAAAGTTCCAGGGAGGCTAGGCCGCGCGGCAGTCGCCGCACTCACCGCGCAGGAGGACCTCGTGCGCCACGATGTCGTAGCCGAGCTGGGCCGGTAGGACGGAGATCGCGCGCTCGAGCGAGACGTCGGTGAATGCCTCGACTTTGCCGCAGTCGTCGCACACGACGTGATGGTGGTGCGCGCTGGGAACCGCGGCCTCGAACCGCGAGATCCCGTCGCCGATCTCCACTCGCTGGACGAGCCCGAGCTCGACCAGCGTGTCGAGGACGCGATAGACAGTGGCGACCCCGACGCTCCGGCCCCGCGCACGAAGTGCGGCATGGAGCTCCTGGGCGCTGCGGCAGCAATCCCGTCGCGCGAGCTCGTCGATCAGGGCCGCTCTCGCGCCGCCCGCACGGTGGCCGGCCGTTCGGAGCGCCTCCTCGGTGGTCGCGATCCAGTCGTCCATTCGCTTGATGATAGCGAGTCTCATCTTGCTGCTACGATCGCCGGATGAAAAAGAGAATCGTTCTCAGCACGGTCGGGCTGATCCTGACCGCGGCGGGCTGCGGGAATGGCGGTAGCACCGAAGCCGGCTCCAACTCGACGATCGTCGCCGCGTTCTATCCGCTGGCGTTCGCCGCCGAGCGCGTGGGAGGCGGCGAGCCTGAGGTACGGAATCTGACGCCACCCGGCGTCGAGCCACACGATCTCGAGCTCTCGGCCCGCGACGTGCGAACAGTGGCCGACGCCGACCTCGTCCTCTACCTCGGCCAGGGTTTCCAGCCGGCGATCGAGGACGTGCTCGCCTCGACCGACGCGCGGGCCGTCGATCTGCTCGACGGGCTCGAGCTGCTCGAGGACGCAGAGGAGCAAGGCAGCGAGGGCGGGGGCCGCGACCCGCACGTCTGGCTCGATCCTCTGCGCTACGCAGCGATCGCGGAGCGACTCGGGGAGGAGCTCGATCGTCCGGAGGCCGCCGGGGATCTCGCCGCGGCGCTGCGCGCGCTCGACGGCGAGTTCCAAGCGGGCCTTGCAGACTGCGAGCGGCGCGAGCTCGTCACGAGCCACGCGGCGTTCGGCTACCTCGCCGAGCGTTACGACCTGGCGCAGGTCGCGCTCAGCGGCTTGGAGCCGGAGGCAGAACCGACCCCCCGCGAGCTCGAGCAGGTCGTCCAGGAGGTGCGCGCGCACGGCGCCACGACGATCTTCTTCGAGACGCTCGTCTCGCCGCGACTCGCGCAGACCGTCGCGCGGGAGGTGGGCGCCAGGACATCGACGCTGAACCCGCTCGAAGGGCTGACTCCGGAGGAGATCGACGACGGCGCGGACTATTTTTCCGTCATGCGCGCGAACCTCGCGGCTCTCCGCGAAGCCCTCGAATGCCGCTAGCGGTCGAGCTCCGTGGGCTCTCGTTCGCCTACGGCGGCGGCGCCCGCGTCCTCAGCCGCGTCGATCTCCAGATCGCGACCGGCGAGTTCGTTGCGATCGCGGGTCCGAACGGCGGCGGCAAGACCACGCTGATGCGCGTGATGCTGGGTCTGGAGCGGCCTTCGGCCGGAGAGGCGCTGCTCTTCGGCGAGCCCGCAGACCGCTGCTCGCGTCGTTCGACGCTCGGGTACCTGGCCCAGCGGTCGCAGCTCGGGGTGGATGCTCCTGCGACGGTCCGCGAGGTCGTATCGGCCGGTCGCCTCGCGGTCGGAGGCTTGCTCGGCCCTCTGCGGCGGCGCGATCGCTCGATCGTGGCGGAGGCGATCGAGCGTGTCGGCCTTTCCGACTGCGCCGAGCTTCCGTTGCGCACGCTCTCCGGCGGACAGCAACAGCGCGCCTTCATCGCCAAGGCGCTGGCAGCGGAGCCTACGCTGCTCGTGCTCGACGAGCCGACGACGGGCGTCGACGTCGACGCGCAGGAAGCGCTCGCCGCTCTGCTCGACCGCCTCCACCGCGAGCTCGCGGTGACCGTGCTCTACGTCTCGCACGAGTTCGGCGCCGTGGAGCGATTCGTCGAGCGCCTCGTCCTCGTCCGAGGCGGGATCGTCTTCGACGGCTCGCCGGCGGAGCTGCCGCACGTCTGGCACGACCCGTCCCATGTCCATGCTTGAGCTCGAGTTCATGCGCCTGGCCTTCGGAGCGGGGCTCGTCGTCGGCCTGCTCGCCCCCGCCGTCGGCTTCTTCCTCGTCCAGCGCCAGCTCAGCCTGGTGGGCGACGGGATCGGTCACGTCGCCTTCGCCGGCGTCGCCGCCGGTTACCTGCTCGGCCTGCCGCCCGTGCTCACGGCGCTCGTTGCGTCGATCGGCGGGGCGGGAGCGATCGAATGGCTCCGGTCCCGGAGGCACACCGCGGGCGATCAGGCGCTCGCGCTCGTCTTCTACACGGGCATCGCCACGGGCGTTGTCCTGATCTCGCTTGCGGGCGCGCTCAACGTCGATCTCTTCGGGTTCCTGTTCGGGTCGATCCTGACGACGACGCGAGGCGATCTCGCGCTCGTGGCGGTGCTCGGCATCGCCGGTCTCGGAACGATCGCGCTTCTCTATCGTGCGCTGGCGGCGATCGCCCTGGACGAGGAGGGAGCGAGGGTCGCGGGCGTCCCGGTCGGGTTCCTGAACGTGGTTCTTGCAGTGCTAGCCGCGACGACCGTTGCGGTGTCGATGCGCATCGTCGGCATCCTCCTGATCGCGGCGCTGATGGTCCTGCCCGTGATCGCGGCGTCGCGCGTCGCCCGGAGCATGCGCGGCACGCTCCTACTCGGAATGGCGATCGGGCTGGGCAGCGTTCTCGGCGGGCTCACGCTGGCGTACTACGTCGACCTCCCGCCCGGCGGCACGATCGTCCTGCTCGCGGCGGCGACCTTCCTGGTCACGAGCGTCGCCGGTGGTCTCCGCCACGCCTCACCTTGCCGCTAGCGCTGCTCGAGCTGCTTGCGGGCAAAGTCGCGGAAGCGCTCGCGAGCCTCGTCGTCCGGGCAAAGCTGCTCCTCGGCCGCGTACCTCGGATCGGCGGCGATCTCCTCCGCCACGGCCCGCACCTCGCCCGCGACCGCCGCCCTGTGCGCCGGATCCTTGAGCAGGAGCTCGATCCAGGTATCGGTGCCGTCGTAGGGAGGCAGGTCGCTCTCGACGAGGAGCTCGCCGAGCTTCATCCCGACCCGGATGTAGGCGAACGTGCGAAAAACGAGGATCCGACGCGGCGAGCGCACGAGCCGGTCGATCTCGGGATCGTCTGCTCGGAGCTGCTCGACGATGCTCCCGATCGGCTCGTCGACGAGCGGGAGCCAGATCTCCTCGTGCTCCGTCATGAGGGCGAAGCATAGGTCGTCGGCCGACACGCCCGCCAGGCGAGCTGGACCGCGACGATCAGGAGCAGGACGGCGAAGAGGCGGCGCAAGGTGACCTCGGAGAGCTCGGTCGCGATCTGCACTCCCGCCTCGACGCCGGCGATCGATGCCAGTCCGACGACGAGCGCGGTGCGCCAGCGGACGTTGCCGTAGTGCCGCTGCCTCCACGTGCCCGCGACGACGGTCGGGAGGATCGCGAGCAGAGAGGTCGCCTCCGCGTCGAGCTGGCCCAGCCCGAGTCCGACGAGCGTCGGCACGAAGAGGATCCCTCCGCCGACGCCGAAGAGCCCGGCCAGGATCCCGGCTCCGAAGCCGAGGAGGAGAGCGAGCGCGACGGTGCCGGCGCTCATGGGTTGCTCTCTGACCCATGAGCTTTAGGGCGTGTGGGGGAACTTGAAAGTTCCCCCACATGGCCAAAGAAGGGGGCTCGTGGGGGAAACATGGTTTCCCCCACGGGAGCGAGCCGAAGGCGAGCGACGCTCACACCAGGAGCCAGACGGCGATCGACGCGAGCAGGACCGCGAAGCCGAGCGTCAGCGGCCTAGGGTCGAGCCGCTGGGCGAGCGTCGCGCCGACGACCGCTCCCGCGGCTGCGGGCAATCCGACGAGCGCCGCGTGACCGACATCCAGGTGGCCCTCGAAGCCGTAGCGAGTCGCGCCCGCGAGGGCTGTGATCCCGATCGCCGCGAGCGATGTCGCGGCCGCGGGGTGCGCAGGCACTCCCGCCGCAAGGATCAGCAACGGCACGATCACGATTCCGCCGCCGACGCCAAACAGGGCGCTGAAGAAGCCCGCGACAACGCCGATCAGGACGAGTCTCATGCTCTTCCTCCGACGACGAGCCGACGGATCGCCGGCGAAGCCGGGCTTGGCCCGGCGCAGCCGCGGAAACGCTTGTGGTCGAAGGCGAAGAGGAGGGGGCTCGCGGGGGAACCAGGGGTTCCCCCGCGTCGGACGCCAAACAAGGCGCTGAAGAGACCCGCGACGACGCCGATGATGATGAGCCGCGGCATCGCCGTATCCTAGGGCCGTGGCCGGAGCCGACCTGATCGCGCGTCTGATCCAGGCGCCCGAGCTAGCGGCAATCCTGCTCGACGTCGACGGCGTGCTCGCGCCGATCGTCGACGTCCCCCACGAAGCGGCCGTGCCCGAGGAGACGAGGACCGAGCTGAGACGTCTGCACGCCCGCTATGGGCTCGTCGCCTGCATCAGCGGCCGCGCCGGCCCGGACGCGCGCCGCGTCGTCGGGCTCGACGAGCTCGTCTACGTCGGCGAGCACGGGCTCGAGCTCGTACCGGGGGCGGCGAACTGGAGCGAGCGCCTGCTCGGCCTGGCGGCGACCGTCGACTGGGAGGATGTGGAGCGCAAGCCGCTGACCGTCACCTTCCACTACCGCCGCGCCGACGACGAGTCGGAGGCGGTTCGCTTTCTCGAAGCGGTGGCCACGCGTGCTCGGGCCGAGGGGCTCGTCGCTCGCTTCGGCCGCAAGGTGCTCGAGCTGCGCCCGCCGCTCGACGCCCACAAGGGCACGGCGGTCGCGCATCTGCTCGACGAGCGAGGGCTCGGGCGCGCGCTCTACGCGGGCGACGACACCACAGACCTCGACGCGTTTCGCGCGATCGCGAGCCTCGAGGTCGGCGTGGCGGTCGCGGTGGACTCGGCCGAGGGGCCGGCAGCGCTCAGAGAGGCGGCGGACATGGTCGTCGGAAGCACCTCCGCTTTCCTCGACGAGGTGCTGCGAGAGCTCTAGGCCCTGACCGCGAGCTCCGTCTCCGCGTCGAAGAGATGCAGCTTGTCGCGCGGGATCGAGAACCGCTGCTCCACACCCGTGGGAACACGATCCTCGACCGGAAGCTTCGCGAGCAGCTTCTCGTCGCCCGCGGCGAGATGGACGAGTTGCTCGTCGCCCAGGTACTCGACCACCTCGACGGTTGCCTGGAAGTAGGCGGCATCCCCGTTCCCGCCGCCGAGGACGACATGCTCGGGACGGAATCCCGCCAACTGCCCACCGGTACCCGCTCCCTTGACGAAGCCGGCGGGAACGAGGTTCATTGCCGGCGAGCCGATGAAGCGCGCCACGAAGACGTTCGTCGGCTTGGTGTAGAGCTGCTCGGGCGTCCCCGCCTGTTGGAGCACGCCCTGCTTCATCACCGCGATCCGGTCGCCCATCGTCATCGCCTCGACCTGATCGTGCGTGACGTAGACCGTCGTCACCTTCAGGTCGCGCTGCAGCTTGAGGATCTCTGCCCGCGTATTCACACGCAGCGCGGCATCGAGGTTCGAGAGGGGCTCGTCCATCAGAAACGCTTTGGGCTGCCGCACGATCGCGCGTCCGAGCGCGACCCGCTGCCGCTGCCCTCCGGAGAGCTGCTTCGGCTTGCGCTTGATCAGTTCGGTCATGTCGAGCACCTCGGCCGCCTTCGAGACACGTCGATTGATTTCGTCCTTCGGTGTGCGCACGTTTCGGAGGCCGAAGGCGAGATTGTCGTAGACCGTCATGTGCGGGTACAGGGCGTACGACTGGAAGACCATCGCGACGTCGCGGGCGCCTGGAGCCAGGTTGTTGACGACGCGATCGCCGATCAGGATCCGTCCGGAGGTCGTCTCCTCGAGGCCTGCGAGCATCCGGAGCGCGGTGCTCTTCCCGCAGCCCGATGGGCCGACGAGGACGAGGAACTCGCCGTCGCTGATCTCGAGCGTCAGCTCGTCGACGGCGACGGTATCGTCGAATCGCTTGGTGACGTTCTCGAACGTGACTGTTGCCATCAGGATCCGGCCTCCAGGATCGGGTCGTCTGGGAGTGCGAAGCGTGCCGCGGCGAGAAACGAGTAGGCGACGGTGAGCGTCAGCAGTGGAAGCACGGCGGCAGCCGCGCCGAGCGCGTTGACAAGCAGCAGGAAGAACGCAAGCACGATCGAGGACAGCGGCCGGCGGGCCAGGGCGAAGCCCGACTTGCGCAGCACCTCCCGCAGGGGCCGCTCGCGCTCGTCGATCGCGATCGGCCAGAGCTGCACCTGGAAGACCACGAAGAGCGCGAGCACGTAGGCGACAAGGAACGCAAGCGGCCAGCCGAACGAGCCGGCGCCGGCGTACGAGCGGATCGCGATCGTGCCCGCGAGGAACACGAGGATCGCGATGAGCGAAAGCTCGAGCCCTCGTCGCCACTGGAGCCGCAGCCCTTCGACCGCGCACCGGAGCGAGAGCTCCTCCTCGTGCACGACGCGGACGGCACAGTGCATGAGGGCCGCGGCGAGCGGGCCCAGCAAGAGCGCCAGCGCCAGCGCCGACCGCGTGTAGCTCGCCGCGACGAGCAGGCTCAGAACGGCCACCGAGAGGAGGCTGTTCAGGACGACGAAGCGCCATGACTGCTCGTAGAAGTCGCGGACCGCGGTGCGCATCGCGTCGCCGATCCTCATCCCTTGACTCCGCTGGCGACGACGCCGGCGACGAAGTAGCGCTGGAAGAAGACGTAGATCAGCGCGATCGGCAGGATCGCGAGCGCGCTCGCCGCCATCAGCTGCGGCCAGAGGGTCTGGTACTGGAACCGGAACTGCGCGAGGCCGAGCTGGATCGTGTAGACGTCCGGGTCGCCGAAGCCGAGGATGATCAGCGACCAGAAGAAGTCGTTCCACATGCCCTGGAACGTGAGGATCGTGACCGCGGCGAGCGCCGGAGCCGCGAGCGGCAGCATCACCTTCCAGTAGGTCTTGAGGAAGCCCGCGTTGTCGAGCTTGGCCGCCTCCTCGAAGTCCTTCGGAATCGTGAGAAAGTACTGGCGCATCAGGAAGAGCTCGGTCGGAAGCACGAGGTGGATCGCGATGAAGCCGAAGAAGCTGCCGACGAGCCCCCAGTTCGTGAGCATCTGGAACACGGGGACGAGGCGGAGCTGATCGGGGATCATCAACGTCGCCAGCACGAGCATGAACAGAACCTCCCGGCCGGGAAAGCGCAGCCGTGCGAACGCGTAGCCGCCTAACGACGCGAGCACGAGGTTTGCGACCGTGATCGCGCCCGCGAGGATGAAGCTGTTGAGCGCGAAGCGCGCGAAGTTGAAGTCCGTCAGCACCTCGCGAAACGCACGCAGGCTGGGGTTGTCGGGGACGAGGTCGAATCCCGTCGTCTCGGGCAGCGACTTCAGCGCAGTCGAGATCGTCCAGAGGAAGGGGACGAAGAAGAGCGCCGAGACGAGCACGAGCAGCACGTAGACGAGCAGGCGACGAGCCCGGTAGGAGAGCGGCCGCCGGGGGATGGCGGAGGTGCTGGCAACGTCGACCGCCATCAGGCGGTGTCGGGTCGACCGAAGAGAAGGCGCTGCACCAGCGTCACGGTGAAGATCAGGACGAAGAGCACGATCCCCATCGCCGCGGCGTAGCCGAAGCGGATGTCCCCGATCGCCGTCCGATAGAGGTAGAGGACGGCCGTCAGGGTCGAGGAGTTCGGTCCGCCCGACCCGTTCGAAACGATAAACGCCTGGTCGAAGACCTTGAGCGCCCCGACCACCGAGACGACGCCGACGAAGAAGTGGCCCGGCTTGAGCAGCGGAAAGGTGATCTTCCAGAACGTTCGCCAGGCGCCGGCGCGGTCGATGGCCGCAGCCTCGTAGACGTCGGTCGGAATCGCCTGAAGCGAGGCGAGGTAGAACAGCATCATCGTCCCGGAGGTCGTCCACGCGTTCAGCCCGACGATCGAGAAGAGCGCCGTGTCGGAGTCGCCGAACCACGGCCGGTTGCCGCCGATGATCGCGTTCAGCAGGCCGTCAGCGGAGAGGATGTAGATCGCAATCGCGGTGATCGCCGCCGACGAGGCGAGCGAGGGAAAATAGAACGCGGAGCGGAAGAACGTCTTGCCGCGGATGCCGGCGTTGACGATCACCGCCATCGCGAGCCCGAGGGCCATTTGGATCGGCACCACGAGCGCCGTGTACAGCAGCGTGTTCTTCAGCGCCTTGTGGAAGATCTCGTCGCGGTAGAGCTCGCGGTAGTTCTCGAACCCGAGCGTCTCGATCTTCCCGAACACGCCCCAGTCGTAGCGGCTGATGTAGACCGCGTAGGCGAGGGGCCAGATGAAGAAGAGCAGGAAGACCCCCATCGGCACGAGGATAAACGCGTAGGCGACGAGCGCCTCGCGAAGCTTGGCCGACCCGACCGAGCGGTGCCGCGGCGCGTTCTCGACTGTGGCCAAGCTCACCTCACAGGGGTCGGCCAGGATCCTCCACGCATGGAATGCACGTGGAGGATCCTGGCGGGGCGGGGCGGAGCTAGCGCAGGGCCTCGTTCGCGGCCTTGTCGACCTTAGTCAGCATCGCGGCCACGGACTGCTTTCGCTCGATCACCGCGGACAGCTCGTTGTTCGCGATATCGATCACCTTCGTGAACGTCGGCGCGAACTGCCACGGGCGGGCAGCAGGGGCAGCGGCGATGAAGTTCTCGCGGCCCGCCGGTGCCCTCACGTCGCTACGGGACGGGAGCGCGAGCCCCTTCGACGTCCACGTCTTCATCCCGGGCTGGCCGACGAGGTAACGGATCAGCTGCCACGCAGCATCCTTGTTCTTGGAGTCGCGCGCCATCGAGTAGCTGACGGTGAAGGCGAGATTCCCCTCCTGCTTGCCGCGGATCATCTTGTTCACCGTGAAGCGGACGTCCGGGAACGTCTCGGCCATGAACGGCACGACCCAGTTGCCCTCGAAGATGATCGCCGCCTTCGCCTTGCCGAGCGCCTCACCGCACCAGCCGACGCCGAGCTGAGCCGGCGTGCCGGCGAGGCCCTGGTTGATCAGCGTCACATACCACTCGGCGGCCCGCCGGACGGCGGTCGTGTTGACCGTCGACCTCGTCTTCGAGGCGTTCAGGAACGTGCCCCCGTTCTGGTAGACGAACGCGAGCAGGCGATCCCAGCTCGGTGAGAGACAGATGGGCCGGCCGCCGGGAACCTTCCCCTGCAGCTTCCGGGCCGCGGCTCTGAGCTCATCCCAGGTCTTCGGCGCTTTCGTGCCCGCCGCTGCGAGGAGGCGGTTGTTCGTCTCCATCGCGAGCGGAGACCAGTCCTTCGGGAAGCCGTAGGTCTTGCCATCGGGGCCCTTGAACCCTCTCAGCAGCGATGGGAAGAACGCCGACGTCTTGAGCTTGCTCTTCGCAACGTACGGGTCGAGCGGCTCGAGCAGCCGCTGCTTGATCCAATCCGGCGCCACATTCGAATCGACGTAGAAGACGTCGGCGGGCGTGCGCGCGGCGAACTTCGCCAGCATCGCGGCCGGGTAGTCACCGGAGATCGGCGCGTAGTTCACCTTGACGCTCGGGAACGTCTTCTCGAAGCCGCGGATGACCTCTTTGAGCAGCTTCGTCTCGGTCGGCGACGAAGCCCAGCCCGAGAGCGTGACCTCCCCGGTTGCCGCGACGCCCGTCGTCCGATCGGTTGTTCCCTGGCTCGTGCTCGCGGCGATGCCCGCGAAGACCACGAGGCCGAGGAGCAGAGCCGGGAGTAGGAGCCTGTAACGCTTCATCTGGTGCACCCTCCCTGGTAGACCTCATTTGTCTCGAGACCGACAATCGTCTTAGATGACGAGTGTGGAACCGCTTCCAAACCTTCGAGCGAGAGTAAAACACCTCGTGCCGACGGGCGCAAGCCGACGAGGTCGGTCGTCTATCCTCGGCGGCGCACGCCCGGATTGAGGTCTAGGTGCCGCTCACGATCCTCGAGGGCTCGACCTTCTGCATTTCCGATGAGCAGGGCGACATCGGCGCCGCCGCCGACGGGCTCTTCGCCGCCGATACCCGCTACCTCTCGCGGCTCGTACTCACGCTCGGCGGCAAGCGGCCGCTGCTTCTCACGGGCCGCGCGCTCGTCCCCGCCGAGGCGAGCTTCGTGTTGCGGAATCCGCGTCTGCCGGGCCTCGGCCCCGACACGCTCGCGATCCTGCGGCACCGGACGGTGGCGGACGGGCTACGCGAGCACGTCGAGGTGCGCAACCTCACCGCGCAGAGCGTCGCGGTCACGCTCGAGCTCGAGCTAGGCTGCGACTTCGCGGACATCTTCACGGTCAAACGGCACGACTTCGGCGTCAACGGCGACGGGCCCCCGGCACCCGCTCCGGCCAACGCAGTCCCTGAGCTCCGTGCCGGCGGAACCGAGCTCCGCTTCGAGGACGCCGACGCGTCCGGAGCCGAGCTTCAGGTCGTCCTCTCGAAACCCGCTGCGGTGAGCGGGGGCCGGCTCGGCTACGCGCTCGAGCTCGGCCCGCATGAGCGCTGGAGCCTCGAGCTCGAGGTCGTCCCCTCCGCCGAAGGCGCGCTCGGCTCTCCTACCGGGGCCGCCGCCAGGTTGGAGGCCGGGCGGCAGAGCGCAGCCGCGTCGCTCGCCGCCTGGCAGTCGAGCGTCCCCACCCTGACCGCCTCGTGGGTCGATCTCGATCGGAGCTACCGCCAGGCGGTGCGGGACATCGCCGCTCTGCGGATGCGCGTCGGCGACACGGGCGAGCTGATCGCGGCCGGCATGCCGTGGTTCATGACCGTCTTCGGCCGCGACACGCTGATCGCGAGCCTACAGACGCTGCCGCTCGGCGAAGGCCTCTCGCGCGCCGGGCTGCTCGCGCTCGCCGCGCTTCAGGCAGACGCCGACGATCCCTCGATCGACGCCGAACCCGGCAAGATCGTGCACGAGATCCGGCGTGGCAAGGCGGCGCAGAGGTGGTTCGCGCGGTACTACGGCACCGTCGACGCAACACCGCTCTTCCTCGTCCTTCTCTCCGAGCACTGGCGCTGGACGCGCGACGACGCCCTCGTCGAGCGGCTGCAGCCGAACGCGCTGCGAGCGCTCGAGTGGATCGACGTCCACGGCGACTCTGACGGTGACGGCTTCGTCGAGTACGAGCGTCGCGCTCCGCAGGGGATCGCCAACCAGAGCTGGAAGGACTCGCACGACTCGCAGCTCTTCCACGACGGCACGCAGGCCCGCGGCGCGATCGCCGCGGGTGAGGTGCAGGGCTACGTGTACGACGCAAAGCTTCGCCTGGCGGAGCTCGCCCGCGAGGTCTGGCGTGATCCGACACTCGCGACGCGACTCGAAGCGGAGGCGGCGCTGCTCCGCGAGCGGTTCGACGCGGCGTTCTGGTGCGAGCGCGGCGGCGAGCACACCTACGCACTTGCGCTCGACGGCGAGAAGCGACCGGTGAACTCGCTCACCTCGAACATCGGGCATCTCCTCTGGAGCGGGATCGTCCTCGACGAGCGCGTCGACACGATCGTCGCCCAGCTTGCCGGCGACTCCCTCTGGTCGGGGTGGGGCGTGCGCACGATGGCGGCGGACGACGCCGGCTACAACCCCCTCGCCTACCACGATGGCACCGTCTGGCCGCACGACAACTCCCTGATCGCATGGGGCCTCGTTCGGGCCGGGCGCCACGACGAGGCGCTCCGAATCGTGCGCGCGATGCTCGAGGCGGCGTCGTACTTCGACTACCAGCTACCCGAGGTGTTCGCCGGTTTCGCCCGCTCCGAGGTCGCGCACCCGATCGTCTATCCCACCGCGTCGCGGCCGCAGGCCTGGGCGGCAGGAACCGTCGTGCTGCTGCTCCGGCTACTGCTCGGGCTCGAGCCCGACCCAACTGCGCGCCGGCTCGTGACGACGGCGCCCGGACGCCTGCCGGACTGGCTCGGAACGCTCCAGCTCGACCGCATTTCGGCTTTGGGAACGACGTGGTCGGCGGCGGTGGAGGACGGTGCCGCGCGCGTCTGGGAGAACGACGGCGAGAGCCTGCTACCTGCGAGGTGAGGCCGAGCCGACCGCTCCGACCCGACACCGCCGCTCGAATCCTGACGGCGGGCTTCGAGCCGGGCTTTGGACGGCACCGTTCCTCGTGAGCGAGCGGAGCGCGCTCGCGCGAGAGCATCCCGGAGTGGCTGGTCGGCGGCGCCGATGCCGGCCGGAACTGGCACCAGCGGCTCCGGGTGCTCGATGTCACGAATCCCGGCGCTGCCGCCCATCTCGAGCCGTCTACGCGACGCTCACACATTGGGGGTTCAGCTTCCACAAGCTCGACTCCCTCTACGCCGGTGCGCTCGACGGGCGCCAGCACGCGGACTGTTCTCCGATCGAGGTCGGCCGCGCGGGGCTGCGCCTGATCCGTCGCGCGGCGGGGCCGGAAGCCACGCCTAACGCTTTCGCGGGCCCGTCGATCTGCGGACGACGAGCTCGAGCGGCAGCGTCTCGGTGCGGACGGCGAACGGCTCGCCCGCCAGCGCCTGGAGCAACAGCTCGGCGCCGCGCCGACCACTCTCGAACAACGGCTGGCGCACCGTCGTGAGCCCCACGTAGGAGGCCGCCTCGATGTCGTCGAAACCGACGACGGAGAGCTCGTCGGGAACGCGGATACCCAGGTCCCGTGCTGCCTCGAGCACTCCCAGCGCCTGCGTGTCGGAGGCGGCGAAGATCGCGGTCGGCGGCTCGGGCAGTCGCAAGAGCTCCTCCGCGATGCTCCGCGCGACATGACGGCTCTGCGTTCCCTGGCGCACGTACCCGGGCTGCCGCTCGAGCCCGGCGCGGGCGAGTGCCCGGAGATACCCCTCGGTCCGGTCGCGACTCGAGCGGAACCGGAAGCGGTCCGGCGGTTTGTCTCCGACGAATGCGATCCGCCGGTGGCCGAGGTCGAGGAGGTAGCGGGTGGCGACCTCGCCCCCTGCGACGTCGTCGGACACGACGCACGGCAAGGAAGGATGTGGCGCGTCGACGAGCACGCAGGGAATCTGCGCCGCCTCGAGGCGGGCGAGCTCGGCATCGGGGGGGACAAGCGAGACCGCGAGCAATCCGTCCGCCCTGTCTCCTCTGCCGAACATGTCGAAGGCCCGCCGCCGACGGTCCGGCGACTCGACGTCGAACAGCGCCAGGTCGTAGGGCGAGGCCTCGAGCCCGGCCACGATGCCGCGCACGCGCTCGACCGCCGAGTCGCTGGTGAAGAACGGGACGACCACCCCGATCACGAACGTACGGCGGAGGGAGAGGTTGCGCGCGACGGAGCTCGGCCGGTAGTCCAGCTCGAGGATGGCGGCGAGCACTCGCTCCCGGGTTGGCCCGGCGACGTTCGGATGGCCGTTGACGACCCGCGAGACGGTCGCCAAGCCTACGCCCGCGCGCGCCGCCACGCCGGCGATCGTCGCCGGCTGTCCGCTTTTGGGAGGGGTGTCTGGAAGCGCTTCCATGCCGCGTCCGCACTTTCCCACCCGGTGACCGCCGAGTCAAACCGGGGAGCAGGGCGCGCCCGCTCCCCGGTTGGACGCGCGTGACTAGGCGGCGTCGAGCGCCGGCACGGCGTCGACCGCGTCCTCGCTCTCGAGCTCGTCGCGGCGGATCAGCGTGATCGCGACCACGATCCCGAGTGCGCCGACGACCAGCGCTGCCCAGAACGCGCCCTGGAAGCCGTCGACCAGGCCGACCGGCAGGGCGGCGCCGTCTTCCACGGAGCTCGTCGTACGGCTGGTCGCGATCGCGGAGAGCGCGGCGATCCCGAGCGCGCCCCCGATCTGCTGCGAGGTGTTGAACAGGCCGGAAGCGAGACCCGCCTCGGCCGGCTCGACCCCCGCGAGCGCGGCGATCGAGATCGGCACGAACGAGAAGCCGAGCGCAATCCCGATCAGGAGGAAGCCCGGCAGGAGGTCGCCGAGGTACGAGCCGCCGACCGAGACCTGGGTGAAGTAGACGAGCCCGGCCGTCAGGAAGGCCATGCCCGCGATCATGACGGGCTTGACGCCCACCTTGGTCACGAGTTGGGCGGCGACCGCCGACCAGAGGATCGCCGTGCCGGCCACCGCCAGATAGGCAACACCGGTCTTCATCGCCGAGTAGCCGAGCACCTGCTGCATGTAGAGCGTCAGCATCAGGAACATGGCGAACATCGCCGTGCCGAGAATGAACCCGGCGACGTTCGCGCCAAGCACGGTGCGGATCTTGAGGATCCCGAAGCGCATCAGCGGCTCGGGATGGCGTAGCTCCCAGACGACGAACGCGCCGAGGAGGGCGAGTGCGCCGGCGAAGATCGCCCACGTCGTCCCCGAGGTCCAACCGAAGTCGTTCGCCTCCGTGATCCCGTAGACGAGCGCCATCAGCCCTCCGGTCACGAGCACGGCGCCCGGCGCGTCGAAGCGCTTGACCTTGGCGTCCTTGCTCTCGCCGAGGAGAAGCGGCGTCAAGGCCAGGCCGGCGATCCCGACCGGAATGTTGACGAAGAAGATCCACTCCCAGGAGAGCGCGTCGGTGAGGACGCCGCCGAGCAGAACGCCCGCCGCGGCGCCGAAGCCGCCGACGGCACCCCAGACCCCGAGCGCGAGATTGCGTTCCTTGCCCTCGGCGAACGTCGTCGTCAGGATCGAGAGCGCCGCCGGGGAGATCACCGCCGCGCCGAGGCCCTGCAGCGCCCGCGCAGCGATCAGCGAGCCCTCGCTCCACGCCAGGCCGGCGAGCAACGAAGCGACGGTGAAGAGGATCAGGCCGGCGATGAAGATCCGTCGTCGGCCGAGGATGTCGGCGAGCCTGCCGCCGAGGAGCAGGAACCCACCGAAGACGAGCGCGTAGGCGCTGATCACCCATTGCAGGTTCTCCTGCGAGAAGCCCAGGTCGACCTTGATCGACGGCAGGGCGACGTTCACGATCGCGATATCGAGGACGACCATGAACTGCACCGCGCTGAGAAGCGCCAGTGCGAACCATCTCTTGTCAGTCGAAGCAGCCATTTCTTTCCCTTCTGCGGTATGCTGAGCTTGCGAAGTTACACCATCTGCTTGCTAAATGCAAGTTAGCACTGTAGATTGTGAAGTACAGGTGTAGATCAGGGGAAGTGAAGTGAAGCGCTACGACCAGTACTGCCCCGTCGCCCACTCGCTCGGCCTCGTCGGCGAGCGCTGGTCGCTGCTCGTCGTCCGTGACCTCATCGACGGCCCGAAGCGCTACACGGACCTCGTCGAGGGGCTGCCCGGAATCGGCACGAACATCCTCGCGTCACGACTCAGGGACCTCGAGGCCGGCGGAATCATCCGGAAGACGAAGCTGCCGCCGCCGGCGGCCTCTACGGTCTACGAGCTGACGGAGTGCGGCCACGACCTCCGGCCCGTCCTCCACGAGCTCGCCCGCTGGGGAGCGCGTACGCTCGGCCCGCCGCCGCTCGATGCGCTCCGGCCCGGTTGGCTCAAGAACGCGCTCCAGATCGCACTCTCACCCGTCGCGAACGAAGGTCGGCTCGCCTTCCGGGTCGGCGAGGAGGAGGCGTCGGTCGTGGACGGCCAGTCGTCGGCCGGGATCGTCGCGGACGCGGACGTCCTTGTCGAGACAGACGCCGCGGGCTTCTACCACTTGCTCGTGAACCGCGAGCTCGAGGGCGTGCGGGTGGAAGGCGACGCGGAGCTGCTCGAGCGCGTCGTGAACGCGGTTGCGACCCAGCCGCTTCCCGCGTCCATCTGACGCTGCGCCTACTCGGCCCGTCGCGGCACATCGTAGATGAACCAGAGCTGATCGCCTGTCTGCGAGCCCGTAGGAGCCTGGGCGGTGATCTGTCCGATGTCGGGGTACTCGGCGACCTCGGGCGAGCCGAGGGTGGAAACCACGACGAACCGTGCAGGACCGTCCGTCTCGTTCGTCAGCCCGTGCGCGCCGTCAGGCCCGACTGGAAAGTGAACGACATCGCCTTCGGAGAGCATCTTCGTGCCTTCCGAGGTGCGCAAACTCGGACGGCCGTGGAGGACTACCAGGAGTTCCTCCCACCGATGATGGAAGTGGTAGACGAGGAAGTTCCCAGGATCGAGCTCATAGACGGTCGCGCCCAAACCGTCGCCTCGGGGCAAGCGTTTGCTCCGGCCTCCGCCGCCCGACCAGTCATCACCCTGCTCTCCCCACTCGTCCGACCAGATGTTGCTGTCGGTCATGTGCGCAATCTACGCCCGCCACCCTCGTTCACCTAACCTCGCTCGCGCGGAGCGCTTACGCGGCCGGCGTCTTCGAGGCCTCCCGCCTGAGCAGCTCCCAGGCCAGCCGCACGTCCACTTCGGTCGTACGCGCGCTCCCGACCGCGAGCCGCAGCACGTAGCGACCGTTCAGCCTCGTGTGCGAGAGGAAGATCTCGCCGCTTGCGTTGACGCGCTCGAGGAGCGCCTCGTTCTCCTCGTCCGAGCCCTCACGTCGAAAGCAGACGAGCGAGAAGGGGCGCGGCGCGGCGAGCTCCCAACCGGGCTCCTCGCGCACCCAGCCCTCGAAGAGCCCGGCGAGCCGAACTGCCTCGCGGATCCGCTCCTGCAGCCCCTCGCGGCCGTAGCAGCGCAGGACGGCCCAGAGCTTGAGCGCCCGGAAGCGGCGGCCGAGCGCCGGGCTGTACTCCGAAAGGCTCGCCACCTCCTCGCTGACGCGCAGGAACTCGGGGACGAGTCTGAAAGCGGCGCGCAGGTCCTCCGGCCGGCGTGTCCAGAGAGTCGAGCAGTCCATCGGCGTCAGGAGCCACTTGTGGGGGTTGACGACGATCGAGTCGGCGCGGTCCCAACCGGCGAAGTGATGACGCAGCTCGGGACAGACCGCCGCCGAGCCCGCATACGCGGCGTCGACATGCAGCCAGACGGACTCCCGAGCCGCTGCGTCCGCGACCGCAGCGACGGGATCGACAGAGCTCGTGGACGTCGTCCCGACCGTGGCCACGACGGCGCAGGCGGCGGTGAGGTCGAGCTCGTCCAGCCGGATCCGGAAGCCGTCGTCCACCGGCGCCTTGCGCAACTCGAGCTCGAGGAGGCGGCAGGCCTTCTCGACCGACGAGTGCGCGTGCTCGGAGCAGACGACGACCCGGGCGCCCGGCTTCGCGTGGCGGGCAGCCGCGAGCGCCGCCATCGTCGCCGTCGAGGCGGTGTCCTCGATGTGGCCGTGCAGGCCGGACGGAAGGCCGAGCAACTGTGCGAGCCAGTCGAGCGTCAGCTCCTCCAGCTCCTGCAGCGCCGGCGAGGTACGCCAGAGGATTCCGACCTGGTTCAGTCCCGCTGCGAGGAGCTCCGCAAGGATCCCCGGCTCGGAGGCGGTCGCGGCGAAGTAGGCAAAGAAGCGCGGGCTCTGCCAGTGCGTGAGCCCCGGCAGGAGGACGTCGTCGAGGTCGCGGAGGACGTTCGCGAACGGCTCGGCCTGCTCGGGCGGCGAGGCCGGCAGGCGCGAGCGGATCTCGCCCGGCTCCACCTGCGCGAGCACCGGCAGCTCGCCGACGCGCTCGAGGTAGGAGGCGACCCACTCGAGCGCGGCGGCGCCGTCCTCGCGAAAGCTCACGCGTCGTCCGCCGGCAGCTCCAGCGCCACTGTGGCGGCGGTTGATGAGCGCCCGTCCTGGATCGTCGCGATCACAACGCGATCCTCGTCTTCGTAGACGTCGTAGACGATGATCATCCATCGCCACGGGCCGAGCACGAAGCGGAAGCCTTCCCACCCGCGGGCCTCGAGCCCAGCCCCCTCGAGCGCAGTCCCGAGTCGAGGAAAGCGGCCGAGCGACCGGATCGAGCGTCTCACGCGAGCATTGGTGTCCGCGGGCAAGCGGTGAGTGACGCGAAGGCGCGCGAGATCCTCGGCCGCCGCCGGGCTGACCTCGACACGCGCCATTGTCAGAGGTCTTCGAGCGAAATCGTCCGACCCGACCGACCCTGTTCGCGCCCGAGGTTCGCCCGCTCCAGAGCGCCAGGAATGCCGTCGAGCAACTGGACCATCGTCTCGGCATCGAGGTCGGCCTCGTCGATAGCGCGCGTGAGGAGCGAGCGTGCGAGCGTCCCCTGCTGCGTGTACGCGCGCTCGGCCATCCGGCTGAGCTTCTCCGCATGCTCGCCGTCGAGGGTGACGTTCAGCCGAGTCGCTCGCTCCGCCATTCCCGGAGCGTACACGACCGGCCACGAATCGTGCAGACCGTCACTTGCGGAGCTTCTCGATCTCGGCCCACGGGCGCGTGTTCAGGATCTGCTCTTCGCAGCTACACCCGACGCGCCTGCGCGGTCCCATCCCGACGCTCCGAACGGCAGCGCCTCGAGCTCCCGCCAGCGTTCGGGCTCATACTCCTCGAGCAGGGATGCGGCGCCGATCGAACAGGCCACCGGCAGCAGCGGCGTCAGTCGAGTGCGCACTCGTTCGAGGCTGATCGCCACCCGCGCAAAGCTAGCGATCGTCGCATGCGGCACGGGCTCGTCGAACGCGCCTCCGTAGGGAGGAGTGTCCGGATAGCTCTTCCATAGACTGCGCATCGACTCCTTCAGCTCGCCCTGCGGCTCGGGAGCGACGTATGCGACGACGTCGGGGAATTCCTCAACCCTCACAAGCGCGAACTGGAGCGGCGCGCGTTCGGCGAAGAATCCGAGCAGACCGTCGACCAACTCTGGCGTGACCGCTCCACGGGGAACGAACGGATGGAGCAGCGTGAGATGCAGACCGATGCGAGCTGCCCCTGCCGGATCGAGTTCGGCTCGCGCCTCAGCAACAGCCGGAGCGGCGTCATCGAGCATCAGCGAGATTGCCGTGCGAGGCGGTGACCCGCTCACTTCAGAAGCTTCTCGATCTCCGCCCACGGGCGCGTGTTCAGGATCTGCTCCTTCGAGAGCCACGCGCGCCGGGCCTGCGCGATCCCGAGCTCGACGTAGCCGAGCGCGCCGGTGGAGTGGCCGTCGCTCGAGACGACGAGCGTCAGGCCAGCCTCGCCGGCGAGCCGCGCGTTCGCGTCGCGGAGGTCGAGCCGGTCGGGCTGCGAGTTGATCTCGAGGAACGTGCCTGTCGCGAGGGCACGCTCGACCACGCGCTCGACCGCGATCGTCGAGGGCAGGCGCTTGCCGATCTTACGGCCAGTCAGGTGGCCGATGCAGTCGACGTGCGGGTTCTCCAGCGCCGCGAGCACGCGGCCCGTCGGATCGTTCTCGAAGCTCGAGTGCACCGACGCCATCGCCCAGTCGAGCTGCTCGAGCAGCTCGTCCGCGAGATCGAGCTCGCCGTTCGCGCGGATGTTCACCTCGATCCCCTTCAGGATCCGGAAGGGCGCGAGCCACTCGTTCAGCGCGTCGATCTCCTCCCACTGGCGCTCCAGCCGGCCCTCGCGCAACCGCTGCGAGTGGTCGCACATCGCGAGGTAGTCGTGCCCGAGCTCGCGTGCCGCGAGCGCCATCTCCTCGATCGTCGCCTTCCCGTCCGACCAGGTCGAGTGCGAGTGGAGGTCCCCGCAGAGGTCGGCGCGCTCGACGAGCGTCGGCAAGTTGCCCTCGCGCGCGGCCGCCAGCTCACCGCCGTTCTCGCGCAGCTCGGGCGGGATGAACGCGTAGCCGAGATGCGCATAGACGGCCTCTTCGTCCTCGGCGCTGAAGACCTCGCCGGTCTCGGTCGTCGTGATCCCGTACTCCGACACGGAGAAGCCGCGCCTGACGGCCTCCTCGCGGAGGGCGACGTTGTGCTCCTTGGAACCCGTGAAGTGCTGGAGCAGGTTCCCGTACGACTCGGGCGGAACGACGCGGAGGTCGAAGCGGAGACCGTCGTTCGAGATCACCGTTGCCTTCGTCTCGCCCTTGGCGACGACGTCCGCGACCCAGACGAGCTTCGTGAAGTAGTCGATCAGGGCGGGCGGATCGGTCGAGGTGGCGATGAGGTCGAGGTCGCGGAAGGTCTCGCGGCGCCGGCGTACCGAGCCGGCCTCGGAGACCTTCACCGCGGCCGGATGCTCGCGGAGAACGGAGACGACGGCGAGCACCGCCGGCAGGCCCGCCCCCAGCAGGCGGCGCGACTCGCGCGGGTCCTTCGGCGTCTCGGCGAGCGCCTTCAGGATCTTCGCCTCGGTCGTCGCTCCCAGCCCGGCGAGCGTGCGCAGCCGCTCGCCCTCGGCCGCGGCCTTCAGCTCCGCGACGGTCGTCACCCCGAGCTCCTGCCAGATCCGCCGCGCGGTCTTCGGGCCCAGGCCGGGCAGGTGCATGAAGCGGACGACCTCCTCGGGAATGAGCGCCTTCCTCTTCGTTAGCGCCTTCATCTCCCCGAGCTCGACCACCTCGACGATCTTCCCTTCGATCGTGGCGCCGATCCCGGCGAGGCTCTTGGCCTTGCCGTCGAGCGCGAGCTGGGCGACCGGGCCGCCGGTCTCGCGGATCCGGGTCGCCGCGCGCCGGTAGGCGAGCACGCGGAACGAGCTCTCGCCCTCGAGCTCGCTCAGATCGGCCAGCAGCTCGAGCTGCGCCGCGAGCTCGTCGTTCCTCGGCAGGGTTGCAGAGCTCACTGCGGGACGACCACACGCTGCCGGGGCGCGCCGCCCGCGTGCGATGCAAGGACGCAGGGAGCGGCGATAGCAGCGCTATCGCCGCGACTGAGGACGCCGCAGCGTGCCGGGCGGCGCGTCCCGGCGGCCTGTGCTTCGTTCCGAAGGGAGCTCCTAGCCACTTCCCGCGATGATACGGAGGTGAGAGCGATGGTTTGCTTGCCCACATACGATGAGCGCGAGAGCCTCGAGCCGATGCTGCGCGCGCTCGGCGAGGTGCTCGGACCGGACGACCGCGTGCTCGTGATCGACGACAACTCCCCCGACGGCACCGGCGAGCTCGCCGACCGACTCGCGGCCGAGCTTCCCTTCGTCGACGTGCTCCACCGGCAGCGGAAGGACGGACTCGGGCGCGCGTACATCGCCGGCTTCCGGATCGCGCTCGACCGCGGCGCCGAGCTCGTCCTCGAGCTGGACTGCGACTTCTCGCACGACCCGAGAGACGTGCCCCGGTTGATCGAGGCGGCGGGCTCCGCCGATCTCGTGCTGGGCTCGCGCTACGTGGCGGGCGGCGGGGTGCGGGACTGGGGGCTCGTCCGCCGCCTGATCTCGCGAGGCGCGTCCCTCTACACTCGCCTGCTGCTGATGCCGGTGCGGGATGCCACCGGCGGCTTCAAGTGCTTCCGCCGTGAGGTGCTCGAGCGGCTCGATCTCGACGCGATCACCTCGCGTGGCTACATGTTCCAGATCGAGACGACGTTCCGCGCCCGTCGCGCCGGCTTCCGGGTCGTCGAGATCCCGATCGTCTTCTCCGACCGCGAGGTCGGCGGGTCCAAGATGTCGCGGGCAATCGTCGCGGAAGCGATCTGGAAGGTGCCGGCGCTGCGGCTTGCGTCGCTGCGAGGGCGGCTGTGAGGCAGGCGACGGACGCGAGCTTCGCGGACGACGTGCTCGCCGCGGCCGGCCCTGTGATCGTGGACTTCTGGGCACCCTGGTGCAAGCCGTGCAAGGCGCTCGAGCCGATCCTCGAGGCGCTCGCCGCCGAGCACGGGCTCGGCCTGGTGGGGCTGAACATCGACGAGCACCTCGGCGTGCCGTCCCGCTACGGCGTCCTCTCGCTGCCGACGGTGATCCTGTTCGAGGGCGGCGAGCCGCGCTCGGAGGTGATCGGAGCCCGGCCAGGCTCCCACTTCGAGCGGGCCTGGGCCGGCTGGCTCGGCGGCGGCGGATGAGCGAGGTGCGCTACGACGGGCATGCGGACTGGTTCGATGCCATCGCGACCTCTGAGCTCGGCCTCTTCGGCCGTCGGATCGTGATCGAGCTGTTGGGTTCGGGTCCGGGTGCGCTCGTCGACGTCGGCTGTGGTGGTGGCTCGCACGCCGCCGCGTTTGCGGAGCTTGGCTGGAGCGTCACCGGGATCGACGTCTCGGAGGATCAGTTGCGCCTGGCGCGCGCCCGTGGAATCGACGCGCGGCTCGGGCGCGCAGAGGAGTTGCCCTTTGCAAACGCGAGCTTCGACGCCGCCGTCTCGATGTGGACACACACCGACGTGGACGACTTCGACGCGGAGGCGCGAGAGATCGCGCGCGTGCTTCGGCCCGGAGCGCCGTTCGTCTACTTCGGCGCGCACCCCTGCTTTGTCGGGCCGCACACGCGCTTTGTCGTCGACGAGGGGCTGCCCGAGCTGCACCCTGGCTATCGCACGACAGGCCGCTACGACAACGCCCACCGGCCCGACGGAATCCGAGCACGGGTCGGCGCGGCACATCTCCCGCTCGCGCTTCTTCTGCGAGCCTTCGTGGAAGCTGGGC
The DNA here is from genome assembly GCA_024330215.1 of Candidatus Gaiellasilicea maunaloa. GTDB lineage: Bacteria > Actinomycetota > Thermoleophilia > Gaiellales > Gaiellaceae > Gaiellasilicea > Gaiellasilicea maunaloa. Next base: position 101,928 of record JANDLU010000003.1, read on the forward strand.
TTCGCCTCGAGCGAATCGAAGAACCGGGTGACCGCGAGTACCCGTACACGCTGGCGCTGCGTTGGCGTCGGTAGCCGAATCCGCCTGGCTGCAGATCCTCGAAGGCGAGGAACTCGCCTACCTCGGCACGGAGCCGGCTCGCGCGGGCCGAGCCGAGCCGTTTCCGGACGATCTCGACCCGCGCGTCGCCTCAGCGCTCGTTGGGCTCGGGATCGCGTCGCTCTGGCGTCACCAGGCCGAGGCGTGGGAGGCGGCACGCGCCGGCGGCAACCTGATCGTCACGACCGGCACCGCGAGCGGCAAGAGCCTCGCGTTCAACCTGCCCGTGCTCGACCTGCTCGCTCGGGAGCCGAAGAGCCGTGCGCTCTACCTCTATCCCACAAAGGCGCTCGCGCAGGATCAGGCGCGGGCGCTGCAGGCGTTCGGGCTGAAGGGCGTGAAGCCGGCGATCTACGACGGCGACACGGAGACCGAGAGGCGCTGGCAGATCCGCAAGTGGACGAACGTCCTCCTGACGAACCCGGACATGCTCCACGTCGGGATCCTCCCGCGGCACGACCGCTGGGGCGACGTGCTCTCGAACCTTCGCTTCGTGGTCGTGGACGAGGCTCATGTCTACCGCGGCGTCTTCGGCTCGCACGTCGCCAACGTGCTGCGGCGGCTGCGGCGGCTCGCGCGGGCATACGGCGCCGAGCCGCAGTTCATCCTCGCCTCGGCGACGATCGCGAACCCCGGCGAGCTGGCGGCGGCGCTGCTCGGGGAACCCGCCACGGTGATCGAAGGGGACGCGGCTCCGAGGGCCGAGCGGACGATCGCGCTCTGGAACCCGCCGCTCACGGATCCCGAGCTCGGGTTGCGGGCCAGCTCGCTCGGCGAAGCCTCCCGGCTCCTCGCCGGCTTCACGCAGCGCGGCCTGCGGACGATCTGCTTCGCGAAGAGCCGCAAGGCGGTCGAGCTGATCCATCGCTTCACGGTCGAGCGCGTCGACGACGCCGCCGCAAAGCGGCTCGCTCCCTACCGCGCCGGCTACACGCCCGCGCAGCGGCGCGAGATCGAGGGGCGACTGATGGCCGGCGAGCTGCTCGGGGTGACCGCGACCGACGCGCTCGAGCTCGGGATCGACATCGGCGCGCTCGACTGTGCGATCTCGGTGGCGTTCCCCGGTACGGTCTCCTCGCTGCGGCAACAGTGGGGTCGCGCCGGGCGCAGGGGTCACGGCGTCGCCGTCCTCGTCGCGAGCGAGGACGCGCTCGACCAGTTCTTCATGCGCGATCCCGAGGCGCTCCTCTCCCGCATCGTCGAGGCGGCGATCCTCGACCACGCGAACCCTCGCGTGCTGGACGGGCACGTGCTCTCGGCCACGTTCGAGGGACCGATCGACGCGGCGGATGCGCAGACGCTCGGGCCGGAGGCGCTCGAGCGAGCGGCCGTGCTCCCGGAGCTCAAGCACACCGCCGCCGGCTGGATCTGGGCGGGCACGGACTATCCGGCCGCGCGGGTCGGGCTCCGCTCCGGCGAGCCCGAGTCGTTCACCGTGGTCGACCGCGAGACCGGCGCGGTGCTTGGGCTCGTCGAGCGCTCGCGCGCCTACTCGACGGTGCACGAGGGCGCCGTCTACCTCCACCTCGGCGAGCAGCACCTCGTCCGCGAGCTCGACCTGGAGGCGCGGACCGCCGTCGTCAGCTCGGCCGCGGTCGACTGGTACACCCAGGCGAAGAAGGAGACGCAGACCGCGATCGTGGAGCCGCTTCGGATGGAAACGCGGCTCGGACTCGAGCTCTACTTCGGCCGGGTCTCCGTGACGGAGCAGGTCGTCGCCTACCAGCGCAAGTCGATCAGTGGCGGCGACACGCTCGAGACCGTCCCGCTCGACCTCCCCGAGACGAGCTTCGAGACCGAGGCCGTCTGGTTCGCGCCGACGGCCGCACAGCTTGAGGGGCTCGAGGAGATGCCGAAGCTCCTCTCCTCGCTACACGCCGCCGAGCACTCGCTGATCGCGCTGCTGCCGCTCTGGGCGATGTGCGACCGCTGGGACATCGGCGGGCTCTCGACGAACGTCCACTTCCAGACCGGGCTGCCGACGATCTTCGTCTACGACGGCCACGCTGGCGGAGTCGGGATCACCGAGCGCGGCTTCGAGCGTTTCGAGGGTTGGGTCGAGGACACGGCGCGGATGCTCGCCGGCTGCCCCTGCTCGGCCGGCTGCCCGAGCTGCGTCCAGAGCCCGAAGTGCGGCAACCTGAACGAGCTCCTGGACAAGGCGGGCGCGCTGCTGCTACTCCGGCGGCTGCTCGCCGGCTGACCCCGACTCGGTCAGCGCGCCCTCGATTTTCGCAATCGCAGCCGCTTCTACGTCGTCCCCGCCTCCCGCGGCAGCCGACACCGAGCGGGCGAGCTCGAGGACGAAGGCGCGATACGCCTCGAGCTCGTCGGGGGCCTTCGTCCGCAGCAGCTCGGCCGAGGAACGGAGCGCCTCCAGCGTTCCCGACTCGACGTCGCCGGCCGTTGCCGTCAGCCCGAACCCGGTGCCACGTCCCTCCGCGAGTCGCTGGATCAGCGGGCTCTGGGAGCTCCGCTTGGCCGCGACGAGATGCTTCGCGATTGAGCCGGCCTCCTTGAACGTGTCGAAGAAGCCCTTGTCGCTGACCGCGACGAGCAAGCCGGCGCCGGTGGCACCCGTGCGCAGGGTCTCGATCTCGGTGTCGCTCAACGGCTGTGCGTTCATGTCCGCTCCTTTGTCGTGAGGTCGCCTCGAGCCGTCGAGCGTTTACTTCTTCCAGCCGGCCTTCTTCATGGCTGCCCGCCTCGGCTTCGCCGACGGGCCACTTCCGTTCGCGACCTCTCCGGTCGGCTGCTTCGGGAGGCCCGCTTGCGTGCGCAGCTTCTGCGCGATCTCCGCGATCTCCTCGGGCGCGTAGTCGGGCGCGAAGACCGCGGGCTGAGAAGGCAGATCGTGGGCGGGCACTCCCTCGGGCGCCTCGTCGACGACGACGAGCTCCTCCCCGGTCTCCGGGTGCGGCCCGTTGAAGACGGCGCCGAGCTCGTGGTAGTCCGCCGGCGAGAAGCGATAGAGCCGGAGATGGTCGCCGCGCTCGATGTGCGGCCTGCACTCCGGGATCTTCTCCGTCGGGATGCGCGGCGAGGGGAAGAGCTTCGTCAGGTCGGCCCCGGTCAAGCGCTCGAGTGCGCGTGCGTAAGCCACCTGGTGAACCCCACCACGGACGAGCAGGTAGCCGGTCAGCGCTCGCGCCGCCGGGTGCTCGACCATCTCGTACACCTTGAGCTTGCCGTTGCGGGCCCCCGTTTCGAGGAAGAAGTTGTGGGTCAGATCCTCCACGAGGTCGCCGGACGAGAAGACGTAGCTGCCGTCCCACGGCTGACCCAGCGAGTTCTGTGGGAGCGCCCCCTGGCCACCGACGAGGAAGTGATGCGGATTGCCGATTCCCTTCACCTTGGCCAGCGCGGCCTTCGGCGCCTTCCCGTCGGTCACGGGCGTAGCACCGGTGAGCATCGTGTTGATCGTCGCTGCGACGAGCTCAACGTGTCCGAACTCCTCGGCCGCGATGTTCGCGACGAGATCGTAGAAGGGCCGCGCTCCCTGCCGGTTGCGGAAGTTGAACGACTGGAACGTGTAGTTCATGAACGTCGACATCTCGCCGAAGCGTCCGCCCATCAGCTCCTGCACCGCGGCTGCTCCCGCGACATCCGGCTCCGACGGGGGCGGCAACTCGGTGGCGATGCGATCGATCCTGCGAATCATGAGTGTCCTCCAGTTCTGTTGGTGTTCTGTGCCATTACGCGCAGGCTGAGGCGAGCGAACGAGCCACTCCCGGTGCGACCGGTGTCACGGCCCCACCGGGAAGTCGCCGCGCCCAAAACAAGGCCGGTACCGACGCTCCTTAGCGTCCAGTCCGTGCCCCGCTCGGCCGCTCGTCGTGATCCGCCCAATACGGGTCGCGGCTTCCTGCCTTCGCGAGCCCCCGGCTGACCATGTACGCCGACGCCGTGATGGCGACGTAGAGCCAAGCGCGAACCGCCGGGAAAGCGTCCGTCGGATCGTCACCGTTGCTGCCGCCGGTGTTGCCGTCTCCCTCGCCAATGAGCGCCGAGGCGATCAGGATGCCGACCACTACCGCAACCATCGCCCAGAACTCCGTCGTCTTGAACGCCTGTTTGGTCTCTGTCGTAAGCCGCATAGCGTCGCGCGTGCCTTGCCGAGCCGTGCCATTGTCTGGTGCCATCGAGCCCCTCCTTAGCGAATGTGCCGCATGAGCCGGGGTCAGGGGCCGTAGCGAACTTCGACGGTGACGTCCCCTCTCACCCGCTCCACAAACGTCACGCTCGAGGCTCACGCGAGCATGAGAATGTTGTCGGGAGTGCGAACCAGTACGGAAAGGACTGGCCGCTGCCCGGTTATCATCGTGCGGTGGCATCCAGTACCGAGCGAGCAGCCGTGGCCGGGCTAATGGACGACGAGGAGCTTCCCGTGGCCCTTCGACGGCTGATGGCCGTCACCGAGGCATCGTTCGAGCACCGCGCACAGCTCGAGCGTGCTCTCAAGACGAGAATCGTGGTCGAGCAGGCAAAGGGGGTGTTGACGGAGCGCTTTCGTGTGAGGCCCGACGAGGCGTACGAGCTCCTGAGAGGAACAGCCCGGTTTCGCCAGATCAACGTCCACGAGCTTGCGCGCGCGGTTGTCGACACCTCCGACACGCCGGCCGCAATTCTTGCGTACATCCAGAAGTCGATGACTGAGAGCACCGACGCTCCGAGTGTCGAAGGGCTGCGTGAAGGCTCATGAGCGGGCACGGTCAGCACGATGAGCGAGCCCGCCGAATCGGAGTGAACGAGGGCTTGTTCCGCAACATGAACGAGCAGCTCCAGCGGCTTGCAGAGCAGTTCGAGCTGGACGACCAGCTCCTATTGGTCTGCGAGTGCGGATACCCCGAGTGTGAACAGCGTGTCCGTGTCCCCGCTGAGGAGTACGAGGGAATCCGTTCGGATCCCCGCCTCTTTGCGTTGGTTCCCGGGCACGAACTCGAAGACGTCGAGGAGGTCGTGGCCGAACGGGAGGGCTACAACGTCGTGAAGAAGCATGACGGAACACCGGCCCGGGTCGCGAGAGAAACCGACCCGCGCTCCGACTAGAGACTTCCCCGCGTTTTCTCGGCAACCGTCCGGGGAGATCACCCGCGAGTGGAACTGCTTCTTGTTCTCTTTGTGTTCTTCGCGCTGACCTCGTTGGTGAGCCGCGCGGTGCGCCGCCGGTCCCGGAGGGCGGCGGAGAATCGGCAGGCGGAGTACGAGCGGGCAGTCGAAGCCGGTGAGATCGAGCCCGAGGCGATCTCGCCATTCGGGATGTTCCCGTTCGGGGGGATTCTCGAGGAGTTGATGCGCTCGCAGGGGATGAGTCGCTCGTCCGAGATCGATCCGGAGACGGGCGAGTGGGTCGAGATCACGGAACGAGAACCGGAGCCGCTGCCCGAGCCGGCGCCAGCGCCGGTGCCTTCCGGGGCAAGCGATGCCGAGCGCCGCGCCGAGGCGAAGCGTCGTCGCCGGGCGACCAGCGCCGCGAAGGCCTCGCGCCCGAAGAGTCCCCTCTCGATGCTGGGCGGGAGCGAGACTCCGTCAGTTATGCACGAGGACTTCCTCGAGGGTCTGAGCCGGGTGCGCGAGCCTGCACCCAGCACCAGTTTCGTCTGAAGTGGATGACCGCCCGCGTCTAGAACAGGTAGATGCAACCGTTGACGGCGAGCGTCAGGAAGACCGAGATTCCGAGGGAGACGGCGAGGCAGCCCGGCGAGCAGCCGTAGACCTTGACCCGGCCGTCCTTGTACTCCCGTGGCGAGAAGAAACCCACGGCGGCTTCCTGTCCGGCTGTCGATCTCGCGACACCTCGTTCGTCTTCATGGTGGAATCGACCGCAAAGGAGGCTGCATGCAGTATCTGGCGATGATCTACGGCGAGGCGGGCCGATGGGAGGCGCTCTCCGACGACGAGCGCACCGCCGTCTACGCCCGTTACACCGCCTTCGCGGAGGAGGCAGGCGCGGCAGGAGTGCTCGCCGACGGCGCCGAGCTCGCCCCCACGACGAGCGCCACGACGGTGCGCGTCCGGGACGGCGAGACGCTCGTCACCGACGGGCCCTTTGTCGAGGCGAAGGAGGCGCTCGGCGGCTACTTCCTGCTCGAGTGCGCCTCGATCGACGATGCAGTCGACTGGGCGGCGCGGATCCCCGGCGCCGAGCACGGCGCGATCGAGGTCCGGCCGTGCTACGTCGACGAGACCGAGGAGGTCGTGGCATGAAGTACGCGCTGGTACTCACCAACAGCCTCGAGGATCGCGAGCGCTGGGAGTCGATGAGCGAGGACGAGGCGCAGGCAGCGCGCGCGGCCGAGGTGCCACGGTGGAACGCGCTCTTCGGCGAGCTCGGAGCGGGCGGGAAGCTTCTCTCCGGCAGCGAGCTCGACGATCCCGGAACGGCGAAGACGGTGCGGCTGCGCGACGGGGAGCGCGTCGTCACCGATGGGCCGTTTGCCGAGACGAAGGAGCAGATCGGCGGTCTGATGGTGATCGAGGCGGACGATCTCGACGAGGCGATAACGATCGCAGCGCGGATCCCGGTCGTCGAGCGGGCCTCGGTGGAGATCCGCCCCCTGGTGGGGTAATCGAGCTCGGGTGATCGAGCCGATCTTCCGGGAGGAGTGGGGCCGTGCGGTCTCGATCCTCACCCGCGTCCTCGGCGACCTCGCTTTCGCCGAGGACGCGGTGCAGGACGCCTTCACGGTCGCGCTGGAACGCTGGCCCGGTGACGGGTTGCCGAGCAATCCGGGCGCCTGGATCGTCACGACCGCCCGCAACCGCGCGATCGACCGGATCCGGCGCGAGCAGGTCTTCGCGCGCAAAGCCGAGCTGCTGGCGCGCCTCGAATCGCTGCCCGCCGAGGAGGATGACGTGAGCTCGATCCCCGACGACCGGCTCGCGCTCGTCTTTACCTGCTGCCATCCTGCGCTCGCCCCCGATGCACGGATCGCGCTGACGCTGCGCGAGGTTGCCGGCCTGACGACGACCGAGATCGCGCACGCCTTCCTCGTCGCGGAGCCGGCGATGGCGCAGCGGCTCGTCCGGGCAAAGCGGAAGATCCGCGAGGCGGGGATCCCCTTCCGAGTCCCGCCCGACCATGTCCTTCCCGAGCGGCTCCGCTCCGTCCTCGCAGTCCTCTACCTCGTCTTCAACGAGGGCTACTCGGCGAGCGGCGGCGACGAGCACGTCCGTGCCGACCTCTGCGAGGAGGCGATCCGGCTCGCGAAGCTCCTCGCCGTTCTGATGCCCGACGAGGCCGAGGCGCTCGGGCTGCTGGCGCTGATGCTCTTCCATGACGCCCGGCGCGAGGCGCGCACCGCGGCAAACGGCGGGGTCGTCCTGCTCGCCGAACAGGATCGCCGTCGCTGGAACGCGGCGCGGATCGCGGAGGGCGTCCGGGTGCTCGAACGGGCGATGTCGCTGCGCAGCCCCGGCCCGTACCAGCTTCAGGCCGCGATCGGCGCGCTCCACGTCGAGGCCCGCCGGCCCGAGGAGACGGACTGGGAGCAGATCGCCGGTCTCTACGACGCGCTCGCCCGATTCGCTGCCTCTCCGATCGTCGCCCTCAACCGCGCCGTCGCCGTCGCGATGGCCGAGGGGGCCGAGCGCGGGCTCGAGCTGATCGACGCAATCGAGCTACCCGGCTATCACCTCCTGCCCGCGACGCGCGCCGATCTGCTGCGCCGCCTCGGCCGGCTGGAGGAGTCCGCCGCCGCCTATGCGGAGGCGCTCGCCCTAGAGATGAACGCCGCCGACCGGGCCTTCCTGGAGAAGCGCCTCGCCGAGGTCACGTCGGGAGCATGACAATGCGGGCATGCGCGCCTACGCCAGGGTCGATCACGCCCTGAAGGCAACAACGGAGCTCGCGGGAGCGCAGTTCGAGACCGACCGGGCACGCGCGGCGTTCTCGAGTCAACGACGGACGCTAGCCGACCTCGTGGCAAGATCCCGCTGATGGAGCAGCGCGTCTCGCTCGTAACGCTCGGAGTCGCAGACCTCGTGCGGGCCCGAGCCTTCTACGAAGCGCTCGGCTGGCACACCGACTCCGATCCCGCCCAAGGCGTTGTCTTCTTCCAGGCGGGCGGGATGATCGTCGGGCTGTGGGATCGTGGCGAGCTTGCGAAGGACAGCGCCGCCGAGGATGCCGGCGGCTGGGGTGGGATCACGCTCGCCCACAACCTTCGCTCGCCGGGTGAAGTCGACGCCGTGCTCGCGGAGGCCGAGGGAGCCGGCGCGGAGATCAGGCGCCCCGGCGCGCCGACCTTCTGGGGCGGCTATTCCGGCCTCTTCGCCGATCTCGACGGCCACGCCTGGGAGGTCGCGCACAACCCCGGCTGGCAGCTCGCAGACGACGGCTCGATCAGCCTCGCCTGAACTGCACCATCGCGCCTGGCTTGACTTCGCCCAGCAGCGCGTTATCGTCGGCTGCGGCAACGAGGGAGGAAAGCGATGGCCCTGGATGTTGCTGCGGCGGCTGGATCGGCGCGATGAGCGCGCAATCGGTCGATGACGCTCTCGTCGCCGCTCTCGCGCGCGCCTCGGTAGAGCGCGCTGCGCCCGAGGAGCTGCCTCTCTTCCGGGCGACGAGCACGGCGTACTTCGAGAATCCCGCGGCGCTCGAGCAGCGGCGCTCCCGCGACGAGATGCTCGGCTTCGGCGTCGACGCGGCGGTGATGCTCGTGACCCCGGTGGCGCTCGCGGTCGCGAAGGACGTGATCGAGTTCATCGGGACGCAGCTCCGTGCGCGCGCCGAGAAGGAGGGCGAGGGGGCGATCGACCGCGTGTTGAACCGGCTGCTCCGGCGCGACGAGAAGGAGGCTGCATCGCCCGAGCCTGCGGGCGTGCCGGAGCTGACCGACGAGCAGCTCGAGCAGGTGCGAGCGCTCGCGCTCGAGAAGGCGAAGCAGCTCAAGCTCTCCGACGCCAAGGCGGAGCTGCTCGCCGAGTCGCTCGTCGGCAGCCTCGCCACGGCATGAGTGGCGTCGGCTCGACTGAGCCGACAGAGAGCGCAGCGCCGCCGCGCCCTCGGCTGAACCCGTTCGTCTTCCCGTCCGAGACGACCTTCCGCTTCGGCCTGCTCGTCACCGCCGTGCTCGGGGCGAGCCTCTACGTCTGGAACTGGATCTCGACCGTGGTCGCCGACCCGGCCGAGGAGGTCGCCGAGTTCCGCGCCTGTTTCGTGCTCTCGCCGCTCGTCACGGGCGTGACCGACGTCGACGAGTTCTCCGCCGCGAGCGACGCCTTCACGGCCTGCCTCAACGCCGCGAACCGGGACGTGCTCTGGTGGATGCTCGGCGGCACCGCCGGTCTCGTCGCTCTGACGATTGCGTTCGTCCTTGCCGCGCCTCGCTGGATCGAGCGGCGGCGGCGCCTCGAGCCGCTGACCGAGGAGGAGGCGCCGGCTGTACGGGCGCGGTTGCGCGAGCTCGTCCGCGAGGCGGGCCTCGACGAGGAGCCGCGCTTCCTCTGGAACCCGCTCGACCAAACGGCGACCGGGCTCGCGTACGGCTACGCGGGCACCTACTCGGTCGCCCTCACCGGTGGCCTCGTGATCCGCCAGATCGCGGATCCACCCGCCTTCGATGCGGTCGTCCGCCACGAGCTCGCTCACATCCGCAACCGCGACGTCGCCATCACCTACGCCACCGTGGCTCTCTGGTATGCGTTCCTCGTCGCCGCAGTCGCACCGTTCTTCCTCACGCTGCTCGACGATGGCGGCGACGGGCTGAGCAATCTCTCCTGGCGGGTCGTCGCGCTCGCGGCGCTCGTCTACGGAACCCGCAACTCGGTGCTCCGGTCGCGGGAGGTCTACGCCGACGTCCGGGCCTCGGCCGGCGAGGGGCGCCGAGGCGGTCTGCGTCGCGTACTCGGCTCCTTGCGGAAGCCGGTCGGCGGGGTGTTCGCACGACTACGGCGGCTGCACCCCGATCCCGCCGTGCGTCTCGCCGCCCTCGACGACACGCGACCCCTCTTCCGCTTCTCGCCGCTCGTTGCCTTCGGCTCGGGCGTGGCGGCGACGATCGCGTACGAGAACGTGGTCACGCTCGTCTCGTTCTTCGTCGACGACCCGATCGACATGCGCTTCGTCGCCGCCCTCGCGTTCGCGCCGTTCGCGGTCGGGATCGTCGGCTACGGGATCTGGCGGGCCACGTTCGCCGCGGTTGCCGAGGGCGGAACGGGAATCCCTACGGTGAAGATCGGGCTGGCGCTCGCAGCAGGGTTCCTCGTCGGGCCGGAGCTCTCGCTTGCCCAGTTCATCGTCACCGACGACGATGCGCTCCTCGCGTCGCTCCTCCGAGGCAACGATTTCCCCTGGGGCGCGGCGCTCGTGCTCGGGCTCGTCCTCTTCAGCGGCTGGCTCGGCACCGTCGCCTCCTACTGGGCGCGTTCGCTCGGCGACCGGCGGCCGCAGATACCCGCGTTCCTGACGTTGCTCGCCGGCTCGGCGGTGCTGAGCGCCTTCATGGGTGTCTTCTACGTCGCTCGGGACACGCGCGAAGCGATCGACTTCTCGACGAAGGGGAGCGCGCTCCAGCACGCGGCGGTGGCGGAGACCGCGTGGGCAGGTCCCGTCTGGCTCTGGCAGGCGCTCCTGGATCCCGCGTTCCTCGTCGTCGCGCAGCGCCCGTTCATCCCGCCTGCGCTCGCGCTCCTTTGTGCCGTCCCGCTCGCGGCCGTGCTCGTAGGCGGAGGCCGGCGTGACGGCGTGACCGACTGGGCATTTCTCGACCCGGGCGGACAGCTGCGCCCCTCTCGGCTCGGGCTCGACGTCGTGCGGCCACTCGCGATCGGACTCGGCGCGGGACTCGCGTTCTGGGCGCTCCTCCTCGTCCTCCGCTTCTCGCTCCACAACGGCGTCTCGGCCGAGACGCGGGCGACGGACGCCTTCCTGCTCTCGTTCTACTTCTGGACGCTCGTGCTCGCGCTGGCCGCCCAGCTCGCGGCGGGGGCGCTCGCCGCGTTCCTTTCCCGAAACCCGAATCGCCTCGTAGACGCGCTCGCTGCCGGCTTCGTGGCCGGCTCGCTCGCAACGCTCGGGATCGTCGGCGGCCCCTCGGTCGCGAGCTGCATCGACCCGATCGCACTCAATCCAGCGCCCTGCGCCTGGACTGTCAGCGCCTCGTTCTCGTGGGACGTCTTTCGCCAGGTCGTGGCTCAGGGAGCGCTCGGCTCGCTCGCAGGCGGCGGCCTCGCCCTCGGGCTGCGCGCGTGGCTCGATCGGCGCCGCGCCGACGAGCTGAGCGCCGCCGGCGTGCCAGGCTAGCGCCGGGGGCCCTAGCGCAACGAGCTCAGCGCCGCACCGAGCGCCTGCCTGGTTGTGAGCACACCCTCGAAGAGATCGCCTTCGCGGGCGACCCTGTCCAGCACTGCGTCCATCGTGAACGCGGCCGGATCGAGTGCCGCGTTCAGCTCCTCCCAGCGCAGCGGCGTCGAGATGGGCGCGCCCGGCTTCGGCCGCACCGAGTAGACCGAGGCGATGGTCTTTCCCTCCCCGTTCTGGTTCGAGTCGATCAGGACGCCCTTCCGCTTGGCCTTCGTCCACTCGGTCGTCGCAAGCCGCGGCTGGGCGCGGGCGATCGCGCCGGCGACGATCTCCGAGAACTCGCGCGTCTGGTCGAAGGTATGCCGACGGTCGATCGGGACGAGAACGTGGATCCCTTCCGAGCCGCTCGTCTTCGGGAAGGAGACGAGCCCGACGAGGGCGAGAGCCTCCTTGACGAGGAGCGCCACCTCCACGGTTTCCGCGAAGCCGACGTCGGGCGAGGGGTCGAGGTCGAAGAGGACGAAGTCGGGCCGCGAGGGCCTGTCCACGCGCGAGTACCACGTGTTCAGGTCGATGCAGCCCATGTTCACGACCCAGAGGAGCGCCAGCTCGTCGTTCACGAGCGCAAAGTCGATCTCACGGCGCGTGCGCGGCGACTCGCGGGTAGACACCTCGAAGCGCCGCGTCGGGATCCAGTCCGGCATATGCGTCGGCGCATTCTTCTGGAAGAAGAACTTCCCACCTGCGCCGTCGGGATAGCGCTTCATCGTGAACGGCCGGTCGCGCAGGTGGGGCAGCAGCACAGGCCCGATGTCGCGGTAGTAGGTGAGCAGGTCGCCCTTCGTGATCCCCTCTTCCGGCCAGAACGGCTTGTCGAGGTTGGAGAGCTTGAGAACCCGCTTCCCGCGTCGCACCTCCGGGCCGATCGGCTCGACCTCGCGTCGCACCTCCTCGGGGCGCTTGTCCTCGCGCAGCCCCTGATAAGAGGGCGCCCGGAGTCGGCCGTCGTGCGTCCACTCGATGAACTCGACCTCGCAGACGAGCTCGGGCTCGACCCAGACGATGTCGGCCTTGCGCACCTTCGCCAGCCTCGGTGCCACGTCGAACGGAGTGCTCGTGCGCTCGAGCGGCCGCAGCAGCGCCTGGAGCTTCTGGATCTCCGCGTCGTTGAACCCGGTGCCGACGTTCCCCACGTAGCGGAGCCCGCCCTCTTCCCGGACCGCGAGGAGCAGCGAGCCGAACCGCCCCGTGCGTCGTCCCTGGCCCTTCGTGTAGCCGGCGATCACGAACTCCTGACGACCGTGGGTCTTGATCTTGAGCCAGGCCCGCGAGCGCTTGCCCGGCTCGTAGCGGGAGTCGGCGCGCTTGGCGAGGATTCCCTCGAAGTGCTGCGCCTGCGCCGCCTGGAAGAGCGCCGCGCCGTCGTCGAAGGCATCCGAGAGCTGGACGCCGCCGCGCCGGAGGTCGACGACGGCCTCGAGGCGCTCGCGGCGCTCGCTGAGGGGCAGCCCGACGAGCGCCTCGCCTTCCACCTCGAGCAGATCGAACGCGACGTACAGGTAAACCGTGCCCTCCTTCCCCTGCTGCATCGCCGAGAAGGTGGCGCGCCCGTCTTCGCCCACCGCGACGACCTCGCCATCGAGCACGCAGTCGGGGGTACGGAGGCTGCGCTCGAGCGCACGTACCACGCTGGGGAATCGCTCCCCGAGCGGGTTGTCGTTGCGGCTGCGCAGGTCGATCTCGCCGCCCCGGATCGTCGCGAGCGCCCGATAGCCGTCCCACTTCACCTCGAAGAGCCAACCCGCGCCGGACGGAACGTCGCTCGCGAGCGTTGCGAGCATCGGCTTGTAGCTCTTCCTCTCCGAAAACGAGACTCCGTCTCGTTTTCGGACCAGCAGCCAGTTCTTGGGATCTCCCGAGAGCTTCGCGGGCACGAGCGTCCAGAGCCCCTGCAGCCGCTCGCCGTGGAGACGCACGGTCAGGCCGCCGTCGCGCTTCTCCTCCACGAGGTCGTAGGTGCCGCGATCCCAGATCTCGACCGTCCCGGCGCCGTAGTTGCCCTTCGGGATCTCGCCCTCGAAGCTCGCGTACTCGAGCGGATGATCCTCGACGTGGACGGCGAGGTGCTGCGTGCCGGACTCGAGCGGAACGCCCTTCGGGACGGCCCAGCTCGCGAGCGCCCCGTCGCGCTCGAGCCGGAAGTCGTAGTGGAGCCGGGTCGCGTCATGGCGCTGGACGACGAAGATCGAGCCTCCGTCGGCCGCGGCTGCGGGAGCACGATCTCCCGCGAACGGCTCGGGCGTCCTCGCCGGATCGCGCTTCTCGCGATAGTCGCGGGCCGGCATCAGGCTCGTGCGACCGGCTCGCGGCAGATGTTTCGGCCGCCCGGGCTCGGGAATGGACAGCACCAGCGGGGGTCCTGTTGAGGTCGGCGGTTGCCGGCCTCAACGCATTCTCGGGCCGGTTCCGATCCCGATCCCGGCCGGGGGAAAAGCCTGTGGAAGATGTGGAAAGCCGGATCGGTCAGGCGAGCACGCCCATCGAGCGGAACTTCTGCCGCCGCCGCGCCCGCAGCTCGGCCTGTGGAACGCCCTCGAGGCCGTCGAAGGCGTCTGCGAGCGCCGCTCCGAGCAGCCTCGCCGCCTCGTCGTGGCTCTCGTGCGCACCGCCCACGGGCTCGGGGACGATCCCGTCGATCACGCCGAGCTCGAGGCAATGGGCGGCGTCTGGCTTGAAGGCCGCCGCTGCCTTCTGCCGCTCGCCGGCGTCGCGCCAGAGGATCGCTGCGCAACCCTCGGGCGAGATCACCGAGTAGATCGCGTTCTCCTGCATGAGGACGGTGTCGGCGAGCGCGATCGCGACCGCACCCCCGGAGCCGCCCTCGCCGATGATGCACGCCACCGTCGGCACCTTCAACCGCGCCATCGCGGCCTGCGAGCGGGCGATCGCGCCGCCCTGGCCATGCTGCTCGGCCGCGACTCCCGGGTAGGCGCCGGGCGTGTCCACGAAAGTCGCGAGCGGGCAGCCGTGGCGCTCGGCGATCTCCATCACCCGCATCGCCTTCCGGTAGCCCTCCGGATAGGCCATCCCGAAATTCCGGTTCGACCGCTCCTTGATGTCGCGGCCCTTCTGGTGCCCGACGAGCGCCAGCGTGCGGCCCTCGAGCTTGCCGATCCCGGCGACGAGCGCAGCGTCGTCGCCACGACCGCGGTCGCCGTGGAGCTCGAACCAGTCGTCGAAGAGCCGCTCCACGTAGTCGAGGGTGTACGGGCGCTCCTCGTGCCGGGCGAGCTCGACCTTGCTCCAGATCTCCTCGTCGGTCGGCTCGGCCTCGATCCGATCGATCTGCCGCTTCAGTCGCTCGAGCTCGCCGGAGAGCCGGGCGCCGCGCAGGAGGTCGAGTCCGCTCAACTTGCTCAACCGATCCCTGAGTCGAATCTCTGCATCGTTGGCCACTCAGCGCTCCCCGAAGAGCCGCAGCAGACGCGCGAGCGTCGGGCGCAGCTCGGATCGGCGGACGATCGCGTCGACGTGTCCGAACCGGAGATTGGACTCGGCGAGGCCGAAGTCGTCGGGCAGCTTCTCCCGCGTGGTCTGGGCGACGACGCGCGGACCGGCGAATGACATCAGCGCGCCCGGCTCGGCGAGGAGGACGTCACCCAAGCTCGCGAAGCTCGCGAGCAGGCCGCCCGTCGTCGGGTGGGCCATCACGCTGAGGAGAGCGCAGCCGGACTCGTGCAGCTCCTCGACGGCGCAGACAGTCTTCGGCATCTGCATCAGCGCGAGGATTCCCTCCTGCATCCGGGCGCCGCCCGAGGCCGAGATCGAGACGAGCGGGATTCCCGCTGCCGCCGCGCTCTCGCAGGCGCGCGCGAACTTCTCGCCCGTCACCGAGCCCATCGAGCCGCCCATGAACGAGAAGTCCATCACCGCCAGCTCGCACGACTGCTCCTCGATCGTGGCGCTCCCGATCAGGAGCGCGTCGCCGAGCCCGGTCGCGACCTCGGCCTCCGCGAGTCGATCCTTGTAGGAGCGGAGGTCGAAGAAGTCGAGCGGGTCGGCCGATCGAAGCTCGGCGGCCTCCTCCACGAAGCTCCCGGGATCGGCGAGTTGCTCGATCCGCTTGCGCGCTTTCACCGGGAAGTGGTGGTCGCAGTGCGTGCAGACCCGGAGGGCCGCGTCGAGCTCGTCGTCGCGAAAGTGCGAGCCGCAGGTCGGGCACGTGTTCGGGTGCTTCTTCGGCGGCGGCTCCGGTGCGTGCTTGTGCTCGATGGAGACGTCGATCCTGCTTGCTTCGACCATGCCTGATCTTAGACCTGCTCCCGCCGTCCGAGGTTGCAGAGAGGGAGGTCAGAGGTGGAGGGCGGCGCAGAGCCGCGTGAGCTTCGGCACATTCGCCGGATCGCCCACGAGGCCGGAGAGCCCGGCACCCGCCACGGTCGAGCTGACCGCGATCGAGCGCAGCAGCTCCTCGAGCTCGGCGAGCCGGAACCCGTTCGGCTCGGGCATGAAGACTGCGAGCTCGTCCGGCTCGACCGAGTCGCCGTCGAGTGCGACGTACACGGCACCCGTACCTCCGAGCGCCCGCTCGACCGCCCCGTCGCCCGTGTGGAGCCCCGAGGTCGCGATGAACTCGACCTCGGCCGGGTCGAGGTTCCGCGCACCGACGAGCGCGACGTTCGCGGGCTCGATCGCGCCGTCGTCGAGCAGCAGCCGCAACGGCATCCCCCAGGCATTCCCGGACGGCGAGCCGGCTGGAGTGTTCAGGTCACCGTGCGCGTCGATCCAGACGACGGCGAGCGGCTCCTCGCCCGACGCAAGTCGCTCGATCGCTCCCATGTGCGCGCAGCAGCAGCCGCCGAGGACGAGCGGGCGGTCGGGAAGCTCGGCTGCGACCATCAGCGTCTGCTCGGCGAGCGAGGAGGCCTCGACGACGCCCGTCTCGGGATAGGGAAGCTCGAGCCACGCGGCCTCGACCATCGCTTCGCCGCCGTCTCCCCACGCGCGCGGGACACGCACGAGCCCGGCAGCGAACTCGCGGCCGCACGAGTGGCACTGGTACTCGGGGCCGATCGCGACCGCGGTGAGCGTCCGACAATCGGGACAGCGGGCGCGAAGGCGGCTCACGTCCGGAGCTCCCGCGCATCCTCGCGCGTCGGCTCACGAGCTGCACGCAACTCCTTCTCGTAGACGATCGCATGCCAGAGCGTCCGCATTCCGGCGCGTTCGTAGACTCGGGTCGCGCCGGTCGGGCTCTCGGCATCGACGCCCAGGCCGACCTTGCGCTCGCCTCGGCGAAAGAACTCGGCGAACGCGGTCGTAAGGAGCGCCTCCGCGATCCCGCGGCGCCGGTAGGCCGGCCGCACGCCGAGCACGTCCACCCAGCCCTGATCGGGGTCACGACGCTGCTCGCCGAAGACGAGACCCGCGATCTCCTCGCCGTCCGCGGCGACCCACCAGAGCGTTGGGTCGAACGTCTCGCGCCCGAACCACTTCTTCTCCCACTCCTGCCAGGGAGTCGGGCGATGCTCCCAATGGCCGGCGAACGACTCTTGGTGGGCGGCGTG
The DNA here is from genome assembly GCA_024330215.1 of Candidatus Gaiellasilicea maunaloa. Taxonomy (GTDB): domain Bacteria; phylum Actinomycetota; class Thermoleophilia; order Gaiellales; family Gaiellaceae; genus Gaiellasilicea; species Gaiellasilicea maunaloa. Next base: position 118,842 of record JANDLU010000003.1, read on the forward strand.
GTAGGTGCGCGCCTCGTCGGGATGACGGTATGGGCGGATCTCGATCCCGGGCACCGCGGCGGGCACCGGCGCCTCCTCGAGCTCGATCACCATGCCACGGAATCCGCGCACCGCCTCGTAGCCGCGCTCGCGGTAGAAGCTCACCGTGAGCTCGTCCTGGTTCAGGGTCGCGTTCTGGAGATAGACCCGCTCGCCGGCCGGCACGTTCGACTCCTCCTCCTTCGCCCGCTCCTCGGTGAGGCGAACGATCTCCGAGCCGATCCCGCGGCCGCGGAGCTCCGGCTGGACGTAACCGTCCGCGTTCAGTCGGCCGCCTCTCGTCGAGAAGTCGGCATAGCCGACGACTCTGCCGTCCAGCTCGAGCACCCACGCGTCGCGCGCCAGATCGAGGTCGGCCCAGGTCTCGACGAGCTCGCTCGCCGTCCAGTCCGAGTCGCCGGCGACGGCGATGTCGGCTGCGCGCATCAGCTCGAGCACGGCGTCGAGATCGCCAGCGTCGGGCCGGCGGACGTTCACCGCGGGACGAGCTCGTCGAGCGCGCTCGGCAGACCGGAGAGATCGGGCAGCTCGACGTCCGGATCGTGCTTCGCCCTTTCGCCGAGCCGGTTGATCCACACCGTCTTGAGACCGAGCTCCTTGCTCGGCGCGATGTCGTGGAACAGGCTCGCGGCGACGTGAACGTGGTGCTCGCGATCGGCGGTGAGCTCGTCGAAGCGCTGCCAGTGTCCGTGCTCAGGCTTGTAGGAGCCGACGTCCTCGGCGACGACCACGAGGTCGAACGGGACGCCGAGCTGCTTCTGCGAGGCGGCGATCAGGTCGCGATCCGAGTTGGAGAGGATCGCGAGGCTCCAACCGCGGGTGCGAAGCTCGGCGAGCGCCTCGGGGACCTCCGGAAAGGGCGGCCAGTCCGGGAGCGACTGCGGCAGGGCGCCGCTCTCCCCCTCGGGGATCCCGTAGCCGACCTCGTTCGCGAGCCGCTCGAGCGTGAGCGTCAGCACCTCGGCATAGGAGCGGTAGCGCTCGGCCTGGACCTCGGGCTCGAGCTCGTGGAAGCGGCGCAGGAGCTCCGGCGCCTGCTCCGCACCCCCGATCTCGGAACCCCAGAGACGCTCGAGCACGCCGCCGATCCCGGCGTTCCAGTCGATCAGCGTGCCATAGCAGTCGAAGGTGGCCCAACGGGACATGCGAGGAGCTTACTGTCAGCCTGATGCGGATCGAACCGTTGCGCGAGGCCGACTGGCCCGCCGTAGTTGCCATCTTCGCGGAGGGAATCGCGACGCGGCTCGCGACCTTCGAGACCGCAGCTCCAACGTGGCAGGCGTGGGACGCGGGCCATCTCGCAGAGCATCGATTCGTAGCGTCCGACGAGACCGGCGTGGTCGCCTGGGCCGCACTCTCCCCGTACTCGCACCGGCCCGCGTACGCCGGCGTCGCCGAGGTCAGCGTCTACGTGGCCGCCGGAGCGCGCGGCCAAAGGGTCGGCCGCGCCCTCCTCGCCGCCCTTGTCGAGAGCGCGCGCACCGGCGGCCTCTGGACGCTCCAGGCGGGCATCTTTCCGGAGAACGAGGCGAGCCTCGCTCTCCATCGCTCGCTCGGCTTCCGGGAGGTCGGAGTCCGCGAGCGGATCGGCAGGCTCGGCGGCACCTGGCGAGACGTCGTCCTCCTGGAGCTACGTCTCTAGCCCGGTCGCCCGTTTGGTCACAGGGCAACCTGTCCGACGACCTCGACCGCCTCTGCGATCGCCTGCGCGAGCGGCAGCTCCCGTCCTTCGGCCTCCAGCCGGGCGAAGGCGTCCTCTCCGAGCCCGAGCTGCAGCCGAGACACGGCACGCTCGTAGCCGTTTCGCTCCTCCGGCCCGATCGGAATCCCGAGGTGCTCCAGCATCGCGATCCCCGCTCCCAGCAGCCGTGCGGCGTCGCGCTCGTGTCCGGCGACCGCCGCGAGCTCGCCGATTCCCTCCAGACAGTAGGCGATCACTTCCTTGTACCCGAGCCCGGCGCTGAGCTCCAGGCTCTCGCGCAGGCGCCGCCGCGCGTCGTCGAGACGCCCCTCGTTCAGGGCGGCTCGTCCGAGATTGTGCAGCGAGATCGACGTCTGATCCTGGTCTCCCTCGCTGCGCGCGACCGCGAGCGCCTCCTCGCCGAGCGCGCGAGCGCGGCCGTGCCTTGGGCTCAAGACCCAGCTGCGCCAGGAGTGTCCGCAGCGACGCGAGCGCCGCTTCGGCTTCACTCC